>NZ_JBWKER010000001.1:270083-342289 GCF_056435345.1 Kitasatospora sp. NPDC043950
ACACCAAGGGGGCGGGACCGACCCACAGGTCATGAGGCCGGGCCTACACCATTAAGCCCGCCCGGCCGACGAGGAGGCCCCGCCAGGGGGGCGGCGGCACCCGGGGTGCCGCCGCCTCCGCCGTTCTCGTCCTGGTCACCGGTCCTCCCCGCGCCGTTCCCTCCCTCGGAGCATTACGCATTCCCAAGAGCGAGTAAAGAGCGGTGGTCGCCGGGCCCGGCCGGCCGGTGCCGGATCAGGGCGTGCCGTGCGGGCGGGTCAGCCGAGCTGGGGGGCGACCCGGGAGGCGATGAGCTCCAGGTGGTCGAGGTCGTCCAGGTCCAGGATCTGCAGGTAGACCCGCTCGCTGCCGACGTCCGCGTACCGGCCGATCTTCTCGGCGACCTCGTCCGGGGTACCGGCCAGGCCGTTGGCCTTCAGCTCGTCCACGTCCCGGCCGATCACGGCCGCCCGGCGGGCCACCTCGGCGTCGTCGCGGCCGACGCAGGCCACCAGGGCGTTGGAGTACACCAGGTCGCCGACCGAGCGCCCGGCCTGCTCGACGGCGGCCTTGACCCGGCCGAACTGGGCGGCGCTGTCCTCCACCGAGGCGAACGGCAGGTTGAACTCGTCGGCGAAGCGGGCGGCCAGCGCCGGGGTCCGCTTCGGGCCGAGCCCGCCGACCAACACCGGGATCCGGTCCTGGGCCGGCTTGGGCAGCGCCGGCGAGCCGGTCAGCGTGTAGTACTCGCCGGCGAAGTCGAAGGTGTCGCCGAGCTTGGTGTTCCACAGGCCGGTGATGATCGCCAGCTGCTCCTCCAGCCTCCCGAACTTCTCCTTCGGGAAGGGGATGCCGTAGGCGGCGTGCTCGGCCTCGTACCAGCCGGCGCCGAGGCCGAACTCGACCCGGCCGCCGCTCATCGCGTCCACCTGGGCGACCTGGATCGCGGTGACGCCGGGCAGGCGGAAGGTGGCGGCGGTCATCAGGGTGCCGAGGCGGATGGTGCGGGTGTCGCGGGCGAGGCCGGCCAGGGTGATCCAGGCGTCGGTCGGCCCGGGCAGGCCGTCGACGTCGCCCATCTTCAGGTAGTGGTCGGAGCGGAAGAAGGCACTGAAGACGCCCAGGTCCTCGGCGGCCCGGGCGACCGCCAGGAGGGTGTCGTAGCTCGCGCCCTGCTGCGGTTCGGTGAAGATGCGGAGATCCATGCGGACCATTCTGGTACAGACCACCCGCGGATCGGCGCAGAGAACCGGCCAAGCCGCCGAAGCTCCCGAAGGTGGCCAAGGTCTCAGCACGGAACCGTCACGAGCCGCCGGTCCGGCCGACCCGCTCGCCTACCGTGGACGGATGTTCGCCACCCCCGACGAGTCCTTCCGGCGCTCCCCCGACGAGCCGGCCGGCTGCCCGCTGCCCGGCATCGTCGCCGCGTTCACGCCACGGCTGGCCGAGTTCGCCTTCGAGCCCGGCTTCGTCGCGATGGTCGACCAGCACGTCGCGATGCTGCGCGAACTGCTGTACGCACAGGGGCCGGAGCTGGCGCCCCGGCCCCTGGACCGTGAGGAACTGTCGGACTACGCGCTCGGCTTCCTGGACGCGCTCACCGAGATCGGCTGGCGGGAGCCGGTGGGGTACGACTACGCGGTGCACCGGCTGACCGCGATCTGCTGGCTGGTGCGCGAGCAGGGCCTGCTGCGGGCCTGAACCCGCCGCGGGTCGCTGCCTAGGGCGTGTTTCATAATTCGCGTCGGATCAGCGCGCGGCGTTGGGCGCCCGGCTGGGCGTGCCGGCGAAGCGTCCTCGTACTGGGCCGTACTTGGACGTTTCGCCGGTGCGTCCAGGCGGGATGCCCGGCGTCGCGCGCCCGGCGGGAATTATGAAACACGCCCTAGCTCGGCCGGTCGCCCGGGCGGCCCGGGTCGATGCCGGGCGGCGGCGGGGTGGTGCCCGGAGCGGCCTGGGTGGTCGGCCGGGCCGGCTGGTTGGCGAGCACGTCCGCCCGGCCCGCCTGGTAGGCGCTGCCGCGCAGTTTGGCGCTCTCCTGCTCGGCGTGGTCCAGCCAGCGCTCCCAGCGCTGGCGCATCGGCAGGATCAGGCCGCCGCCGACACCCACCACCAGCACACCGGCGATCGTGGCGAGCGCCGCGATCAGCACCGGTCCGGTGATCGCGGTGGCGATCCCGGCCTGGCCGAGCGCCGCGATCACGCCCAGCGCGACGATGAATGCCCAGGCGATCGTGGCGACCGTCCGGCCGTACGAGGCGCCGGCGAGCGCGTTGCGCACGATGTCGCGGACGCCGTTGGCGATGGCCATCGCGACCACCACGATCGCGACCGCCACGATGCCCCTGGGCAGCCAGGCGACGATGCTGTGGATCATCACGCTGATCGGGTTCGGGCCGAAGACACCGAACGCCAGTTGCAGCACCATCAGCAGGATCGCGTAGTAGACGATCTTGCAGATGATGCCGGTCATGTCGTAGTTCGACCCGCTCAGGTGGCGGGCCATCCCGGCCCGCTCGGAGACCCGCTCCGAGCCGACCTTGCGCAGCACACGGTCCAGGACCTTGGCGATCGCCTTCGCCACGATCCAGCCGATGACCAGGATCGCCAGGAAGGCGATGAACTGCGGGATGAATTTCGCGATCTTGGACCAGGCGTCGGTGAAACCCGATCCGAAGTCCACGGAGAGTGCGAGCTGCTGAGCCACGGAGTCCTCCACTCGGTGACACGGCGCCACGAGCGGCGCGTGCGGCCCCCCACCCTTCGTGGATAGCAGCACCCCGCCCGGCCCGCGCGCGCCTGGTCCCCGGGCTGCTCCCCCCGGGTGAAACGGGCCCGTAGACGCCCCGCGTAAAGTGATGTTCAAGGGCACGGGACGGGGGCGGGACGGGACGGGACGGTGCGGGTGTGAGCAGCGACACGGTGGACGGCGGCACGACGACCGGCAGCACGGCCGGGCACCCGGCACTGCGCTGGCGGGTGCGGCCCGAGGCGGCGCGCGCCGCCGTCCTGGTGCTGCACGGCGGCGAGGAGCACAACCTCTCCCGGCCCGGTCCGGTCAACCTGCCGCTGCTGCGGATGCACGGCTTCCTGCGCTCCCTCGCCAAGGACACCGCCGGCGCCGACGTGGCCGTCGGCACCGTCCGCTACCGCCACCGGGGCTGGAACGGGCAGCGCGCCGACGCCGCGCTGGACGCCCTCGCCGCCCTCGACGAGCTGGCTCGGGAGCTGGGCGAGGTGCCGACCGTCCTGATCGGGCACTCGATGGGCGGGCGCGCGGCCCTGCGGGCCGGCGGCCACCCGGCCGTCACCGGCCTGGTCGCCCTCGCCCCCTGGTGCCCGGCCGAGGACCCGTGCGAGCAACTGGCCGGACGGGACGTGCTCCTGCTGCACGGCGACCGCGACAAGGTCACCCCGCCCGCCGAGACCCGGGCCTTCGCCGCCCGCAGCCGGGCCGCCGGCGCCCGCGTCTGCGGCTACACCGTCACCGGCAGCGGCCACGCCATGCTCCAGCGCATCCCCGACTGGCACCGGGCCACCACCCGCCTGGCCACCGCCCTGCTCGGCCTGCGCCCGCTCCCCGCCGAGACCGCCTCCGCCCTCGCCCTCCCGCCCGCCTCCCCCGAGGCCCTCACCCTCGCCCTGCCGCGCCAGCCGCGCGACTGACCCGGCGCGGACCGGCGGGCGCGCAGCGGCGCGGGGTCAGCGGGCCAGGCGGCCGAGGAGCGCGGAGGCCGCGGTGATGCCGAGCACGGTGGCCAGGGTCAGGACAGCGAAGTCGAGCGGGAGGTGGGCGCGGGTGCCGATCAGCAGGCCGCGCAGGGCGTCGACCTGGTAGCTGAGCGGGTTGGCCCGGCTGACCACCTGGAGCCAGCCCGGCATCAGGTCCACCGGGTAGAGGGCGTTGGAGCCGAAGAAGAGCGGCATCGTGATCGCCTGGCCGATGCCCATCAGGCGGTCACGGGTGAGCACGATGCCGGCGATGGTCATCGAGAGGCAGGAGAAGAACGCCGAGCCGAGCAGCACGGCGACCACGACCCCGAGCAGCCGCAGCGGGTTCCAGGTCATCGCGACTCCGAGCAGAGCGGCGATCACCACCACGACGACGGCCTGGATCACCGCCTTCACCCCGGCGGCGAAGGCCTTGCCGGTCACCAGCGCGGCGCGCGGGGTGGGGGTGACCAGCAGTTTGGTGAGCACCCCGGAGTCCCGCTCCCAGATGATCATGATGCCGTAGAAGATCGCGATGAACATGGCGGACTGGGCGATGATCCCGGGGGCCAGGAAGTCCAGGTAGGGGATGCCGCCGGTGGGGATGGCCTTGAGCCGGGTGAAGGTCTCCCCGAAGATCAGCAGCCACAGCGCGGGCTGCACGGCCCGGGTGTAGAGCTCGGTGCGGTCGTGGCGCAGCTTCTGCAGTTCGACGGTGCACATCGCCAGCGTCCGGGCGGGCACCAGCCGCCAGCCGGTGCGGGCGCGCGGGGGGACCAGCAGCAGGCCGAGGTCGGGACGGGCGGCGGTCGCGGCGGCAGCGGCAGAGGCGGGGCCCGGGGGCTCAGCCGACGCGGGAGGCGGTGCGGCGGGTACGGCGGACATCGCTGAACTCTCCTTCCGGAGCCTCGCCGGGGGCCAGCTCGCGGCCCGCGAAGTGGCGGAACACGTCGTCCAGACTGGGGTCGGCGAGCTGCGGGTCCTGCGCGCGGACCACGGTCTTCAGTTCCTCGGTGGTGCCGAGCGCACGGATCCGGCCACGGTCCATCAGGGCGATCCGGTCGCAGTAGCGGTCGGCCTCGTCCATGTAGTGGGTGGTGACCAGCACGGTCATCCCGGTGGCCTGCCGGACCGCCTCGACGCACTCCCAGACGCCGGTGCGGGCGATCGGGTCCAGGCCGATGGTGGGCTCGTCCATCACCAGCAGGCGCGGGGCGCTGACCAGGGCCTGGGCGAGCTCCAGCCGGCGGACCATGCCGCCGGAGTAGGTGCCGGCCATCCGGTCGGCCGCCTCGGCGAGGCCGACGGCGGCCAGCGCCTGGGCGACCCGCTCGCGGCGCTCGCCGTGCGACACGTCGAAGACGCGGGCGAACAGCGCGACATTCTCCCGACCGGTCAGCCCGCCGTCCGCGGAGAGCTGCTGCGGCACGTAGCCGAGCAGCCGGCGGACCTCCATCCGCTGCCGGGCGGGGTCGTGGCCGAAGACCCGCACCATGCCGGCGCGGACCGGCAGCAGGGTGGTGATCGCCCGGATCGTGGTGGTCTTGCCCGCGCCGTTGGGGCCGAGCAGGCCGAACACCTCGCCGGTGCGCACCGTCAGGTCGACACCGTCGACGGCCTTGGTGCCGGCACCCTTCCCGCGCCCGTGGTGGAAGGTGTACTCCAGACCGCGGCAGGCCACCGCCGCGTCACCGCCGTCCTCCGGGAACGTCATCGCTCCTCCTCCCCCGGCTCACCGGGCCGGGTGCGCAGGCCCGTCGCCACCTCGCGCAGCGCGGGCACCGCGGCGGCCAGGGCCGCCCGGGAGTCGGCGGGCAGCCCGGCCACCACCTCCCCCACCAGCGCGGCGCGCCGGGCCCGCCAGACCGCGAGGCGTTCGACGGCCTCGTCGGTGGCGTACAGCAGGGCGGCCCGGCGGTCGGCCGGGTCCACCTCCCGGCGCAGCAGCCGCAGCGCGACCAGCTGGTTGACCAGGGTGGAGACCGAGTTGCCGGCGAGGCACAGCTCCTCGGCCGCGTCGGACACCCGCAGCCCGGGGGTGTCCATCACCAGGCGGAGCAGTTCGATCTGCGCTCCGCGGAGCCTCGGCTCGGTGAGTCCCTGCCGCAGCCGGCGGCGGACCAGGCGCTGGATGCCGACCAGCAGGGCGGAGAGTTCGTCGGCCACGTCGGGATCGGGGGTCGCCAGGAGGTCGGCGGCCGGTGCGGGGGCGAGCGTTTCCGGTGTCGCACTCATACCTCCGATTTTAGCTCTCAGTGAGAGGTATTCGTCCAGAGGGCGGACGAGGTGGACCGGAGGACTGCCGGGCGGGGCGCGGCTGTGCCAGGATCCCGGGTGACCGTGTACGGACACCTACCCGCCCTCACCGCTGGGGACCATCATGAGAAGACTCGCGCGCCGTGTGCTGTCCGCGGCAACGGCGCTGTCCGCGTTGCTCGTTGTGCCGGCGGCCACTGCGGCGCCCGGCACTGCGGCGACCACCCCCGCGAGGGCCGCCGCCCCGGTGCCGCTCAGCGGCGCGCAGTTGGCGGCCTCCTGGGCGGGGCCGCTCAGCACCCGGGGGCGGTACGTCGTCGACGCGTCGGGCGACCGGTTCAAGCTGAAGTCCGGCAACTGGTCCGGCGCGCAGGGCACGTGGCAGGGCAGCGGCTCGACCACCGATCCGGCGAACAACCAGGCCGGCCAGGTCTCGTACAACCTGCCGCTCGGCCTCGACCGGGCGCCGCTGTCCGAGATCATGGCGGGCTTCCACAGCCTCGGGCTGAACAGCGTCCGGCTGCCGTTCGCGGACGCGATGATCCGGGACACCGCCGCCGTCCCGGACGCCGCCGTCGCCGCCAACCCCGGGCTGCGCGGCAGCACCCCGCTCCAGGTGTACGACGCGGTGGTGGCGGCGCTCACCGCCGACGGGTTCGCGGTGATCCTCAACAACCACACCACCGGGTACCGGTTCTGCTGCGGCCTGGACGGCAACGAGCGGTGGAACAGCGGCCAGTCCACCGAGACCTGGGAGCAGGACTGGCTGTTCATGGTGAACCGGTACCGGGCCAACAAGCGCGTGGTCGGCGCCGACCTGCGCAACGAGGTCCGCCGCGACACCTGGGACGACCCCAACTGGGGCCTGGGCGACGGCCACGACGCGTACGCCGCCTTCGAGGAGGCGGGCAACCGGATCCTCCAGGCCGCCCCCGACCTGCTGATCATCATGGAGGGCATCAACTGGCAGGGCGTCCCGCTGGCCGGCCTGCCGCACGGCCGCCCGATGCTCAAGCCGGTGGCCACGCTCTCCCACACCCTGATCGACTCGGGCAAACTGGTCTACTCGGCACACTTCTACGGGTACACCGGCTCGGCCAACACCGGCGCGGGCAGCGGGCCGGGCGCCACCGGCGATCCGCGCTACCAGGACCTGACGCCCGATCAACTCGCTGCGGTGGTCGACGAGGAGGCGCTCTTCGTCACCCGCGCCGGGCAGCACTTCACCGCCCCGGTCTGGATCAGCGAGTTCGGTGCGGGCGGGCGGGGCTCGACCGACGCCAAGGAGCAGGCCTGGTTCGACCGCTTCACCGCGATCCTGGCCGATCACGACACCGACTTCGCCGTCTGGCCGCTGGTCGGGTGGCACAACGACGGCGTACCACAGGACAGCTGGGCACTGCTCCACTACGACCGGGCGGGCCGGCGGCTGAGCGTCGAGGACCCGGGCGACTGGCGCACCGCGTACTGGAACCGACTGGTCGCCGCCCCCGGGTACACCGGCCCGGTCCCGGTCCCCGCCCGCTGGAACCTGCTCGACCTCGACCACGCCGACCAGAACGCCTCCCGGCGGATGCTGGCCCTGCCCGACTGGAGCAGCGGCAACCGCAAGGGGAACTGCCCGGACGGCCAGCGCCTGATCGGCCTCGGCCGCGGTGACGGCCGCGGCCTGTGCACCGACGCCGGGCAGTCCGCCACCGGGCCCGACGCCTGGACGACCGTCACGGACGAGCGCTACGTCACCGGCGGCGACTGGGCGCCCGGCTACGACAAACTCCAGTGCCCGGACGGCCGGTTCGCGGTCGGCTACAGCGTCCGCGCCGATGCGATGGCCGCCCTGCTCTGCGCCCCGGCCGCGGCCGCGCCGCCCGCCGCGACCGACCGGGTGCTCTGGTTCGACCACGGCGACAACCGGCCCCCGGTCACCACCGGCGCCGACTCGGCGGCCAGCGACTGGGCGCCCGGGGCCTACAAGGGGCAGTGCGCCTCGAACGAGTACGTCGCGGGAGTCGCCTTCACCTGGCGCTGGCTGCACGCCGGCGTCCCGGACGCGCTGCTCTGCCGTCCGCTGGCCTGACACCGCCGCTGCCGGGGCCCGGCCGGCGGGCCGGGCCCCGGCGGGAACGGTTCAGCTCAGCGCGGCCTGGGACTCCACGACCACGCCGTACAGGTCGCCGATGGTCGCCAGGGCGCTGCGGTGCAGCTGGGCGGCGGTCACCCGGGTACCCGCCGAGGCGAGCGGGCGGGTCGCGCAGGCGTCGGCGACGACGGTCGGCCGGTTGCCGCGCAGGAAGGCGCCCGCGGTGGTGAAGGCCACGCACATGTGGGTCATGAAGCCGGCGACCACCACGTCCTGGTGGCCGGCCTCGTCGAGCAGGGCGCCCAGGCCGGTGCCGACGAAGGCGTCCGGGGCCTGCTTGACGACCACGGCCTCGCCCTCGGCCGGCGCCACGGCGGGGTGGATCTGCCCGATCTCGGCACGGACGTCGTACGGGGTGCCCGCGCCGCCGTCGTTGATCACGTGGATGACCGTGGCGCCCGCCGCGCGCGCCCGGGCGAGCAGGGCCGCGGCCGCGTCGAGCGCCTCCCGCCAGCCCTCCAGCTCCATCACGCCGCGCACGTAGGTGTTCTGGTAGTCGATCAGGATCAGCGTGGACGCGGCGAGCGTGGCGGGCGTCTCGTCGAGGCCGTTCAGGGCGCGCAGGGTCGTCGTGGGCATGGGGGGACCACCTTCGGTTCGGTACACGGGCAAGGGCGGGCGGCGGCTGCGACGGCCGCGGCGGCCCGCCTCCGGAACGCTACGACCGGCCACCGGATGTCGGCAATGCCGTCTAACCTGCAGATTCCGACATCGAGAGAGCATCGAGAGAGCAAGGTGGGGGCCGTGGGCGCCGTACAACGACTGATCGTCATCGTCCTGTTCGAGGGCGTCGACCTGCTCGACGTCACCGGACCGCCCGAGGTGTTCTCCCTCGTCCGGCGGGAGACCGGCGACGCGACCGGCTACCGCGTCGTCCTCGCCGCCGCGACCACGGACCCGGTCACCACCGCCGCCGGCGTGCGGATCCTGCCCGACCTCACCTTCGACGAGGCCGCCGCGAGCGCCATCGACACCCTGCTGGTGCCCGGCGCCGTCGAGGTGGACGGCCCGCGCCGGGTCCGCCCGCGCACCGACCCGGCCGTGGTCGACTGGGTGCGCACCCTCGCCGGGCGCTCACGCCGCATCGCCTCGGTCTGCGTCGGCGCGCACCTGCTCGCCGCCGCCGGGCTCCTCGACGGCAAACGCGCCACCACCCACTGGTCGACCGCCGCGCAACTGGCCGCCGAGTACCCGGAGATCGAGGTGGACGCCGACCCGATCTTCATCCGCGCGGGCGACGTCTGGACCGGCGCGGGCATCAGCGCCTGCCTCGACCTCTCCCTCGCCCTGGTCGCCGAGGACTTCGGCGAGGAGCTCGCGCTGAGGGTCGCCCGCCAGCTCGTGATGTACCTCAAACGCCCCGGCGGCCAGAGCCAGTTCAGTGTCCCGCTGGAACCCGTCTCCACCACCCGGCGGGTCGAGGAGCTGCGCCACCACGTCCTGCGCAACCTCACCGGCCGACTCACCGTCCCCGATCTCGCCGCCCACGCCCACGTCAGCGAAAGGCAGTTGACCCGGATCTTCAAGACCGAACTGGGCACCACGCCCAGCGCCTACATCGAGTCGGCCCGGGTCGAACTCGCCCGCCACCAGCTCGAATCCACCGATGCCACGCTCGACCGCGTCGCCGCCGACTGCGGGTTCGGCACCACCGACACCCTGGTCCGGGCCTTCCGCCGCCGGCTCGACACCACCCCGACCGAGTACCGCCACCGCTTCCGCACCACCACGCCCACGCCCTGGGGTCCGCCTCCGGTCAGGGCGGCAGCCGGACCGTGAACACGGTGCGCCCCGGCCGGCTCGCCGCGTCCACCGTGCCGCCGTGCGCCCGGACCACCGCCCGCACGATCGACAGGCCGAGCCCCGTCGACCCGGTCGAGCGCGAGCGGGCGCGGTCCCCCCGGACGAACCGCTCGAACATCCGGCCCGCCAGCTCCGGCGCGATCCCCGGGCCGTCGTCGGCGACGGCCAGCCGCACCCCCGCCCCGGCCGGCTCCAGGCTCAGCTCGACCTCGGTGCCGGGCGGGGTGTGGGTCCGGGCGTTCGCCAGCAGGTTGACCACCACCTGGCTGAGCCGGTCCGCGTCCCCGCGCACCAGCACCGGTTCCTCGGGCAGCGCCAGGCGCCAGCGGTGCCCGGGCCCGGCCGCCCGGGCGTCGGCCACCGCGTTCAGCGCGATCCGGGTCAGGTCGACCTCGGCGTCGGCCAGCGGCCGGCCGGCGTCCAGCCGGGCGAGCAGCAGCAGGTCCTCGACGATCGCGCCCATCCGCACCGCTTCGGCGTCGATCCGCTCCAGCGAGTGCCGGACCGGCCCGGGCACCGCGCCCGGGTGGCGCAGCGCGAGTTCGGCGTGGCCGCGAACCGCCGCCACGGGGGTGCGCAGCTCGTGGCTGGCGTCGGCCGCGAACGCCCGCAGCCGCTCCTCCACCGCGTGCCGGCGGGCCAGCGCGTCGCCCACGTGCCCGAGCATCCGGTTGAGCGCCGCGCCGACCCGGCCGACCTCCGTCCGCGGATCGTCGTCCGGGACGCGTTCGGCCAGCGTGACGGCGCCGCTGGCGAGCGGCAGCGCGGCGACCCGCTCGGCCGTGCCCACCACCCGCCGCAGCGGACGCAGCGACCAGCCGACCCAGACCGCCCCGGCCGCGCCCGCCCCGGCGACGGCGATCGCGAAGACGGTCAGCTCCAGGGTCGCCAGCCGGTCCACGGTGTCCTCGGCCGGGCGCAGCGGCAGTCCACTGACCAGCACGTCGCCGTCCCGGCCGGCCACCGCGCGCACCCGGTAGTGGCCCTGCGCGCGGCCCAGGTCGACGGTGCGGGCCGGCCCGCCGACCGGCAGGGCGGCCAGGGCCCGCTGCTCGGCCGGCGAGAACACCAGCCGGTCGTCGGCGCTGGGGCCGTTGGCGTCGTCGGCGTCCCCGTCGACCACGCCCGCCGCGGTGACCCGGCCGTCCAGCAGCCGGGCGCCCAGGGTGCCGGGGGTCTGCGCCCGGGTGTCGGTGCCGCCGCCCTGGCCGGCGTGCTCCAGGCTGGCGGCGTAGCGCCCGCCGGCGTCGGCGAGCTGCTGGTCCAGGCGGTCCACCAGGAAGTGGCGCAGCGCCGCCGTGGTGGCGAGGCCGACCGCGGCGCAGGTCACCACCAGCAGCACCAGCAGGCCGGCGATCAGCCGGGCCCGCAGCGTCCGCGGCACCAGCCGGGCGGCCCGGCGGCGTGCCCTGGCGGCGCCCGTCACGGGGCCGCCGGTCACGGGGCCGCCCGTCGTGGGCCGGCCGGTCACGGGGCCGCCTTGATCAGGTAGCCGGCGCCGCGCACCGTGTGGATCATCGGCGTCCGGCCCGCGTCCAGCTTCTTGCGCAGATAGCTGATGTACAGCTCGACGACGTGCGCCTGCCCGCCGAAGTCGTACGACCAGACGGCGTCCAGGATCTGCGCCTTGCTGAGCACCTGCCGCGGGTGGTGCATCAGGTGGGCGAGCAGCGCGTACTCGGTCGGGCTGAGGTCGACCACCTCACCGGCGCGGGTGACCTCGCGGGCCCGCTCGTCGAGGACGAGGTCGCCGAGCACCAGGGCGTGCGCGGGCGGTTGCCCCGCGGCCCCCGGCGGGGTGGCGCGGCGCAGCAGCCCGCGCAGCCGGACCACCACCTCGGCCAGGCTGAACGGCTTGGTCACGTAGTCGTCGCCACCCGCCGCGATGCCCGCGATCCGGTCCTCGACGGCGTCCCGGGCGGTGAGGAAGAGCACCCGCACCTCGGGCCGCTCGGCGTGGATGCGGCGCAGCACCTCCATGCCGTCGAGGTCGGGGAGCATCATGTCGAGCACCACGGCGTCCGGGCGCCAGTGCGCCGCCGCCCGGACGGCGGCCAGACCGGTGGTCTCGCCCCGTGCCTGCCAGCCCTCGTAGCGGACCGCGCCGCAGACCACCTCCACCAGGTCCGGTTCGTCGTCGACGACGAGGACCCGCCAGTCCTGCCGGTCGGCGCCACGCTCGGCGGTGTCGTCCATGGTGCTCCCTGGGTGCAGGCGGTCGGCCGCCTTCATCCTGGCCCACCGCGATGAGAAAGCCGTGAGACCGGCAGTCGCCCGGGAAACCCGATCCACCCACCCTGACCTGCGGCGACATCGCCGGAGGCGACGGGGGCGACGGCCCCGGTTCAGAGCCGGCTCAGAGGTTGCGGTGCGATCGTGGTGCGCCCCGGCGGTGCTCGCCCGCCGGGCCCGAAGGAGGATCCCCGATGGCCACCGCCGCCCCGCCGAGACCCGCCGCCCGCACCCGCCGGGCGGCCCCGCGCCGCCCGGCCGCCGCCCGGCCGGACGCGGTGCTGGGCCTGATCGCCGCCGGGGCGCTCGGCGTCCTCGCGCTGTGGTGGTCCGACACCCCGGCGGTCGCCGGCGCGGCCGGCTGGCTGACCGGGGCGGGCCGGATCACCGGCCTGCTCGCCGGGTACGCGGCGCCGGTGCTGCTCCTGCTGATGGCCCGGCTGCCGCCGGTGGAGCGCGGGGTCGGCGCCGACCGGCTGGCCCGCTGGCACGCGTTCGGCGGGCGCTGGCTGGTCGCCGTGGTGACGGTGCACGTGCTGTCGGTCGTCTGGGGGTACGCGCTGACGGACGGGCGCGGCCTGTTCGGCGAGGGCGTGGAGATCGTCCTCCACTACTCCGAGATGCTCAAGGCCGCGCTGGGCACCCTGCTGATGCTGGGCACCGGCGCCGTCTCCGCCCGGGCCGCCCGGCACCGCCTCCCGTACGAGGCCTGGTACTACCTGCACCTGGCCACCTACCTCGCGGTGGCGCTCGCCTTCGGCCACCAGCTGGCCACCGGCGCCGACCTCGGCGACGGCCCGGCCCGCGCCGCCTGGTACGCGCTCTACCTCGGCACCGCCGCCCTGCTGGGCTGGTACCGGCTGGCCCGGCCCTGGCGGCTCGACCGCCGGCACCGGCTGCGGGTGGCGGAGGTCCGCCTGGAGGGGCCGGGCGTGGTGTCGCTGTTCCTGACCGGTCGGCGGCTGGACGAACTCCGGGCCGAGCCGGGCCAGTTCTTCCGCCTCCAGTTCCAGACTCCCGGCCTGCGGTGGGCCGCCAACCCGTACTCGCTGTCCGCGCCGCCGCGCCCGGACTTCCTGCGCTTCACCGTCAAGGACCTCGGCGGGCACAGCGCCGCGGTGGCCGCGCTGCGCCCGGGCACCCCGGTGCGCGCCGAGGGCCCGTACGGGGCGTTCACGGGGCGGCTGCAACGGCGGCGCCGGGTGCTGCTGCTCGGGGCTGGGGTGGGGATCACCCCGCTGCGGGCGCTGTTCGAGACGCTGCCGGGCGAACTGACCCTGGTCCAGCGGGCCGGACGCCCGGAGGACGTGCTGTTCCGGGCGGAGCTGGCGGAGGTGGCCCGGCGGCGGGGCGCCGCGGTGCACGAACTGGTCGGCCCGCGGGCGCGGATCGGCGACCTCGGCCGCGCGCTCGCCCGGCTCGTCCCCGACCTCGCCGAGCACGAGGTCTACCTGTGCGGGCCGGACGCGCTGGCCGAGGAGGCCGTCCGTTCGCTGCGGGCCGCCGGGGTGCGGGCGGGGCGCATCCACCGGGAGTCCTTCGACTTCTGAGCCCGATCGCCGAGCCCGCCGGACCTGCCGAGCCCGTCTCACCACGCCACCTCCGCCACACCCCGAGGAGCCCCGCCCATGCGCCGAGCCGTCGTCACCAGTGCCGCCACCGCGGCCGGAGTCGTCCTGCTGCTCTCCCTCAAACCGCACGGGGCCACCGGGCCCGCGCCGGTGATCAGCTCCGGCGGCACGGGCTCGTCCGGTACCGCGGGCCCGTCCGGCACCGGTTCGTCCGGTACCGCCGCCGGGGCCTCCGACGCCACCGCCGGGCCGTCGGGCTCCCCCACCGCGCCGGCCGCCGGTGGCTCTGGCGGCACCGGTGGCACTGGCGGCACCGGCGGCACCGGCGGCACCCGGAAGGTCGCCGGCGACGCCGTGAACACCCGCTACGGTCCCGTCCAGGTCGAGGTCACCCTCGCCGGCAGCCGGATCACCGCCGTCGACGTCGTCAAGTACCCCACCGAGGACCGCCGGGACCGCGAGATCAACAGTTCCGCGCTGCCCCTGCTCAACCAGGAGGCGATCGCCGCGCAGAGCGCCGGGATCGACGTGGTCAGCGGCGCGACCTTCACCAGCGACGGCTACGTCCGCTCCCTGCAGAGCGCGCTCGACCGCGCCGGGCGGTGAGGCACGGTGCTCCGCCACGCCGAACCCGTCATGGGCACCGTCTTCTCGATCGCCGTCCGCGATCCCGGCCCGGCCACGCCCGCCGCGCTCCGCCGGATCGCCGACCGGCTGCACCGGATCGACGCGGTGTTCTCGCCCTACCGGCCGGACAGCGACATCAGCCGCCTCGACCGGGGCGAACTCGCCCTCGCCGACTGCGATCCGCAGGTCCGCGCCGTCCTGGCCGCCTGCCGCGAGGTCGCCGCGCAGACCGACGGCTTCTTCACCGAGCGGCCCGGCGGCCGGCTCGACCCGAGCGGCTGGGTCAAGGGGTGGGCGGTCGAGGAGGCGGCCGGGCTGCTGCGCGCCGCCGGGGCCCGGCAGTACTGCGTCAGTGGCGGCGGGGACGTGCAGACCGCCGGCGGGCCGTGGCGGATCGGGGTCGCCCACCCGCTGCGGCCGGGCGCGCTGGCCGCCGTCCTGGGCGGCGACGGCCTCGCGGTGGCCACCTCCGGCACCGCCGAGCGCGGCGCGCACATCCTCGATCCGCACACCGGCCGGCCGGCGCTCGGCCTGGCCTCGCTGACCCTGGTCGGCGCCCCCGGCACCGGGATCGCCCGCACCGACGCCTGGGCCACCGCCGCCTTCGCGATGGGCCCCGACCGCGCGCTCGTCTGGGCCGCCCGGCAGCCCGGCGTCGAGGCCCTCGCCGTCCTGCCCGACGGGACGAAGCGCTGGACGCCCGGCCTGCCCCGGCACCTCCCGCCCACCGGCCCCGCCGACTGGCGGCCGGCCGCCCCGGCGGCCCCAGCAGGGCCGTTTGCGCGCCAACTGGCTTTCGAACGCTGATAGTTCACTCCATCAGGTGAAGAACTCGATCATGACTCATCCGCCCCGGACCGGGTGGCCGATAGTGGGGAGACCGATCGGACGCACACCATCCGGTCCCACCGGAACGCGTGGACCCGCGGACACGCGTGAACCCACGGAAAGAGGTAGCGACACATGCCCACCGAGGCCACCCGGCGGATCGACCTCGTCTTCTCCCTGTTCGACGCCAACCGCAACGGCGTCGTCGAGGTCGACGACTTCAACCTGATGACGGCCCGCGTGGTCGCGGCCGCCGCCGATTCGGACGAGGCCGCGAAGGCCGCGATCCGCGCCGCCTTCCGGCGCTACTGGACCACCCTGGTCAGCGAGTTGGACACCAACGGCGACGGCGTGATCAGCCGCGAGGAGTTCGGCGGCTTCGTCCTCTCGCCTGAGCGCTTCGGCCCCGCCGCCGGCGAGTTCGCCGACGCCCTGGCCGCGCTCGGCGACCCGGACGGCGACGGTCTGATCGAGCGCCCGCTGTTCGTGGCGCTGATGACCGCGATCGGCTTCGAGCACGCCAACATCCACGCCCTCTTCGACGCCTTCGGCCCCACCCCCGAGGACCGCATCACGGTGGCCGTCTGGGCCGCCGGGATCCGCGACTACTACGCCCCGGACAAGGCCGGCATCCCCGGCGACCTGCTGGTGGGCCAACCGGCCGCCTGATCTCCCCGGGGCGCGCCCGCCCCGGATCGGCTGAGCGACGGCGCCGCCGCCCCGCACCTGCCCGGCGGCGCCGTCCCGCGCTTCGCGCACCGGGCCCACGGCCGCCCGCGCCACCACCCACGACCGGTCCGCCGGCCAGGTCCTGTCCGGCCGATCCTGCCGGACAGGACCTGGCCGCGGCTTCCCGAAGTCCGAACACCAGGAGGGATCATGGCCACCGCCGCCCGCCCCCGTGCCGGCGTCGACGAGGGCGTCGGACCGACCGCCCTGATGGTCGCCGCCGCCCGCGCGATCGAGACCCACCGCCCCGACGCCCTCGCCCGGGACGCCCACGCCGAGCACTTCGTGCGCGCCGCCCGGTCTTCCGCGCACTGGCCGGTGCACCCCCGGGACGTCCCGGACGGCGAGGCCGATCCGCTCTGGGGGCGGCTCGGCCGCTACCTCGCCCTGCGGACGAGGGCGTTGGACGACCAGCTGCTGTGGTCCGCCCACCTGGGCGTCCGCCAGGTGGTCCTGCTCGGCGCCGGCCTGGACACCCGGGCCTTCCGGCTCGACTGGCCCGCCGACCTCGCCGTCTTCGAGGTCGACCGGCCCGGGGTCCTCGCGTTCAAGCAGCGCGTCCTCGACCGGGTCGACGCCCGGCCGGCGGCGCGCCGCGTACCGGTGGCCGCCGACCTGCGCGGCGACTGGGCCGACGCCCTCACCGCGGCCGGCTTCCAGCCCGCCGAGCCGACCGCCTGGCTCGCCGAGGGCCTGCTGCCCTACCTGCCCGCCGCCGCCGAACAGCGGCTCGCGGCTGCCGTCGACCGACTCGGCGCCGCAGGAAGCACCTTGGCGTACGAGGCCAAGCTCGGACCGGAGTCCGCGGCGGTCCGAGAGAACCCCGTCTACACGACCGCTCGCGAGCGACTCGGCGTCGACCTGCTCGCCCTGTTCGACGCCGGGCCCCGCCCCGACACCACCGCCGATCTCACCGAGCGCGGCTGGTCCACCACCGTCCACAGCCCGTTCGACTTCACCCGCCACTACGGCCGCGGCCCCCGGCCCGAACCCCACGACGCCTTCGCCGCCAACCGCTGGGTCTTCGCCACCCGGTGACGCCCCCGCTCCGGGCTGCCCCGGCCGGCTCCGGCCCGCCCGGTGTTCGGTTCTGCGCACAGGCCGCCGCCGTACGGGCCCGGCGTGATCCAACGGACACGCCCTAGACTTCGGCCATGCTCAAAGCCGACCGTACCGCCCGGATCCTCACCCACATCACCGAGGCGGGCAGCGCCGATGTGCACGAGCTGGCCGGCCTCCTCCAGGTGTCACCGGCCACCGTCCGCCGGGACCTCCAGGAACTGCACGACCAGGGCCTGCTGCACCGCACCCGTGGCGGGGCGGTCACCGGTGCCGTCAACCTCGAACTGCCGCTGCGCCACAAGCACGGGACGCGGCAGGCGGAGAAGCGGCGGATCGCGCTGGCGGCCGACCGGCTGGTGCCGGACGGCGCCGTGGTGGGCCTGACGGGCGGCACGACGACGAGCGAGCTGGCCCGGGTGCTGGCCGAGCGCGGCGGGATCACCATCGTGACCAACGCGGTCAACATCGCGGCGGACCTCATCGTCCGGCCGGAGGTCCGCCTGGTGGTGGTCGGCGGCCTGGCCCGGACCACGAGTTACGAGCTGGTGGGGCCGGCCGCCGACCGGATGCTCGCCCAGTACCACCTGGACCTCGCGTTCATCGGGGTGGACGGCCTGACCGCGCAGGACGGCTGCACGACGCACGACGAGATGGAGGCCCAGACCGACCGCGCGTTCCTGCACGCCAGCGCGCGGTCGGTGGTTTTGGCGGACAGCACCAAGATCGGCCGGGTGACCTTCGCCAAGATCTGCCCGCTCGCCGAGGTGCACGACCTCGTCACCGACGACGAGGCCACCGCGGCGCAGGAGAAGGCGATCGCCGCCTGCGGGGTGCGGGTCGCGCGCGTCTGACCTGTTCACGCGGGGTGCCCGGCCGGGGAGAACCGGCCGGGCTCTCTGTCGCACCGCCAGTTGTCATGCAACGGTCCGATAACGACATCCGGGCGACACCTCGACCCCGCCGGTCCGCCTCGTGAATACTGCCCGACGCCACGCTCTTTCGAATCTGCTCAGAACCAGCGCTCTTCAAGCAACTAGGATCAAGCGGCGTACGAAGGCGGTAACTGCGGTGAACACACGTGTACGTACCCTCTGGGCGGTCTGTGCCGTCGGCGCGCTCGCCCTCACGGCGTGCGGCGGCAGCAGTGGCGGCGGGTCCTCCCCGAACGGCGCCGTGACGCTCAAACTCGTCGCCGCCGACTACGGCGAGAAGGAGTCCAACAGCTCCAAGGCCTACTGGAACGGCGTCGCCACCGCGTTCACCGCGGCCAACCCCGGCATCAAGGTCGACGTCCAGGTGATGAACTGGAACGACATCGACAAGCAGGTCAAGACGATGATCCAGAGCGGCAACGTCCCCGACGTCCTGCAGACCGGGGGCTACGCCGACAAGGTCGCCGACGACCTCCTCTACAAGGCCGAGGACGTCCTGTCCGCCGACACCCGGGCCGACCTGATCCCGAGCTTCGCCGAGGCCGGCCGGGTCGACGGCGTGCAGTACGGCATCCCGTTCGTCTCCTCCGCCCGCGCCCTCTTCTACAACAAGGCCGTCTTCCAGCAGGCCGGCATCACCCAGCCGCCCGCCACCTGGGACGAAGTGCGCAAGGACGCCGAACTGATCAAGGCCAAGGCGCCCGGGGTCACCCCGTACGCGCTGCCGCTCGGCCCGGAGGAGGCCCAGGGCGAGAGCATGATCTGGGAGCTCGGCAACGGCGGCGGCCCCACCGCCAAGGACGGCACGTACGCCATCGACAGCCAGGCCGACGTCGACACCTTCCGCTGGCTCAAGGCCAACCTCGTCGACCCCGGCCTGACCTACGCCAACCCGGCCACCACCGACCGCAAGACCGCCTTCGCCGACTTCGCCGCGGGCAAGGCCGCCATGGCCAACGGCCACCCCTCGCTGATCCAGATGGCCAAGGACGGCAAGGTCGACTACGGCGTCGCGCCCATCCCCGGCAGGACCGGCCCGCTCGCCTCCACCCTCGGCGTCGCGGACTGGACGATGGCCTTCAAGAAGAACGGCCACCGCGACCAGATCAGGAAGTTCCTCGACTTCGCGTACTCCAAGGACAACACGCTCGCCTTCGACGAGACCTACAACCTGATGCCGGTCACCCAGAGCACCCTGCGCGAGATGACCGCCAGCGGCAAGCACAAGGACCTCGAACCGTTCTTCGCCCTCCTGCCGAACGCCGTCTTCTACCCGCTCGGCAACACCACCTGGGACGCGGTCTCGGCCGAGCTCAAGAAGAGCATCGGCACCGCCGTCGCCGGGGACCCGGCCAAGGTGCTCGGCGACCTGCAGAAGAAGGCCCGGGACGCCGTCGCTAACAAGTAGGACACGCCCGCCCCGGCCCGCGCCCCGTCCGAAAGGCACCGCCGTGTCCCTCGACTCCCCCACCCCCCGAGCCCCCGGGCCCGGCCGGCCCGCCCGGACGGGCTCCGGCCCCGGTCGGCTCGGACCGCTGCCGTGGATCGCCCCGGCCGTCCTGCTGATCCTGGCCGTCGTCCTGTGGCCCGTCTACGAGATGGTCCGCACCTCGTTCCTGCGCATCAGCACCAGCGGGTTCGTCCGCGGCTCCGCCGGGCTGGACAAGTACCGCAAGCTCTTCGGCGAGGCCGACCTCGGCCGGGTGCTGCTCTCGACGGTGGTCTGGACGGTGGCCGTCGTCGGCCTGACGATGGCGCTCTCGCTCGGCCTGGCCCAGCTGTTCAACCAGCGCTTCCCCGGGCGCCGGTTCGCCCGCTGGGCCCTGATCGCCCCCTGGGCGGCGTCCGTCCTGATGACCGCCATCGGCTTCCGGTGGATGCTCGACCGGACGGCCGGCGTGCTCAACACCGCGCTGACCGACCTCGGCCTGGTCGACGGCCCCCGGGACTGGCTCGGCGACCCGTCGACCGCCTGGCCCTGGATGGTCCTCGTCGCCGTCTTCGTCTCGCTGCCGTTCACCACCTACACCCTGCTCGCCGGCCTGCAGACCGTCCCCGGCGAGCTGTACGAGGCGGCCCGGGTGGACGGCGCCTCCCCCTGGCAGGCCTACCGGAGGATCACCCTGCCGCTGCTGCGCCCGGCCTTCCTGGTCGGCCTCGTGATCAACCTGATCAACGTCTTCAACTCCTTCCCCGTCATCTGGGGCATGACCCAGGGCGGCCCGGGCAGCGCCACGGCCACCAGCACGGTGTTCATGTACCAGCTGAAGAACACCGACATCGGCGAGTCCGCGGCCATGTCGGTGGTCAACTTCGCCCTGGTGGTGCTGATGGTGCTGGTCTTCCTCAAGGTCGGCCGCTGGAACGGGGAGGAGCGTTGACGGCCCGCCCGCCCGCGCACCGGATCCGCCCGCGCGCCCTGGTCATGGCGGCGGCGGCCTGGCTGCTGGCGGCGGTCTTCCTGCTCCCGTACCTGGAGATGGCCGTCACCGCGCTGCGCCCCGCCGACGAACTGCGCGACGCGGGCTACCTGCCGCGCCACCCCGCCTGGTCCAACTTCGTCGACGTCTGGCGCGAGTCGACGCTCGGCGCCAATCTCAAGGTCACCCTGCTGGTCGCCGGGGGCTCCACCGTGCTCGCGCTGCTGGTCGCGCTGCCCGCCGCGTACTGCACCGCGCGGTTCAGGTACCGGGGCCGCAAGCTCTTCCTGCTGCTCGTCCTGGTCACCCAGATGTTCCAGCCGACCTCGCTGCTGGTGGGCCTCTACCGCGAGTTCTACCAGCTGGACATGCTCAACTCGGTCTGGACGCTGATCCTCTGCAACGCCGCCTTCAACCTGGCCTTCGCCGTCTGGATCCTCACCGCCTACATCGGCTCGATCCCGGTCGAGTTGGAGGAGGCCGCGCTGCTCGACGGCCTCGGCCGGCTCGGGGCGCTGCGCCGGGTGGTGCTGCCGCTGGCCATGCCCGGCGTGGTCACCGCGGTGATCTTCACCTTCATCTCCGCCTGGAACGAGTTCGTGATGGGCCTGACCCTGTCGACGGCCCCGGAGAGCCAGCCGCTGACCGTCGGCATCAACGGGTTCATCGGCAACTACACCGTGGAGTGGAACTACCTGTTCGCCGGATCGGTGGTCGCGATCGTGCCGGTCGTGGTGCTGTTCGCCGTCATCGAGCGCCACGTGGTCTCCGGGCTGACCGCCGGATCGGTCAAGTAGCCCCGGCCGTCCGGGGTGTCGGGAACGGTGACCCCGCCATTGACATGGACCGGCCACAACTGTGAATGTTGCTTGTATTCCCCCATGTTCAAGCAGCTTCGCGCAGTAAGTGAACATCTCTTGCTCATCCGACGGGAGAACACACCGTGCGCTTGGTACGACCTCGCCTCCGCCGGGCCGCCCTCACCGTGGCCCTCACCAGCATCGCCGCCGTGGCCGGGCCCGCCCTGCCGGCCCGCGCCGCCACCCCCGGCTCCGCCGTCCTCGACGGCGGCCACCAGAGCACCACCTGGCAGAGCCCCACGTACGCCAAGGGCACCCTCGGCGGCGCCGCCTCCTGCCCGTCCGCCGCCCAGGACCCGGACGGCACGGTCTGCGGCCGCTTCGACCTGACCGTCGACGCGCCCGCCGGCTACTGGGACGACAACCCCGAGGGCGGCGTCCCGCTCTCGATCCAGTGGCAGAACCCCACCGACGACTTCGACCTCTACGTCTACGACGCCAACGGCAAGGAGGTCGCCGAGAGCGCGGGCACCGCCAACCCCGAGGCGACCGTCATCCCGAAGGCCTCGGGCACGTACCACGTCCTGGTCGTCCCCTACGACGTGCACGGCGGCTCCTTCACCGGCCGCGCCTACCTGCCGCAGACCGCCGACGCGGGAGACCTCACCTCCTTCTCCGGCGGCCAGGGCAGCTACGACATCGCCGCCGGCACCCTCAAGGCCAAGGTCGACTTCCTCGCCGACGACCAGTTGCGGCTGCGCGCCGCCCCGGACGGCGTGCTCACCGACCCGGCCGGCAGCACGATCATCCGCAAGCAGCCCGAACTCCAGCGCGGCACCTCGTCGTTCGACGCCGGCGACTACTACGGCATCCGCTCCAAGGACCAGGTGCTGCGGGTCTACAAGCACCCCCTGAGGTTCGGCCTGTACAAGGCCGACAACCGCACCGCCGTCTGGCAGGAGGACGCCCCGCTGCGCTGGTCCACCAGCGGGCTGCGGCAGAGCCTGGTCCGCGGCGCCGACGAGCAGTTCTTCGGCGGCGGCGAGCAGAACGGCTCCTTCTCCCACCGGGACAAGACCGTCCACGTCGCCAACAGCACCAACTGGAACGAGGGCGGCTACAACAACTCGCAGCCGTTCTACATCTCCACCGCCGGCTACGGCGTCTTCCGCAACACCTTCGCCCCGGGCAGCTACGACTTCGGCTCGCCCGTGCGCACCGGACAGCAGGAACGGCGCCTGGACGCCTACTACTTCACCGGTGACGTCAAGTCGGTGATCGGCAAGTACACCACCCTGGTCGGCAAGCCCTTCATGCCGCCCGTCTACGGCCTGGAGCCCGGCGACTCCGACTGCTACCTGCACAACGCCAACCGCGGCGAACGCCACACCACCGACGCGCTCAAGGTCGCCGACGGCTACGTGCGGAACCAGATGCCGCTCGGCTGGATGCTCGTCAACGACGGCTACGGCTGCGGCTACGAGAACCTCGCCCAGACCGGCGAGGGCCTGCGCAAGGACCACGCCCAGCTCGGACTCTGGACCCAGAACGGCCTGCCCGACCAGGCCGCCGAGGTCAAGGCCGGCGCCCTGGTGCGCAAGCTCGACGTCGCCTGGGTCGGCAACGGCTACGACTTCGCGCTGAACGCCTGCGACCAGGCCAAGGCCGGCATCGAGGACGGCAGCGACGCCCGCGGCTTCGTCTGGCTGCCCGTCTCCTGGGCCGGCGCCCAGCGCTGCGGCGTCCTGTGGAGCGGCGACCAGAGCCTGTCCTGGGACTACATCCGCTGGCAGATCCCCACCTACGCCGGCGCCACCATGTCCGGCATCGCCTACAACACCGGCGACGTCGGCTCCATCTACCGCCGCGACCCGAAGATGTACACCCGCGACCTCCAGTGGAAGTCCTTCCTCCCGGCCATCATGACCATGGACGGCTGGGCCAGGGACATGGCCGGCAAGGAGCAGCGCGACCAGCAGCCCTGGCTGGACGGCGAGCCCTACACCTCGATCAACCGCAAGTACCTCCAGCTGAAGGAGCGGCTGCTGCCGTACATGTACACGCTGTCGGCGGAGGCCACCAGGACGGGCGTCGGCGCGGTGCGTCCGCTCGCCCTGGAGTACCCGGACGACCCGGCGGCCCTCGGCCCGAACGCCAAGTACGAGTTCCTGGCCGGGCCGGACTTCCTCGTCGCGCCGGTCTACTCGGACACCTCGGTGCGCGACGGCATCTACCTGCCCAAGGGCACCTGGACCGACTACTGGACCGGGCGCACCTACCAGGGCCCCACCACGGTCAACGGGTACTCCGCGCCGCTGGACACCCTGCCGCTGTTCGTCAAGGGCGGCTCGATCGTGCCGATGTGGCCCGAGGGCACGCTGTCCTGGGAGAACCGGGACCGCACCCGGCTCGACTACGACCTCTACCTGCAGGGCGACTCCTCCTACACCCTGTACGAGGACGACGGCGTCACCCGCGGCTTCGCCGCCGGCGCCTCGGCCACCCAGCGGGTGGACGTCCGCGCCCACGGGCCGGTCACCGTCGTCAAGGTCGGTGCCAGCGTGGGGAGTTACACCGGCAAGCCGGCCGAGCGGGGGTACCGCTTCACCGTGCACGGCAAGCCCGCCCCGCGCCTGGTCGTCACGCAGGGCGGACCGCTGCCCCGGCTGGACTCCGCGGCGGCGCTCGACTCGGCCGCCTCGGGCTGGTACTACGACGCCGCGACCGGGGTCACCCAGGTCAGGACGCCCGCCGTCGCCACCGACCACGGCTTCTCCGTCGAACTGATCCACGGCGGCCACTGACCGGCCGGACGCCGCAGGGCCCCCTCGCGAACCGCCGCGAGGGGGCGCTGCGGCGTTCCGGGGCCGCTGTGTCCGGGGCATTCCCCGGCCCGCCCCCGTCCCGTAGCGTGGCGGGGGTGAACGCGAACCCGTCCACCCCCGCCCGGTACGACGCCGTGATCGTCGGCGGCGGCCACAACGGGCTGGTGGCCGCCGCCTACCTCGCCCGGGCCGGACGCCGGGTCCTGCTGCTCGAACGGCTGCCCCGGGTCGGCGGGGCCGCCGTCTCCGCCCGGGCGTTCCCCGGCGTGGACGCCCGGCTGTCGCGCTACTCCTACCTGGTCAGCCTGCTGCCGCGGAAGATCGTCCAGGAACTGGGCCTGCGGCTCGACCTGCGGCGCCGCCGGATCGCCTCGTACACGCCCACCGTCCGGGACGGGAAGCCCACCGGCCTGCTGGTGGACGCCGCCGACCCCGGCCGGACAGGGGAGGCGTTCCGGGCGCTCACCGGAACCGACCGGGAGTGGGAGGCCTGGCAGCGCTTCTACGGCATGACCGGACAGGTCGCCCGACGGGTCTTCCCGACCCTCACCGAGCCGCTGCCCGCACGCGCCGAACTGCGCCGGCGGATCGCCGACGACACCGCCTGGACCGCCCTGTTCGAACGGCCGCTGGGCGAGACGATCGAACGGACCTTCAGCGACGACCTTGTCCGCGGGATCGCCCTGACGGACGCGCTGATCGGTACCTTCACCCACGCCCACGACCCCTCGCTCCGGCAGAACCGCTGCTTCCTCTACCACGTGATCGGCAACGGGACGGGCGACTGGGACGTCCCGGTCGGCGGCATGGGCGCGGTGACGGACGCGCTGGCCGAGGCGGCCCTGGCCGCCGGCGCGGAGATCCGCACCGGGTGCGAGGTCACCGCCATCGCCACCGACGGCCACGGCGACGCCGAGGTGACGTACCGTCACCAAAACGGCGAGGCCACGGCGGCGGGCCGCCGGGTGCTGGTCAACGCCGCCCCGGCCACCCTGGCCCGCCTCCTCGGCGAGGAACCCGGGCCGGCGCCCGAGGGCGCCCAGCTGAAGGTCAACCTGGTGCTGCGCCGGCTGCCGCGGCTCCGGGACACCGGCGCGGACCCCCGGGAGGCCTTCGCGGGCACCTTCCACATCGCCGAGGGCTACCGGCAGTTGGAGACCGCCTACGCCGAGGCGGCGGCCGGCCGGATGCCCTCCGCGCCCCCGTCGGAGATCTACTGCCACACCCTCACCGACCCCACCATCCTGGGCCCCGAAGCCGTCCGCCAGGGCCTCCAGACGCTGACCCTGTTCGGCCTGCACATGCCCGCACGGCTGTTCACCGACCCGGCCGCCAAGGAGCGCGCCCTGGCGGCCAGTCTGGCCCAACTGGACGAGGTGCTGGCCGAACCGATCGCCGACTGCCTCGCGCCGGACGCCACCGGCCGGCCCTGTGTGGAGGCCAGGACCCCGCTCGACCTGGAACGGGAGATCGGCCTGCCCGGCGGCCACATCTTCCACCGGGACCTCTCCTTCCCGTTCGCGACCGGGCCCGTGGACGGCCCCGCCGCCCGCTGGGGCGTGGCGACGGCCCACCCGAACGTCCTGCTGTGCGGCGCGGGCGCCGTCCGCGGCGGCGGAGTCAGCGGCATCCCCGGCCACAACGCCGCCCGGGCCGCCCTCGAAGCCCTGTCCGGTTAGGCCCGGTCGGCGTCGGCCCCGGCGCCGGTCAGCTCCGGTCGGCGTCGGCCCCGGCGCCGGTCAGCTCCGGTCGGCGTCGGCCCCGGCGATGGCCCCGGCGATGGCCTCGGCGGTGGTCTTCAGGTCGTGCAGCCACCCGTCGAGGCCCTGGCGCAGGATCGCGGTCGCGGTGGGAACGTCCGCGTCGACCTGGGGCCCGGTGTGGGTCTCCTCGGTGCTCACCCGGACGCCGCCCTTGACCTCGGTGAAGTTCCACACGTGGACGCCGTCGATGTGCAGCCCTTCGGCGACGGCGGGGCCCGTCCAGCGGATGCAGGACTCCCGCTTGAGCTGCTGGACGGTCGAGGTGATGTCCAGGCTGGTGGCGGTGGTCGCGGGGTTGGGCGGGAGCGGGGTCGTCCACCGGAACGCCGAACCCGGGCGCAGGCGGCCGTGGTCGAGGCGCTCCGCGCTCGCGACGGGGCCCTGCCAGGACGGCCAGCGCTCCACGTCGGTCTGGAGCTTCCAGATGGTGCGCAGCGGCGCGTGGATCACCGTCTCGGTCCGGTAGCGGACCTGGGCCCGGGGATCGACGCCCTGGCCGCGGCAGGTCAGGGACGGACCGGGGCGCGAGGTGGCGGCCCCGGCGGGCGCGGCCGCGGTGCCGAGGAGGCTGACGACGAGCGGGACGGCGAACAGGGCGGCGCGGACGCCGGTGCTGCGGGTGCCGGACATGGGATTCCCCTTGATCGAGTGTCAGTTGGTGGGCGGGCGTTGCCTGTCGGGCTGCGGGCGAGGCTGCGGCAGCCCCGCACGCGATAGATGTTTGCGCGTTCGTTAGAAGTTATAACGCGAATCCCCGTAAGAGGTCAACAGCTTTCGTGACACCCTCTAACCAGAGGCCGGGCGACGGGCGGCCGAGCGCCCCAAACTCTCCTTATGGGACGGAACGTGTCGAACCTGGGACCCTACGCGACCTTCGCCCTGCCCCAGGTCGACGCACCACCGCGCCACCGGGCCATAAGTCCTGCTTGGCGAGGGGCCTATGAACCGTCGTTGGACGCGGCGGCGCGATCGGCTCGATGTTGGCCGCATGACGTCTCCCGCTGCGTCCGACGCGGCCGCCGTGAACCAGAGCAGGACCCCGCACGAGATCGCCGTGGTGGGCGCAGGCGCCGCCGGCACCCTCACGGCGCTGCGCCTGCTCCACCACGCGGCCGCCGGGAGACCCGCACCGGCCCGGATCTGGCTCATCGACCCCGGGCCCGCAGGCCCGGGGCTGGCGTTCGGTACCGACGCGCCGCACCACCTGCTGAACGTCCCGGCCGGCCGGATGAGCGCCCACCGGGACGACCCCGGCCACTTCGTGCGCTGGCTCGGCGACCGCGGCGGCGAGCACGACTTCGTCCCCCGGCGCCTCTTCGGCCGCTACCTCGCCGAGAGCCTGGCAGCGGCTGCCTCCGGCCCCGGCACCCCCGACCTGGTCCGAGTGCCCGACCGCGTCGTCGCCCTCACCCACCGGCCCCGGGCGACCACCCCGCCGCTGCGCCTGTGGCTGCACGACGGGCCACCGCTCGACGTCGACGCGGCGGTGCTGGCCCTGGGCAACTTCGCACCCGGCCAAGCCTGGGCACCGCCGGCGCTGCGCGACTCCGGGCGGTTCCTGGCCGACCCCTGGGCACCCGGCGCCCTCGCGGCCGTCCCCGAGGACCGCGACGTCCTGCTCGTCGGCACCGGCCTGACCATGGTCGACATGGCGCTCAGCCTGCAACGCCCCGGACGCGTCGTCCACGCCCTGTCCCGGCACGGCCTGGTCCCCCGACCGCACGCCGCCACCCCGCTCACCGCGCCCGCCGCCCCGGCCACCCCGGCCACCCCGGCCACCCCGGCCACCCCGCAGCTCGACGCCCGTGCGGGGCTGCCCGCGCTGCGCCGGGCGGTACTGTGCCAGATCGCCCGCTGCCGCCGCGTCCACGGCGACTGGCGGGCCGGGGTCGACAGCCTCCGCCCCCTCACCAGCGCCCTGTGGCAGCAGCTCTCACCCGCCGACCAGGCCCGGCTGCTGGCCCGGGACCTCCGGCTCTGGGAGACCCATCGCCACCGGATCCCGCCGGTCAGCGCCAGGGCCCTGCGCACCGCCGTCGACGCGGGCCTGGTCAGCATCGGCCGGGGCACCGTGGCCGACGCCAAGACCACCGCGGACGGCCCCGGCGAGGTCGGCGAGGTCATCGACGTCCGGCTGGACGACGGCCGCGCGCTGCGGGTGGGGGCGGTGCTGAACTGCACCGGCTCCGAGGCCGAACTCACCCGGGTCGACGACCCGCTGATCACCGACCTGCTCACCACCGGCCTCGGCTCCCCCGCCCCCGTCGGCGGCGGCTTCGACACCGCCGCCGACGGCCGGCTCCTCCCCGCGGGCGGCCGGGCTCCGGCGCCGCTGTGGACGCTGGGCTCGCTGCGGCGCGGCAACCTGCTGGAGACAACCGCCATCCCGGAGATCCGCTGCCAGGCCGACGACCTCGCCCTGCTGCTGGGCCGCAGCGCGGCGGGAACGCCGAGCGGGCCGGGAGCGCCGAACGGAGCGGTACCGGCCCGCTGAGCGGGCGTGCACGTCAGCGGCCCGCGGCGCGACCGGACGCGCCGCGGGCCGGGCCGCACCCGGCCGGGCCCGGTCAGGCCTGGCCGGTCGTCGAGAGCGCCACCACCTTCGTCACCGAGCCGTCGTCCCCGAGGACGTCGCGCAGGTGCCGGAAGCCCAGCCGTCGACACATCGCCAGGCTCGGGGCGTTCTCCGCACCCACCATGCCGTAGACCTCCTTGAGCCCCAACTCGTCGGCGGCGTAACGGATCAGTCCGCGGACCACCTCGGTGCCCAGGCCCCGGCCCCAGAACTCCGGGGCGAGGGCGGTGACCAGCTCGTGGCCGTCGACGTTCCCGGTCTTCTTCACCTCGGCGTGGCCCGCGTACCTCCCGTCCAGCCACAGGCCCCACACGTCGAAGATCCGCTGCGGGTACACGTCGGTCAGGATCGCGCGGAACAGCGCGCGGATCTGCGGCTCGGGCACCAGGTCCTGGCCCATCCAGCTGCACACGTCAGCGTTGCGGAGGAGGGAGACGAAGGCGTCCTCGTCCTCGGCCCGGTAGGGGATGAACTCCAGGTGTTCGGTGCGCAGCGAAGGGGTCACGGTCAGCTCCTCGGGGTTGTCGTGGGACGGAAGTGCTGCGACCGGTCAGGATCCGGCGCTCTCCATGCGCTCGCGCAGGCTCCGCGGCCGCATGTCGGTCCACACCTCGTCGACGTAGGCGGTGCACTCCGCCTCGGTGCCCTCCTGGCCGACGGGCTGCCAGCCGGCGGGCACGTCGAGGTCGACCGGCCAGAGGGAGTACTGCTCCTCGTCGTTGCGCAGCACCTGGTAGCGGGTGTTCTCGTCCATGTCGTGCTCCTTCGTCGTTGTCGGGTTTCCAGCGGTGGTCTTGCGGTGGTGGTCTTGCGGCAGTGGTCTTGCGCGGTGGTCTGACAGCAGGGGGTTCAGCGGCGGGTGGTCGTCGGTGGGTGGGCGGCCGTCACCGTCCTCCCCGGGCGTGCCGGGCGATGTGCCGCAGCGCCACGGCGAACTCCTCGGCCGCCCGGCGCACGGTCGCCGTGTCGTGGAGGGCGGGGCGGTGGTGCCAGGTGAAGGCGAGGCGCCCGTGCTGCGCCGCGCCCACCACCTCCACCGGATGCGAGCCGCCGTCGCGGGGGTCGTGGTCCTGCCCGAAGGAGCCGTGCTCGGCGCGGACCAGGCCGTCGCCGGCGGTCTCGGGCCGCGCGTCCCACTGGCCGAGGTAGTTGAAGACCACCTGGCCGTGCGCGCCGGCGGCGAGGCGCTCGCGGACCTCGGGCGGGCCGAAGGTGCGCAGGGCGCCGAAGCCCAGCCCGTTGCCCGGCACGGCGCGCAGCTGGCGGCGGACCGACTTCACCAGGGCGCGCCAGTCGCGGTCCGGGCCGAGGTCATCGGGGTCGGGGACGTGGAAGGTGACCGGGTGCATGGTGGTGAACCAGCCGACCGTGCGGGACAGGTCCACGCCCTCCACGACGTCCTCCCGGCCGTGCCCCTCCAGGTCCAGCCGGATCCGCTCGTGGCCGGTCCAGCGGGCCAGTGCCAGGGCCAGGGCGGTCAGCAGCACGTCGTTGACGCGGGTGCGGTAGGCCGCCGGGGCCGCGCGCAGCAGTGCCTCGGTGTCCTCCTCGTCCAGTTCGACGGTGACCGTCGCGGTCTCGGCGGCACCGGGTTCGACGGTCCCGGGCTCGGCCGCACCGGGGTCAGCGGCACCGGGGTCAGCGGCACCGGGCACGGCGGGTCGGCCGGGCAGGGCCTCGGCGGCGCTCACCGCCTCGTCCCAGTAGGGCAGTTCGTGGTCGAGGCCGCCGTCGGCGACATGGGCCGCGAGCCGGAGCGCCCAGTCCCGGTAGGAGGTGCCGCGCTCCCCCAGCGTGATCGCCGTGCCCAGGGCGGCCTGCCGGTAGGCGCTCTCCAGGTCGTCGCGCAGCAGGCGCCAGGAGACGGCGTCGACGACCAGGTGGTGGGCGACCAGCAGCAGGAGCGCCGGGCGGTCCGGGGCGCCGGTGAACAGGGCCGCCCGCAGCAGCGGGCCCCGGGCCAGGTCGAAGCCGGCGTGCAGTTCGTCGGCCGCCTTGGCCATGGCCGCGTCGGCGACCTCGGCGCTCTGCCCGGTCAGGTCGTACCGGACGAGGACGTCCTCGGCGGGGGCCGGCGGCGGGTTGAACTGGTGCCAGCCCGTCTCGTCGTGGGTGAAACGCAGCCGCAGGGCGTCGTGGTGTTCGAGCAGGGCGTCCAGCGCGGCCCGCAGTGCCCGCGGGTCGGGGTCGGCGCCGAGTTCGAGCAGGGTCGACTGGTTGAAGTGGTGGTGGGCGGCGCGCGGGGTGGCCAGGAACCACTCCTGGATGGGGGTGAGCGGCACGTCCCCGGTGACCGGGCCGTCGTCCTCGCGGTCGGGGGCGGTGCGCACCACGGTGGCCAGTTCGGCCACCGTCTGGTGGGTGAAGAGCTCCCGGGTGGCGAGGTACAGGCCGTCCCGGCGCAGCCTGGACACCACCTGCATGCTGAGGATGGAGTCGCCGCCGAGCAGGAAGAAGTTGTCGTCGGCGCCGACCTCCTCGATGCCCAGGACGTCGGCCCAGATCCGGGCGATCCGGCGTTCGGTGTCGGTGCCCGGCTCCCGGCGCGGACCGGCCGCGGCCTGCACGGGCCCGGGTTCGGGCAGGGCCCGCCGGTCGAGCTTGCCGTTCGGGGTGAGCGGCAGCCGTTCCAGCGGGACGAACACCGACGGGACGAGGTGCGGCGGCAGCAACCCGGCCAGGTGGGCGCGCAGTTCGGCGGCGGGCAGGCCCGCAGTGGCCCCATCGTCGTCGCCCTCCGGTGCGGCACCGCCCGCTACGGCCCCGACCGCCGGGACGACGTAGGCGACCAGCCGGCCGGCCCCGGAGCCCGCACCGCTCCCGGGGGCGTCGGCGCGCACGGTGACGACGGCGTCGCGCACCAGGGGGCTGCGGCGCAGCGCGCTCTCGATCTCGCCCGGTTCGATCCGGAAGCCGCGCAGCTTGATCTGGTCGTCGACGCGGCCGGCGAAGCGCAGTTCGCCGTCGGCGTCCCGGTGGGCGAGGTCGCCGGTGCGGTACATCCGCTCGCCCGGTGCGCCGAAGGGGTCGGCGAGGAACCGCCCGGCCGTCAGTCCCGGGCGGCCGAGGTAGCCGCGGGCGAGGCCGGGGCCGGCCAGCCAGAGCTCTCCGGTCACGCCGGGCGGCACCGGCCGCAGGGCGGCGTCCAGGACGTAGCTGCGGGCGGCGCCGCCGGGGCGGCCGATCGCCGGTGCGCCGGTGCCCGGCGACAGCGGGCCGGTCCAGGTGGCGACCACGGTGGCCTCGGTGGGGCCGTAGGAGTTGATCATCCGACGGCCGGGGGCCCAGGTGTCGACCAGATCGGCCGGGCAGGCCTCCGCCCCGACGACCAGGGTGCGCAGGGCGGGCAGGGTCGCGGCCGTCGCCGGGTCCACGGTGGCCAGGGCCGCCGGGGGGATCAGGGCGTGGGTGATGCGCCGTTCGGCCAGGACCTCGGCCAGCCGCTCGCCGACGAGCGGCCCTTCCTCCCCCGTGACCAGGGTGGCCCCGCTGAGCAGGGAGACGCACAGTTCCAGGACGGAGGCGTCGAAGCTGGGCGAGGCGAACTGGAGCACCCTGGCCCCGGGGCCGGCGGTGTACTGCTCGGCGGCGGCCGCCGCGAAGGCGGCGAGTCCGGCGTGGGTCACCAGGACGCCCTTGGGCGTGCCGGTCGATCCGGAGGTGTAGATGACGTAGGCCGGGTGTCCGGGGGTGAGCGGGGTGGCGCGGTCGGCGTCGGTGGGCGCGGTCTCGCGGTCGGTGGCGCGGTCGGCGTCGGTGGGCGGGGTCTGCGGCCCGTCGGCGGACCACACCTCGGCCGGGTCGTCGAGCACCAGGTGGGCACCCGCGTCGCGCACCATGAACTCCCGCCTGGGCGCCGGGTAGTCCGGGTCCACCGGGAGGAAGGCGCCGCCGGCCTTGGCGACGGCGAGCTGGGCCACCACCGCCGCCGCCGAGCGGGGCAGGGCGAGGGCGACCAGCCGCTCCGGCCCCACGCCGCGCCGGATGAGCCGGTGGGCCAGCCGGTTGGCCACCCGCTCCACCTCGGCGTAGCTCAGCTCGCGGCCGCCGTCGAGCAGCGCCACCGCGTCGGGGGTGCGGGCGGCCCGGCGCTCGAAGAGTTCGGCCAGGGTCGCCTCGGGGACGGGGCGGAAGGTGCCGCGCGCCCGGTCCAGTTCGGCGGCCAGCTGGTCGCCACCGGCGAGCGGCAGCGCGCCGATGGCGCGATCCGGGTCCTCGGCGACGGCGGTGAGCAGGGTGGCGAGCTGCCCGGCCATCCGCTCGGCCGTGGCCGGGTCGAACAGGTCGGTGTTGTAGGTGATCAGGCCGTGCAGCGCGCCGGAGTCGGCCTCCGCGAACTCCAGCGCGAGGTCGAAGGCCGCCTGCGTGGTGTCGGTCTCGACGTCGGTCACGTGCAGGCCCGGGAGGTCGAGGTCGGCGGCCGGGGTGTTCTGGAGGACGACCAGGGCCTGGAAGAGCGGGCTGCGGCTGGTGTCGCGCACCGGCTGCACCTCGTCGACCACGCGCTCGAACGGCACGTCCTGGTGGGCGAAGGCGCCCCGGACGGTCTGCCGGACCGCGCCGAGGAAGTCGCCGAAGGGCTGCGCGGGTTCCACCCGCGAGCGCAGCACCAGGGTGTTGACGAAGAAGCCGACGAGGCTCTGGGTCTCCGCCTGCTCGCGGCCTGAGGTGACGGTGCCGACGGCGATGTCCTGGTCGCCGCCGAGCCGGGCGAGGTAGGCCTGCGCGGCGGCGACCAGGGTGGTGAACAGGGTGGCGCCGCGCTCCCGGCCGACCCGGGCCAGTCGGCGGGCCGTGTCGGCGGGCAGCTCCAGGCGGGCGGTGGCCCCGTTGGTGGTGCGCACGGCGGGCCGAGGCCGGTCGGTGGGCAGGCGCAGCGTCGAGACGTCGGCCAACTGCTCCTTCCAGTAGGCGAGTTGGTCGGCCCCGGCGGCTCCGACCGTGCGCTGCCAGTGCGCGTAGTCGGCGTACTGCACCGGCAGCGGCGCCAACCGGCTCTCCCCGGAGCCGAGTTCGGCGCGGTAGAGGTGGGCCAGATCGGTGAGCAGGACGGCGGTCGACCAGCCGTCGGTGACGATGTGGTGCAGGGTCAGGGCCAGCACGTGGTCGCCCTCGGCCAGCCGCACCAGGGCGGTGCGCAGCAGCGGTCCGCGGCGCAGGTCGAAGGGGCGGGCCCGCTCGGCGGCGAGCAGGCCGCGCAGGGCCTCCGCCCGCGGCTGCGCCGGCCGGCCGGACAGGTCGTGCAGCGGCAGCGGCACGTCCTGCGGCGGGTGGACGAGCTGGACGCCGTGGCCGTCGACGCTGTCGAAGGTGGTGCGCAGCGACTCGTGCCGGGCCGCGAGGGCGCGCAGTGCCGCGCCGAGGGCGTCGGTGTCCAGGACGCCGCGCAGGCGCAGCGCGAGCGCGGTGACGTACTCGGCGCCGCCGGGCGCGAACTCCTCCAGGAACCACAGGCGTTGCTGGGCGTAGGACATCGGCGCGGCGCCGTCGCGGGCGACCGGGAGGACGGGCGGGCGCCCCGGGCTTCCCGGGCTTCCCGGGCTTCCCGGGCGGCCCTGCTCCTCGGTGAGCAGGCGGGCCAGGCCGGCCGGTGTGGGGTGGTCGAAGACGGCGCGGGGGGTGAGGTCGGCGCCGAAGGCCTCGGCCAGGCGGGCGACGAGCCGGATGCTGAGGATCGAGTCGCCGCCCAGCTCGAAGAAGCCGTCCTCCACGCCGGGCGGCCGGATGCCCAGGACGTCCCCGAAGACCTCGGCGGTGCGGCGTTCGGCCTCGGTGCGCGGCTCGATCCGCGCGCGGCGTCCGCTCCCGTGCTCCTCGTCCGGCGCCGGGAGGGCCGCCCGGTCGACCTTGCCGTTGCGGCTCAGCGGGAGGGCGGCGAGCGGGACGAAGGCGGCGGGGACGAGGTAGTCGGGCAGCGCGCGGGCGGCGAAGGCCCGCAGTTCCCCGGGTTCGGCGCCCGCCGGGCCGACCACGTAGGCCACCAGGCGCCGGGCGCCGGGCCGGTCCTCGCGGGTGACCACGGCGACGTCGGTGACCTGGGGGTGGCGGGCGAGTGCGGCCTCCACCTCGCCGGGTTCGACCCGGAAGCCGCGGATCTTCACCTGGTCGTCCGCGCGGCCCAGGAACTCGACGGTGCCGTCCGGGCGCCGCCTCGCCAGGTCGCCGGTGCGGTACATCCGGGCGCCGGGCGGGCCGGAGGGGTCGGCGAGGAAGCGGGCCGCGGTCTCGCCGGGCCGGCCCAGGTAGCCGCGGGCCACGCCCTCGCCGGCGACGTACAGTTCGCCCGCGCAGCCCGGCGGGACGGGCCGCAGGCGCCGGTCGAGGACGTGGACGCGGCGGTCGTCCAGGGGGTGGCCGATCGGCAGGGTGTCGGGCACCGCCGCCGCCTCCGCGACGGCGAAGGCGGTGGCGAAGGTCGTGGTCTCGGTGGGCCCGTAGCCGTCCACCACGGTCAGCCCGGGGCAGGCCGCCAGGACGCGGCGCACCGCGGCGGCGGGCACCACGTCCCCGCCGGTCCACAGCGTGCGCAGGCCCGCGACGCAGTCCGGCGCGTCCTGGGCGAGCAGCCGGAAGAGCCCGGCGGTGAGCCACAGCGCCGTCGGCCCGTCCGGTCCGGCGAGCCGCCGCAGCAGGGCGGCGTCCACCGGCCCGTCGGGGGCGACGAGCACGCAGCCGCCGCCCAGCAGCGGCGCCCAGACCTCGAAGGTGGCGGCGTCGAAGGCGACCGGCGAGTGCAGCAGCACCCGTGCGCAGCGGCCGTCGGCGAAGCGGCTGTCGGTGGCGAGCGAGGCCACGTCGCGGTGCCGTACCGCCACCGCCTTGGGCACCCCGGTGGAGCCCGAGGTGAACATCACGTACGCCAGCCGGTCGGGGTCGGCGGGCGGCAGGGCCGCCGCCACCGGCCCGGCCGCGCCGGTGCGCGCGGCGGTGACCTGCTCGGAGGTGAGCCGCAGGGCGGCGCCGACCTGGTCGAGCAGGGCGCGGCGGCGCTCCTCGGGGGCCCGGAGGTCGACGGGCAGGTAGGCACCGCCCGCCTTGAGGACGGCCAGCTGGGCGGCGACGAGTTCGGCGGAGCGGTCCATCAGCAGCGCCACCCGGTCTTCGGGGGCCAGGCCGTCGGCCAGCAGCCGGGCCGCCAGGCGGTCGGACCAGTCGTCGAGTTGACGGTAGGTCAGCTCGCGGTCGCCGTCGCGCACGGCGGGCGCGCCGGGGGTGCGCCGGACCTGCTCGGCGAAGACCTGGAGCGGGCTGCGCGGCGCCACCGGGCGGGCGGTTCCGTGCCAGGAGGCCAGCTGCTCCCGGTCGGCGGGGGTGAGCCGGTCCAGCTCGGCGAGGTCGCCGTCGAGGCCGTCGGCGAGGGCGGTGAGCAGCAGGACCAGGCGGTCGGCCGCGCCGTGGGCCGTCCGGTGGTCGAAGAGCGCGGGGTCGTAGGCCAGGTCGAAGCCGAGCCGCTCGGCCAGGTGGGCGCGCAGGCACCAGGGGAAGGTGGTGGCGTCGTCGGCGCGCACCTCGACCACCCGCACCCCGGTCCGGTCGGCGGCCGACTCGTCGACGGGGTAGTTCTCGAAGACCGCCATGCTGTCGAACAGCGGCTCCCCGGCAGGCAGGTCGCTCAGGGCCTGGACGCGTGGTAGTGCCAGGTGGTCGAAGCGGCGGCCGTCGCTCTGGCGTTCCTGGAGCTCCCGCAGCCAGGGCAGCACGCCGCCCGAGGGGATCGGGACCCTGGTCGGCACGGTGTTGATGAACAGGCCGATCATCGACTCGACGCCGGGCAGTTCGGCCGGGCGCCCGGACACGGTGGTGCCGAAGACCACGTCGTCGCCGCCGCTGTAGCGGGCCAGCAGCAGCGCCCAGGCGCCCTCCACCACGGTGTTGACGGTCAGTCCGGCGGCCGCGGCGTTCTCGCGCAGCCGCCGGGAGAGCGTCTCGTCCAGTTCGCGGCGGGCCGCGGCGCTGGAGCGGGCGCGGTGGGCCCGCGTCGGCGGGCGGTCGTACGGCAGCGGGGTCCGGCCGGTGAACCCGGCCAGCAGGCCGCGCCAGTGGGCCTCGGCCGCCTCCTCGTCCCGCTCGTGCAGCCAGCCCAGGAAGTCCGCGAACGGCCGCCGGACCGGCCGGGGCGCCTGCGGGCCGCCGGTCAGCGCGGCGTACTCCTCGCACACCTCGGTGAGCAGTTGTCCGGTGCTCCAGCCGTCCAGGATCAGGTGGTGGGTGGACCACAGCAGCAGGACCTCGTCACCGGGCAGCGCGGCCAGGGTCAGCCGGGTGAGCGGCGCGGTGGCGAGGTCCATCCCGGCGGCGCGCTCCTCGGCGAGCAGCCGCTCCGTCCGGTCGGCGCGCTGCCCGGGCGTCAGGTCGCGCCAGTCGAGCCGACGGACGGGCAGTGCGGCATGCCGCGCGACCACCTGGACGGGGTGCGGCAGGCCCCGCCAGTGAACACTGGAACGCAGTGCCGGGGTGCGGTCGGCGACCTGCTGCCAGGCCTCGGCGAAGGCCCGCGGGTCGGCCACGCCGGCCAGGCGCACCGCGATCCGGTCCACGTAGGCGCCGTCGGCGTCGACGAGCCCGTGGAAGAGCATGCCGGACTGCAGCGGCGTCAGCGGGAGCACGTCGTCGGTCTCGCGCCCGTCGCCGACGAGCCGGTCCAGCCGGTCCTGGTCGAGGCCGGCGAGCGGGAAGTCCGACGGGGTGCGGCCGCCGGCGTCCGGGCGGGCGCAGTGCGCTGCCAGCTCGCGCAGCGCGGCGCCCATCTCCTCGGCGAGCCCGCGGACGGTGGCCTCGTCGTAGACGGCGGCGGGGTAGGTCCACGCCAGTTCGAGGCGGCCGTCCTGGACCGCGCCGATGATGTCCAGCAGGTAGGGGCGGGGCTCGTCGGGGTCGGTGTCGCGACCGGCCGGGGGCAGCGCGCCGCGGACCAGGCCGTCGGCGCCGCCGCGGGTGTCCCACTGGCCGTGGTAGTTGAAGCCGATCTGCGGCGCCGCCGAGCCGGTCAGCGGGCCGTCCGGCCGCAGGTGGCGCAGCGCGCCGTGGCTGAGTCCGCGCAGCGGGACGGCGCGCAGTTGCTCCTTGACCGAGCGCAGGGTGTCGTGCCATCCGGCGTCGGGGTCGACGCGCAGGGCGAGCGGGAACTCGGCGGTGAACCAGCCCACCGTCCGGGAGAGGTCCAGGTCCTCGAACAGGTCCTCGCGGCCGTGCCCCTCCACTCCGACCAGCACGGTGTCCCGGCCGCACCAACGGGCCAGGGTGCGGCCCAGGGCGCTGAGCAGGACGTCGTTGACCTGGGTGCGGTAGACCTCGGGGACGCGGCGCAGCAGCGCCTCGGTGGTCCGCTCGTCCAGCGTCACCTGGACGGTGGCGGCGGTGGCGTGGGTGTTGGAGGCGCCGGCGTCAGGGGCGGGGCGGCCGGCGGGCAGGTCGGCCGGGGCCGCGCCGGTGCGCGTCCAGTGGCCGAGGTCGCCGTCCAGGGCGCCGGCGCGGGTGTGCCGCTCCAGCCGGGTGGCCCAGCGGCCGTAGGACGTGCCGGTCGGCGGCAGGGCGACGGGGGCTCCGGCGCGGGCCGTGCGGTACGCCGCTTCGAGGTCGGCCAGCAGGATGCGCCAGGAGACGCCGTCCACGGCCAAGTGGTGCACGGTGAGGACGAGTTGGCCCGGCTGCCGGGGGCCGGGGTCGAAGAACAGGGCCCGCAGCAACCGGCCGTCGACGGGGTCGAGCGAGCGCTGGGCCTCGTCGGTGGCGCGCTGGACCTGCGCCTCCGCGTCATGGCCGGCGAGGTCCGGGTGGCTGACGTCGTGCCGGGTGAAGATGCCGTCCGCCCCCTGGGGAAGCACCTCCTGGCGCCAGCCGGCCTCGGTGCGGTGGAAGCGGGTGCGCAGGGCCGGGTGGTGCTCCACCAGGGCCAGCACCGCCCGGCGCAGGGCCGCCGGATCGGTGCCGGGGGCCAGTTCCAGGCGCTGGGTCATGGTGAAGCGCAGGGCGTCGCCGGGGCGGCGGCCGTCGAGGTACCAGTGCTGGATCGGGGTGAGCGGCGCCTCGCCGGGCTCGGCTTCGCCGCCTTCCTGGCGATCGGTCAGATCTCCTGCACACAGGGCGAGTTCGGCGATGTTCTGGTGCCGGAAGACGTCCTTGGTGGTGAGGGCGAGCCCGGCGGCGCGGGCGCGGGAGACGATCTGGATGCTGAGGATGGAGTCGCCGCCGAGCGCGAAGAAGTTGTCCCGGGTGCCGACGCGCTCCACGCCCAGCACCTCGGCCCAGATCGCGGCGAGCCGTTCCTCGGCTCCGGGCCGCGGTGCGACGTACGGGGTGGTGCGGTCGGGCTGGGCGGGCGGGGCGGGCAGCGCGCGCCGGTCGGTCTTGCCGCCGGTGGTCCGCGGTATTCGGGCCAGCGGGACGAACGCGACGGGCACCAGGTGGTCGGGCAGCGTCCGCCGCAGCCAGGTCCGCAGTTCCTCGGCGGTCGGCACGCGGCGACCGGCGGGCACCGGGTAGCCGACGAGCACCGTACGGCCGGCGTGCTCGCGCGCGGCGACCGCGCAGTCGGCGACGTCCGGGTGGGCGAGCAGGGCGGCCTCCACCTCCCCGGGCTCGATCCGGAACCCGCGGACCTTGACCTGTTCGTCGGCCCGGCCCCGGAACTCCAGTTGCCCGTTCGCGTCCCAGCGGGCCAGGTCGCCGGTGCGGTACATCCGGGCCCCGGGCGGGCCGTAGGGGTCGGCGAGGAAGCGGGCGGCCGTCAGCCCGGGCCGGTTCAGGTAGCCGCGGGCCACCTGCTCCCCCGCCAGGTACAGCTCCCCCGGCATGCCGGGCGGCACCGGCCGCAGGGCGCCGTCGAGCAGGTAGGCGCCCAGGTTGCGGCCGGGGCGGCCGATGACGGGGCGCTCGGGGTGGTCCGCGCACCGGGCGTAGGCGGCGTCGACGGTGCACTCGGTGGGCCCGTACATGTTGTAGGCGGTGACGCCGAGGTCCGCGTGCGCCGCGCACAGCTCCCGCCAGACGGCGGCGGGGACGGCCTCGCCGCCGACCAGCAGCAGGCGCGGGTGGTGCGGGCCGGGGGCGAGCAGTCCGGCGGCGGTGAGTTCGCGCAGGAAGGAGGGGGTGACGTTGACCAGGTCCAGGCGGCGGTCGACGACCTGGGCGCAGAACGCCTGCGGGTCCAGCCGGACGTCCTCGTCGATCAGGTGGAGCTCCTGGCCCAGTGCGAGCAGCAGCGGGCCCTCCCAGCTGGTGTCGAAGGAGAAGGAGGCGCTGAGCGCGGCCCGCAGCCGCCCTCCGTCGGCGGTGTGCGGCGCGACCAGGCCCTCCTGGTGGTCCCGGCAGAGGTTGACCAGCTGGCGGTGTTCGACGACGACGCCCTTGGGGCGGCCGGTCGAGCCGGAGGTGTGGACGAGGTAGGCGGCGTGCTGCGGCAGCAGGGGGGCGGTCCGCTCGGCGTCGGTCAGGTCGTGGGCGGGCAGCGCGTCCCACGGCACCTCGCGCAGGGCCTGCCCGGTCAGCACCACCCGGGGCCGGGTGTCGTCGAGGAGGAGGGCGGCCCGGTCCTCGGGCAGGTCCGGGTCGACGAAGAGCAGGGCGGCGCCCGCCTTGAGCACCGCGAACAGCGCCACCAGCAGGTCCGAGGTGCGCGGCAGCCGGACCGCGACCACCTGCTCCGGGCCGGCGCCGAGGGCGGCGAGGTGGCGGGCGAGCCGGTTGGCCCGCGCGTTGAGGGCGGCGAAGTCGAGGGTGGCGTCCCGGGCGACCAGGGCGGTGGCGTCCGGGGTGCGGGCGGCCTGCGCCTCGAACAGGGCGGGGAAGGTGGTGTCCGGCGCGGGCAGCGGCGTGCCCCGCCCCTGCCGCAGCACCCGGCGCCGCTCGTCGGCCGTCATCAGCGGCAGCGCCCCGACGGCCGTCTCCGGCGCCTCGGCCACGGCCTCCAGCAGGGTGCCCAGCCAGCCGGCCAGGTGCTCGGCGGTCCGCGCGTCGAACAGCCCGGTGTTGTACTCCAGATAGCCGGTCAGGCCTCCGTCGCGCTCGACGAAGTCGAAGGAGAGGTCGAAGGTGGCGCCGTGGACGGGCGGGGTGACCGGCTCCACCGTCAGGCCCGGCAGGTTCGGCACCTCGGCGCCGAGGTTGTGCAGGGCCACCATGACCTGGAAGAGCGGCGTGCGGCTGGTGTCGCGCTCCGGCTGGAGGGCGTCCACCAGCCGCTCGAAGGGCACCTCCTGGTGGGCGAGCGCTTCCAGGACGGTGCCGTGGGCGGCGGCCAGCAGTTCGCGGAACGACAGCTCCGGCCGGACGGCGCCGCGCAGCACCAGGGTGTTGACGAACATGCCGACCACGTCGTGGAGTTCGCCCTGCTCGCGGCCCGAGGTGACGGTGCCGACCGCGATGTCCTGCTGCCCGGACCAGCGGGCGAGCAGGACCTGGCAGGCCGCCAGGAGGGTGGTGTAGAGGGTGCCGTCGACCTCCCGGCCCCGTTCGCGCAACCGCGCGGTCAGCCCGGCGGGCAGGGTGAAGGCGACCAACGCGCCGTCCCGGGTGCGTACGGCCGGGCGCGGCCGGTCGGTGGGCAGCTCCAGCGGGGTCAGGCCGTCCAGGGCCCGGCGCCAGTGGGCGAGGTCCGCCTCGGCGAGGTCGGTGCGCGCGCGCTGCCAGGACGCGTAGTCGGTGTAGCGCACGGGCAGCGCGGGCAGCCGTGGCGGGCGCCCCTCGCGGGCCGCCGCGTACAGCTCGCCCAGGTCGCGGCCCAGGACGCCCATCGACCAGCCGTCGGTGGCGATGTGGTGCACGGCCAGCGCGAGCACGTGCTCGTCCGCGGCCGTCCGGACCAGCCGGGCCCGCAGCAGGGGCCCGGCGGCCAGGTCGAACGGGGTGCCGGCGATCCGCTCCAGCAGCGCGTCCAGGGCCGCCGGGGGCGCCCCGGCAAGGTCCTCGCACGGCAGCTCGACCGGCTGCGGCGGGCGCACCACCTGCCGGGCGCGGCCGTCCCGCTCGGCGAAGGTGGTCCGCAGCGCCTCGTGCCGGGCGACCAGGGCGTCCAGGGCGGTGCCCAGCGCGGCCGGGTCAAGCGCTCCGCGCAGGCGCAGCACGGACAGCGAGGTGTACTCGGTGCTGCCCGGCTCGAACCGGTCGAGGAACCAGAGCCGCTGCTGGGCGTACGACAGCGGCGGCTCGGCCGCCGGGTCCGCAGCCGGGATGACCAGGGCCGACGGGCCGTCCGCCGCGCCCGGCTCGCCGAGCGAGCCGAGGGCCTCGGCCAGGTCCGCCAGCACCGGGTGGCTGAACAGCAGCCGGGGCGAGAGGTCCGCCGCCCCGAAGGCCGCGCGCAGCCGGGCGGTGACCCGGACGGCGAGGATGGAGTCGCCGCCCAGGGCGAAGAAGTCGTCCTCGGCGCCGATCTCCCCGGTGTCCAGGACCTCCGTCCAGGCCGCGGCGACCAGCCGCTCGGCGCGGGTGCGGGGCGCGGTGCGCTGCCGGCCGGCGGCGAAGCCCTCCGGGCCGGGCGCGGGCAGCGCGCGCCGGTCGAGCTTGCCGTTGGGGGTGAGCGGCAGGACCGCCAGGGGGACGTACGCGGCGGGCACCAGGTAGGCGGGCAGCAGCCGTTCGAGGTGGGCGCGCAGGTCGGCGGCGGCCGGGGGGTGGGCCGCGCCGGGGCCGGCGACGACGTGGGCGACCAGTCGGCGGGTGCCGGAGGCGTCCTGGTACACGCCCACGGTGGCGGCGCCCACACCCGGGTGGGTCTGGAGGGCGGCCTCGATCTCGCCGGGTTCGATCCGGTAGCCGCGGATCTTGACCTGCTGGTCGGCGCGGCCCAGGTAGCGAAGGGTGCCGTCGGCCTGTCGGCGCGCCCGGTCGCCGGTGCGGTACATCCGGGTGCCCGGGGCCCCGAACGGGTCGGCGAGGAAGCGGGTGGCGGTCAGGCCGGGCCGGTCGAGGTAGCCGCGGGCCAGCCCCTCCCCCGCCACGTACAGCTCGCCCACGGCGCCCGGGGGCACCGGGGCCAGGTCGGTGTCGAGGACGTACAGCCGCAGGTCCTGGAGGCCGGTGCCGATCGGTGCGGGGCCGCCGGCCGCCGCGGTCGTGCGGTCCAGCGGGGCCTGGGTGACGTGCACGGTCGTCTCGGTGATGCCGTACATGTTCACCAGGCGCGGCGCGTCCTGCGGGTGGCGGTCGTACCAGTCGGCGAGGCGGCCTGCGTCCAGCGCCTCGCCGCCGAAGACCACCGTGCGCAGCGCCAGCCGGCGGGAGAGCTCGGGGTGTTCGGCGTCGGCGCGGGCCAGCGGGTGGAAGGCGGACGGGGTCTGGTTGAGGACGGTGACGCCTTCGTCGGCGAGCAGCCGCAGGAAGTCCTCCGGGGAGCGGGCGGTGTCCTCGGGCACGACGACGAGCCGGCCGCCGTGCAGCAGCGGGCCCCACAGCTCCCAGACCGAGAAGTCGAAGGTGTAGGAGTGGAACAGCGTCCAGACGTCCTCGGCGCCGAAGCCGAACACGTCCTCGGTCTGCTCGAACAGCCGCACCACGTTGGCGTGCGGCACCACGACGCCCTTGGGGCGGCCGGTGGAGCCGGAGGTGAAGATGGCGTAGGCGGGGCTGTCGGGCAGCGGGCGGTGCCCGGCGGCGAGCGGGGCGGCCGGGCCCCGGGCCAGGTCGGCGCGCAGCTGCGGGTCCGCCAGGGAGAGGACGGGCACCCCGTGCTCGAAGCTCTCGGGCGGCGCGCCGGGCACGTGGGTCACCAGGGCCACCGGGGCGGCGTCGCCCAGCAGTTGGGCGCGGCGTTCGGCCGGCAGGCCCGGGTCGAGCGGCAGGTAGGCCGCGCCGGTCTTGAGGACGGCGAGGACGGCCACGACCAGGTCGGCCGTGCGGGGCAGCGCGAGGGCCACGAACCGCTCGGGCCCGGCGCCGAGTCCGGCCAGCCGGTGGGCGAGCCGGCCGGCCCGCGCGTCCAGGGCGGCGTAGTCGAGGTGCTCGTCGCCGCAGGTGACGGCCTCGGCGTGCGGGGTGCGGGCGGCCTGCGCCTCGAAGAGGTCGACCAGGGTCCGGTCGGGGCGGCCCCGCACGGTGCCGTCCCACTCGGTCAGCAGCCGCCGCTCCTGCGCGGTCGTCCACTCCAGGGCGCGCAGCGGCCGGTCCAGTCCGGCGGCCAGTCCGGTGAGCAGCAGGCAGAGCCGCTCGGCGAGGGCGCGGACCGTCGCGGCGTCGAACAGCCCCGGGTCGTAGGCGAGGTCGAAGCCGAAGTGCCCGCCCTGGTAGGCGCGCAGGACGAGCGGGTAGTTGGTGGCGTCCCGGGAGGTGACCTCCACCAGGCGCACCCCGCTGCCGGCCGTGCGGGCGTCGTCGAAGGGGTAGTTCTCGAAGGCGACGATGCTGTCGAACAGCGTGCCGCCGGACGGCACGCCGCTGAAGGCGGTGAGTTCGGCGAGGGACACCGCGGCGTGGCGCCGGGCCTCGGCCTGGGCCTCCTGGAGGTCGCGCAGCCAGTCGGCGGCGGTGCGGTCGCCGTCGACCAGGACCCTGGTGGGCAGGGTGTTGATGAACATGCCGATCATCGACTCGACGCCGGGCAGTTCGTCGGGGCGTCCGGAGACGGTCGTCCCGAACAGCACGTCCGGCTCGCCGCTGTACCGGGAGAGCAGCAGGGCCCAGGCGCCCTGCACCACGGTGCCGAGGGTGAGCCCGGCCTGCCGGGCGGCGCGGGCCAGCCGCTCGGAGGCCTCCGGCGACAGGCCGGCGGTGTGCGCGAGCGCCGAGCGGGCCCGGTGGGCCTCGCGCCGGACGCGGTCGGCGGGCAGCGGGGTGGCGGTGGCGAAGCCGTCCAGGACGCCCCGCCAGTGCGCGCGGGCGGCCGCGGTGTCCTGCCCGGCCAGCCAGTGCACGTAGTCGGCGAAGGGCCGGCGCACCGCCGGTGTCGGCACGCCCCCGGTGGTGAGGGCCGCGTACTCCTCGAACACGTCGGTGAGCACCTGGGCCAGGCTCCAGCCGTCCAGGATCAGGTGGTGGGAGGTCCACAGCAGGTGCAGGCGGGCCTCGGGCAGCCGGACCAGGGTGAGCCGGGTGAGCGGCGCCGTGGCGAGGTCCAGCCCGTGGGCGAGGTCGTCCGCGCGCAGCCGGGCCAGCCGGTCGGCGCGCTCGCCCGGGTCGACCGCCCGCAGGTCCAGGTGGGTCACCGGCAGCCGGACGCCGCGGCGCACGACCTGGAGGGGGGCGGGGACGCCCTCCCACACCACCGAGGTGCGCAGCGCGGGCGTGCGGTCGGCGACCCGCTGCCAGGCCAGGGCGAAGGCGTACGGGTCGCCCACGCCCTCCAGCAGCAGGCCGGCCTGGTCCACGTAGACGTCGTCGGGGCCGCCGACCAAGCGGTGGAAGAGCATGCCCTCCTGGAGCGGGGTGAGCGGCAGCAGGTCCTCGACGTCCCGCCCGTCGCCGGCGATCCGGTCCACCCCGGCCTGGTCCAGTCCGGCCAGCGGGTAGTCGGAGGGGGTGCGGCCGCCGGCGTCGGGGCGGGCGCAGTGCTCGACGATGCCGGTCAGCGCCGCGGCCGTGGCCTGCGCCAGCGCGCGGACGGTGGCCGCCTCGTGCGCCTGGTCGCTGTAGTGCCAGGTGAGTTCCAGTTCGCCGTCGGCGACGACCGCGGAGACGTCGAGCAGGTGGTCCAGGGGTTCGTCGGGGGCGAGCTCCCGGCCCGGCGCCTGGCCGGCGGGCGCGAAGTCGCCGGTCCCGGGGGCGGTCCACTGCCCGTGGTAGGTGAAGCAGACCTGCGGCAGCGGACGGTCCCTCAGGGCGTCGGCGGCGGGCGGGCCGAGCCGGGCCAGGGCCTCGTAGCTCAGGCCCCGGCGGGGTACGGCGCGCAGCCGCTCCTTGACCTGCTTGAGGGTGGCGGCCCAGTCGGGGGCGCCGGCCGGGCCGGCCGGGGCGAGGGTGACGGGGTACCGGGTGGTGAACCAGCCGACCGTCCGGGAGAGGTCGACGCCGTCGAAGAGTTCCTCGCGGCCGTGGCCCTCCAGGGCGATGGTCACCCGTTCGGTGCCCGTCCAGTCGGCGAGGGCCCGGCCCAGCGCGCTGAGCAGCACGTCGTTGACCTGGGTCCGGTAGGCCTCGGGGACTCTGCGCAGCAGGGCCTCGGTGGTGGCGCGGTCGAGCCGGGTGCGCAGGGTGCGCACGGAGGCGGCCGTGGGCGTGCCGGGGTGGTCGACGGGCAGCGGGGCCGCCGGGGCCCTGGTCTCGGCGCTCCAGTAGGGCAGGTCGTCGTCGAGGCCTCCGGCCCGGACCCGTTCGGCGAGGTGGTGGGCCCAGTCGGTGAACGGGGTGGGCTCGGGCTCCAGGTGCGGGGCGTCCCCGGCCGCCGCCTGCCGGTAGGCCTGTTCCAGGTCGGCGAGCAGCACCCGCCAGGAGACGCCGTCGACGGCCAGGTGGTGGGCGGTCAGGACGAGTTGGGGCCGGGCGTCGCCGCGGGCCCGGAACAGGACGGCGCGCAGCAGGGTGCCGGTGGCCGGGTCCAGGGCGGCGCGGGCGGCCTCGGCGGCCTCGACCCGGGCGGCTTCAGGGCCGGGGCCGGCGCCGGGGGCGGGCGGGTCGAGTCTGGTCAGCAGCCCGGTGCCCGGGTCCGCGACCGGCTCCTGGCGCCAGGTGCCCCCGGCGCGGGTGAAGCGGGTGCGCAGCGCCGGGTGGGCCGCCAGGACCGCCCGCAGCGCCTGGTCCAGGGCCGGCTCGTCGAGGTCGCGCGGCAGGTCGAGCAGCATCGACATGGTGAAGTGGCGCAGCGGGCCGTGGGCGGCGAAGAACCACTCCTGGACGGGGGTGAGCGGGGCCGGTCCGTCCGCGCGGCGCGGCCGGGGGGCCGGGGCGGCGGCCGGGCGGGCGGCGGCGACCAGGTCGGCGACGGTCTGGTGGCGGAAGACGTCCTGGGAGCCGATCCGCAGGCCGGCGGCGCGGGCCCGGGAGACGGCCTGGATGCTCAGGATCGAGTCGCCGCCGAGCTCGAAGAAGTTGTCGGTGACGCCGACCCGCGCCACGCCCAGCACCTCGGCCCAGATCCCGGCGAGGGTCTCCTCCTCGGGGGTGCGCGGGGCCACGAACTCCCCTTCCCTTCCTTCGCCTTCGAGGTCGGGGGCGGGCAGCGCTCGGCGGTCCAGCTTCCCGCTGGTGGTGAGCGGCAGGGTGTCGAGCGCGGTGAACGAGGACGGCACCAGGTGGTCGGGCAGCACCCGCCGCAGGGCGGCGCGCAGGTCGGCGGACGGGCGGGCCGCGCCGTCGGCGAAGACCAGGTAGGCCGCCAGCCGGGTGTGGCCGCGCGCGTCGGGCACGGCGGCGACGGCGGCCGCGGCGACCTGCGGCAGGTCGAGCAGCGCCGCCTCGATCTCGCCGGGTTCGATCCGGTGGCCGCGCACCTTGACCTGGTCGTCGGCGCGTCCGAGGTACTCCAGGCTCCCGTCGGCCGTCCAGCGGGCCAGGTCGCCGGTGCGGTACATCCGGGCGCCGGGCGGCCCGTACGGGTCGGCGGTGAAGCGGGCGGCGGTCAGCCCCGGCCGGCCGGCGTAGCCGCGGGCGACCTGCTCGCCGGCGAGGTGGAGTTCGCCGCTCACCCCGGGCGGCACCGGCTGGAGCCGGTCGTCGAGGACGTAGGCGCGCAGGTTGGGCAGCGGGCGGCCCACCAGCGGCCGGTCACCGCCCGCGATGCGGCAGGCGAGCGCGTCGACCGTGCACTCGGTGGGGCCGTAGTAGTTGTAGGCGGCGACGTCCGGGTGCCCGGCGAGTTCGCGCCAGAGCCGGGGCCCGACGGCCTCACCGCCGAGCATCAGCACCCGGGGGCGGTGGCGCGGGTCGTCGAGCAGCCCGGCGGGCAGCAGCTGGCGCAGGTAGGAGGGGGTCAGGTCGAGGAAGTCGACGCGGTGGCGCACGACGTACTCGACCAGGGCGGCCGGGTCCATCCGGGTCGTCTCGTCGACCAGGTGCAGCGGGTGGCCGTCGGCCATCAGCAGCACGCCCTCCAGGGAGGTGTCGAAGGAGAACGAGGCGGTCAGCGCCACGCGCAGCGGCCCGCCGCCCGCGTCGGCGACGAAGCCCGCCCGGTGGGCGGCGAGCAGGTTCACCACCGCGCGGTGCGGGACGGCGACGCCCTTGGGGCGGCCGGTGGAGCCGGAGGTGTAGAGCACGTACGCGGTGTTGGAGGGGTGCAGCGGGGCGGTCCGGTCGGCGTCACCGGGGTCGGTGTCCGGGCCGGTGCCGGGCAGCGCCCGGAGCGCCTGTTCGTCCAGGACCAGGGCGGGGCGGGCGTCGTCGAGCAGGTAGCGCAGGCGCTCGGCCGGCAGGGCCGGGTCCAGGGGCAGGTAGCCGGCGCCGGCCTTCCAGACGGCGAGGATCGCCACGATCATGTCGGCGGTGCGCGGCAGCCGCAGCGCGACCAGCCGTTCGGGGCCGGCGCCGCGGGCGATGAGCTGGTGGGCGAGCCGGTTGGCGCGGGTGTCGAGCGTCGCGTAGTCGAGCCGCTCGGCTCCGGCGACCAGGGCCGGGGCGTGCGGGGTCAGGGCGGCCCTGCGCCGGAACAGCTCGGGGTAGCTGGTGTCCTCGACGGGCAGCGCGGTGGCGTTCCAGTCCCGGGTGACCTGCCGGGTCTCCCGGGGCGAGAGCAGCGGCAGGGTGCCGAGCGGTCGGTCGGGCTCGGCGGCGGCGCCGTCCAGCAGCAGCAGGAGCTGGTCGGCCATCCGGCGTGCGGTGGGCGCGTCGAAGAGGTCGGCGCGGTACTCCAGCAGGCCGGTGAGCGCCTCGCCGTCCGGGACGAACTCGACGCTGAGGTCGAAGGTGGCGGCCTGCCGGGGCACGACGACCGGGGTGAGCGCCGACCCCAGCGGGGTGGTGGCCTCGGGCGGCGCGGGGTGCAGCAGGACCAGCACGTCGAACAGCGGGTTGCGGCCCGCCTGGCGGGGTGCGCCGACCGCCTCGACGAGCCGTTCGAAGGGCGTGTCGCCGTGCGCGAGCGCGTCGTTGCCGGTCTCGGTGGCGGCCGCGAGCAGGTCGCGGAAGGATCCGGCTGGCTCCACCCGGGTGCGCAGGACGACGGTGTTGACGAAGCAGCCGACGGCCCGTTCCAGCTCGGTGCGGGAGCGCCCGGGCGTCAGGGAGCCGACGGTGACGTCCTGCTGGCCGGACCAGCGGGCCAGCAGCGCCTGGGTGGCGGCGACCAGGGCGGTGTGCAGGGTGCCGTGCCGCTCGGCCGCGAGCTCGCGCAGCCGGGCGGTGAGCGGCGCGGGGACGGTGAAGGCGTGGACGGCGCCGGGGCCGGCCTCCTCGCCGCGCCGCGGGTGGTCCAGCGGCAGCTCCGGCGGCACCGCACCGGCCAGTTTCGCCTTCCAGTGGGCCAGTTGGCCCTCCAGCCGGGCGCCGGAGAGCTGTTCGCGCTGCCACACCGCGAAGTCCGGGTACTGGACCGCCACCGGGGGCAGGTCCGGGGCGGCGCCGCGGGCCAGGGCCTCGTAGCCGGTGCACAGTTCGTCCAGGACGACGCCCATCGACCAGCCGTCGGTGACGATGTGGTGCGCCGTCAGTTGCAGGACGTGCGAGCGGTCCGACTCGCGCACCAGCAGGGCGCGCAGCAGCGGCCCCTGCCGGAGGTCGAAGGGGCGGGAGTACTCCTGGAGCAGGATCGCGTCGAGGGTCTCCCCGTCGGCCGGCTCCCGGACGGGCAGCGGCACCGGCCCGGCCGGCCGCACGGTCTGCACCGGGCGGCCGTCGGCCTCGTCGAAGGTGGTCCGCAGCCCCTCGTGGCGGGCCACGACGGCCGCCAGCGCCCCGGCGAGCGCCGCGCGGTCCAGCGGGCCGGTGAACCGTACGGCGACCGCGCTGTTGTAGCGGGGGTCGCCGGGGCGCAGCCGGTCCAGGAACCACAGGCGCTGCTGGACGAAGGAGGGCGGCAGCGGTCGGCTGCGGTCGGCTTGCGGGATGGACCGGTCGGCGGCGGCCCGGGCGCCGCCGGAGCGCCCGGCCAGCCGCAGGCGCAGCGCTTCGCGCAGGTCGGCGGGCAGGGCCTCGGCGCGGTCTCGCTTCGAAGGCGTCATGGTCGTCGGATCCTCACCGTTCGTCATCGTTCGTCATCGTCGGGGCCGCCGGACGCGGCGTCTTCGAGTTCGCTCAGCACCTGGTCCTCCACCAGTTCCGCCAGGGCGGCCACGGTGCGGGAGACCAGGACGTCGCGGGGGGTGAGCGTGACGCCGAAGGCATCGTTGGCGCGGGAGGCGATCAGCAGGGCCCGCATGGAGTCGCCGCCCAGCTGGAAGAAGTCGTCCGTCACGCCCACGGCCGTCCGCAGGGTCTCGGCCCAGATCTCGGCCACGGCCTCCTCGGTGGGCGTGCGGGGCGCCAGCCGGCCGGGCCGCTGCTCCTCCTCCTCCGGTGCGGGGGCGGGCAGGGCGGCGCGGTCGGTCTTGCCGCTCGCGGTGAGCGGGAAGCGGTCGAGGACCGCGAAGGCCGAGGGGACGAGGTGGCCGGGCAGGGAGCGGGCGGCCAGGGCGCGCAGTTCGGCGCCGGTCGGCGGTTCGGCGCCGGGGGCCGCGAGCAGGTGCGCGACCAGGCGGGGCAGCCCGGGATCGTCCTCCCGCACCGTCACCACGGCGTCCAGCACGGCCGGGTGGCGCGCCAGGACGGCCTCGACCTCGCCCGCCTCGACGCGGTGGCCGCGCAGCTTGAGCTGGTGGTCGGTGCGGCCCAGGTAGTGCAGTTCGCCCCGGTGGTCGCGGCGCACCAGGTCCCCGGTGCGGTACATCCGGGTGCCGGGCGGCCCGTACGGGTCGGCGGTGAAGCGGGCGGCGGTCAGGCCCGGCCGGCCGAGGTAGCCGCGGGCCAGGGCCGGTCCGCTCAGCCACAGTTCGCCGGTGGCGCCGTCGGGCACCGGCCGGAGCCGGGCGTCGAGGACGTAGGCGCCGGTGCCGGGCAGCGGGCGGCCGATCGGCGGCGCGGCGCCGTCCGGGGCCAGCGGCGCGGACCAGGCGGCGACCACGGTGGCCTCGGTGGGGCCGTAGGAGTTGACCATGCGGTGGTGCGGGGCCCAGCGGGCCACCAGGTCGGCGCCGCACGCTTCGGCGCCGACCACCAGGGTCCTGAGCGCGGGCAGCGTGCCGGGGGTGTCGGCGGGCAGGGTGGCGAGGGCGGCCGGCGGAAGCAGGGTGTGGGTGATCGCCTCCGCCCGGAGCACCTCGGCCAGTTGGGCGCCGAGCAGCGGTCCGGGCGCGGGCACCACCAGCCGGGCGCCGTGCGGCAGGGACATGCACAGTTCGAGCACGGAGGCGTCGAAGCTGGGGGTGGCGAAGGCCAACACCCGGTCACCCGGCACGACTTGGTAGTGCTCGGCCTCGGCGGCGGCGAAGGCGGCCAGCCCGCGGTGGGTGAGGACGACGCCCTTCGGGGTGCCGGTGGAGCCGGAGGTGTAGATGACGTAGGCGGGGTCGTCCAGGTCGAGCGGGCGGATCCGGTCGGGGTCGGCGGGGCGGTGGTCGGGGGCGCCGTCCGGCGGTGCGGCCAGCAGCGCCGCGACCTCCTTGGCGTCCAGGGTGAGTGCGGGCGCCGCGTCGCGCAGCATGAACTCGACGCGCTCGTCGGGGTAGTGGGGGTCGACCGGCAGGAACGCGGCGCCGGTCTTCGCCACCGCCAGCTGGGCGAGCACCATGTCCGCCGAGCGCGGCAGCAGGAGGGCGACCACCTCGCCGGGGCCGGCACCGCGCGCGATGAGCCGGTGCGCGAGGCGGTTGGCGTGCGCCTCGGCCTCGGCGAAGGTCAGCTCCAGCCCGGGGGCGCTCAGCGCCGGGGCGTGCGGCCGGCGGTCCACGGCGGCCTCGACCAGGGCGGGCAGGGCCGCCGGGGGCACCGGGCCGCCCGCCGGGCGGGCCGGGCCGCGCAGCAGCCGCTCGCGTTCCCCGGGCGGCAGCAGGTCGAGGTCGTCCAGGCGGGCGGTGCCGTCCGAGCCGGCCAGCGCGGCGAGGGTGTGCAGCAGTTGGGCGGCCATTTTCTCGGCGGTGGCCCGGTCGATGTACCGGGGGTCGTGGCCGAGTTCGACGGCGAGCCGGTCGCCGGGCGAGACGACCACGGTGAGCGGGTAGTTGGTGGCCTCCCTGGCGTCCAGTTCGCGGATCAGCAGGCCGTGGGCGCCGGCCGTCGCGTCGCCGACCGGGTAGTTCTCGAAGACCACCAGGCTGTCGAACAGCGCCGTCCCGGGCGCCAGCCCGCTCAGACCGTGCATCGCGGCCAGCGGCAGGTGGTCGAAGCGGCGGTCCTCGGCCTGCTCCTCCTGGAGCGCGCGCAGCCAGGCGGCACAGGGCTGTGAGCCGTCGACGGTGACGCGGGCGGGCAGGGTGGTGATGAACAGGCCGACGATGGCGTCGGATCCGGCCAGGTCGGCCGGGCGCCCGGAGACGGTGGTGCCGAAGCACACCCGCCGCTCCCCGCTCCACCGCGACAGCAGCAGCGCCCAGGCGCCCTGCACCAGGGTGTTGAGGGTGAGGCGGTGCCGGCGGGCGAACTCCTGGAGCCGCTCCGTCTCGGCCTCGGCCAGGCGGTGCGAGAGCCAGGCCCCGGAGCGGGCCGTGTCGCCCTGGGCGGGCTTGCGGTCGTAGGGCAGCGCCGTGGTGGTGAGGTCGGCCAGGACGCCGCGCCAGTGCTCCGTGGCGGCGGCGGTGTCGCGGGCGGCGAGCCAGCCGACGTAGTCCGCGAAGGGCCGGCGCTCGGGCAGGCCCGGCCGGTCGCCGCAGGCGAGCGCGGCGTGGGCGGCCAGGACGTCGGACAGGACGTGGAAGACGCTCCACCCGTCGAGCAGCACGTGGTGGAAGGTCCACACCACGCGCGCCGCGTCCGGCCCGAGCCGGATCAGGTCGAGCCGCAGCAGCGGGGCCCGGTCCAGGGCCAGCGGGCGGGCCCGCTGGTCGGCGAGCAGCCGCTCCAGGCGGGCTTCGCGCTCGGCTTGCGGCAGTGCGCTCCAGTCGTGTTCGGTGACCGGCAGCGTCACGTCCCGGTGGACCACCTGGAGGGGTACGGGCACGTCGCGCAGGACGACGGCGGTACGCAGCACGGGGGTGCGGTCGACGACGTGCTGCCAGGCGGCGGCCAGCGGCCGCAGGTCGCGGGCGCCGTCCAGCACGAAGGTGATCTGCTCGACGTACAGGCCGTGTTCGGCCTCGTCCAGGCCGTGCAGCACCATGCCGGTCTGGGTGGGGGTGAGCGGCTGGATCTCCGTCACGTCCCGTCCGGTGCCGGCCAGTCGGTCGACGGCGGCCTGGTCCAGGGGGGCCAGCGGGTAGTCGGCGGGGGTGCGGCCGCCCGCGCCGGGTTCGGCGCAGTGGCGGACGATCTCCCGCAGCTCGTCCAGCAGTTCGACGGCGAGCCGGGCGACGGTCGCGCGGTGGTGCACCGCGCGGGAGTACGACCAGGTGAACGCCAGCCTCCCGTCGCTCACCCGGCCGAGCACGTCCAGCAGGTGCGGCCGGGCCGCCGCCCGGTCCATGCCGCCGGTGAGCGGGCCGGACGGGGCGTGCAGCAGGCCGCCGGGGGCGGGGGTCCAGTCCTGCCGGCCCAGGTAGTTGAAGCCGATCTGCGGCAGGTCGGGCAGCCGGGGCTCGACAGTGGCGGCGGGCCGCAGGTGGCGCAGGGCACCGTAGCCGAGCCCGCCGCGCGGTACGGCGCGCAGGTTCTCCTTGACGGTCTTCAGGGCGGTGCCGGTGTCGGCGTCCCGGGGCATGTCCAGGGCCACGGGGTACAGCGTGGTGAACCAGCCGACGGTCCGGGAGAGGTCGACCCCGTCGAACAGCTCCTCGCGGCCGTGGCCCTCCAGGGCGACCGTCACCCGGTCCCGGCCGGTCCAGCGGGCCAGCACCCGGCCCAGGGCGCAGAGCAGGACGTCGTTGACCCGGGTGCGGTAGACCTCCGGGACGTCCTGGAGCAGCCGGCGGGTGTCCTCGGCGTCCAGGGCGAGGTCCAGCGACTCCTCGGTGGCGGCCGTGTTGGCGCCGTCCAGGTCGGTCGGCAGGGCGGTCGCGGCGCCGTGCTCCAGCCCGTACCAGTGGGCGTGCTCGTCGTCGAAGCCGCCGGCCGCGGTGTGCTCGGCGAGCCGTTCGGCCCAGGCCCGGAAGGAGGTGCTCTTGGGGCCGAGGTCGGGGCGTTCGCCCGCCCGCAGCGCACGGTGGGCGGTGTCCAGGTCCTCCAGGAGCACGCGCCAGGACACCGCGTCGACCACCAGGTGGTGCGCGGCCAGCAGCAGGACGGGGTGCCGTTCGCCGTCGAAGCGGCACAGCGCGGCCCGCAGCAGCGGCCCTTCGGCCAGGTCGAAGCCCGCGGCCAGGCGCTCGGCCAGCTCGCGCAGCGTCGCCTCGCGCTCCTGCGCCGGTGCGGCGGGCAGCTCGTGGGTGCGCAGCTCCGGCAGGTCGCCGGGCGCGGTGCCGTGCTGGCGCCACCGCCCGTCGCCGAGCGGCTCGAACCGCAGGCGCAGCGCGTCGTGGTGGTCCAGGACGGCGGCGAGCGCGGCCCGCAGCAGGGGCTCCTCGGTTCCGGGGGCGAGGGCGAAGGAGACCGACTGGGTGAACTGGGCGGTGTCCCCGCCGAGGGTGTCCAGCAGCCAGTGCTGGACGGGGGTGAGCGGGGCGTCGCCGACCACGGCGCCCTGCTCGGCGGCGACCGCCGGGCTCGGCGACTCCTCGGCGGCGAGGGCGAGTTCGGCCAGGGTCTGGTGGGCGAACAGGTGCCGGGGGGTGAGCGCGAGGCCGGCCCGGCGGGCCGCCGAGACGATCTGGATGCCCAGGATCGAGTCGCCGCCGAGCGCGAAGTAGTTGTCGTCCGCGCCCACGTCGGGCACGCCGAGCACCTCGCGCCAGATCGCGGCGAGGGTGCGTTCGGCCTCGGTGCGCGGAGGCCGGGCGCCGATTGCGGCCGGGGCGGCCCACACCGGGGCGGGCAGCGCGCGGCGGTCGAGTTTGCCGGTGGCGCCGAGCGGCAGCCGGTCCAGCGGCACCACCAGTGCGGGCACCAGGTGGTCGGGGAGGGTGCGCCCGAGGAAGGCGCGCCACTCGGCGGGGCTCGGCAGCCCGCCGTCGCGGGCCACCGCGTAGCCCACCAGGCGCCGGTGGCCGTCGTGGTCGACGACCCGGGCGGCGGCGGCCGACACCTGCGGGTGGCGGGCCATCGCGGCCTCGACCTCGCCGAGTTCGATCCGGAAGCCGCGCACCTTGACCTGGTCGTCCGCGCGGCCGAGGTAGCAGAGGTCGCCGTCGGCCGTCCAGCGCACCAGGTCCCCGGTGCGGTACATCCGGCGCCCGGGCGGGCCGAAGGGGTCGGGCAGGAACCGGGCGGCGGTCAGGCCCGGGCGGCGCAGGTAGCCGCGGGCGACGCCGGTGCCGGCCAGGTACAGCTCCCCCGGCGCGCCGACGGGCACCGGGCGCAGCCGGTCGTCCAGGACGTAGGCCCGGGCGCCGCCGACCGGGCGGCCGATCGGCGGGTCGCGGTCGGGGTCGGCGGGGTCGCAGGCGAAGGCGGTGGCGTAGACGGTGGCCTCGGTGGGGCCGTAGATGTTCAGCACCCGGCAGCCGGGGACGGCCTCGCGCAGCCGGCGCACGGTGCGGGCGGGCAGGGCCTCGCCGGCCAGGACGACGGTGTCCGCGCCGAGGTGCACGGCGTCCTCCGCGAGGAGGCCGCCCAGGGCGGAGGGCACCGCGCTGAGCAGGCCGGCCCGCCACGGCCCGGGGCGCTCGGCCAGGGCCAGCAGGTCCCGAACGAGTTCCACGCAGCCGCCGGCGAGCAGGGGCGAGAAGATCTCGAACACCGACACGTCGAAGTTGAGCGAGGTGGCGGCCACCACGTGGGCCAGGCCGTGGTCGGCGAACTCGGCGGCGGCCCAGTCGGTCAGGGCCAGGACCGAGGCGTGGGCGACCACGACGCCCTTGGGGCGGCCGGTCGAGCCGGAGGTGTGGATGACGTACGCGGGGTGCTGCGGCAGCAGGGCGCCGAGCCGTTCGTCGTCGCGCACGGCGTCGGGGCGGGCGGCGGCGAGCCGTTCGGCGCACCCGGGGTCGTCGAGCACGATCCGGGTGAACGGGCCCGCCGGCAGCCGCCCTCCGGTCTCCGCGTCGGTGACCACGGCGTCGGGCCGGACGTCCGCGAAGAGGAACGCGATCCGCTCGGCCGGGTACCCGGGGTCGACCGGCAGGTAGGCGGCGCCGCTCTTGAGCACCGCCAGCAGCGCCACGGCCAGGTCGGCGGTGCGGGGCAGCGCGAGCGCGACGAACCGCTCGGGCCCGGCGCCGGCCGCGATCAGCAGCCGGGCCAGCCGGTTGGCCCGTTCGTCGAGCTCCCGGTAGGTCAGCTGCACGTCGCCGCAGCGGACGGCCGGGGCGTCGGGCGTGCGGGCGGCCTGCCGGGCGAAGGCCTCGGGCACGGTGTCCTGCGGTGCCTCGACCGCCGCCCCGCCGAAGCGGTCGACGAGTTCGCGCCCCCGCGGCGGGTCGAGCAGCGGCAGGTGCGCCGCCGGCCGGTCGAGGCCGTCCGCCATCGCCGTCAGCAGGGTGCACAGGCCCGCCCCGAGCGCCTCGACGGTGGCGGTGTCGAAGACGGCCGGGTCGTGGTCGAGGCTGACCGCGATGGCGTCGCCGGGGGCGACCACCACGCCGAGCGGGTAGTTGGTCGGCTCCAGGACGTGCTCGGTCTCGACGCCCAGGCCGTGCCGGGTCAGCGCCTGCGCGTCGAACGGGTAGTTCTCGAAGACCACGATGCTGTCGAACAGGGCCGTGCCGCCCGGCAGTTCGCTCCAGTTCTGGAGCTGCGCCAGGGAGACGGCGTCGTAGCGGCGGGCCTCCGACTGGGCGTCCTGGAGCTCCCGCAGCCACTCCAGCAGCGAGCGGCCGGCGTCGATCCGCACCCGGGTGGGCAGCGCGTTGATGAACAGCCCGACCATCGAGGTGACGCCCGGGAGTTCGGCGGGCCGGCCGGAGACGATCGTGCCGAAGACCACGTCGTCCCCACCGCCGTAGCGGGAGAGCAGCAGCGCCCAGGCGCCCTGGAGCACGGTGTTGACGGTCAGCCCGGCCTGCCGGGCGGTGGTCCGCAGCCGCTCCGACAGGTCGTTGTCGAGGGTCACCCGCACCGATGCCGAGGACGACGCGCGGTGCGCCTCGGCCGGGCGCCGGTCGCGGGGCAGTTCGGTGGGGGCGGGGAACCCGGCCAGCGTGTCGCGCCAGTACCGCTCGACCCGCGCCGGGTCCTGCCCGGACAGCCAGCGCAGGTAGTCGGCGAAGGGGGCGCGCGCGACCGGGTTCGGCCGGCGCCCGGCGGCCAGGGCGGCGTACCGCTCGCACACCTCGTCGAAGACCTGGGCCGCGCTCCACCCGTCGAGCAGGACGTGGTGGAAGGTCCACACCACCCGCACCCGGGTCGGCGACAGCCGGACCAGGGTCAGCCGCATCAGCGGTGCGGCGGCCAGGTCGAGGCCGGCCGCCCGGTCCTCGGCGAGCAGCCGGGCGGTGTCCCGCTCGATCCGGTCGGCCGGCCGGCCGGTCCAGTCGTGGTGGGTCACCGGGACGGCGGCCCGGTGCTGGACGACCTGGAGCGGTTCGGCGGTGTCCTGCCAGGCGAGCCGGGTGCGCAGCACCGCGTTGGCGTCCACGGTCTGCTGCCAGGCGGCGGCCAGGGCGTGCGGGTCGGTGACCCCGGAGAGGACCAGCTGGACCTGGTTGACGTAGGTGTGGGCGTCCGGGTCCAGCAGGCTGTGGAAGAGCATGCCCGCCTGCATCGCCGTCAGCGGGTACACGTCCGCGACGCGGCGGCCGTCCCCGGCGATCCGGTCCACCGCCGCCTGGTCCAGCCGGGCCAGCGGGAAGTCGGCGGGGGTGCGGCCGCCGGCGCCGGGCTCGGCGCAGTGGGCGACGAGGTCCTTCAGGGCGCGCAGCATGGCGTCCGCGAGCGCGGTGACGGTCCGTTCGTGGTGCCGGCCCGCGCTGTAGTACCAGCCGATCTCCAGCCGGTCGTCCTCGACCCGGGCGACGACGTCCAGCAGGTGCGGGCGCTCGGTGCCGGGCGCCTCCGCGCCGCCGAGGCCGCCGGGGACGGCGCGGACCAGGGCGGCGCCGTCGGCGGACCAGTCGAAGCGGCCCAGGTAGTTGAAGCTGATCCCGGGGGCCGGGGCGTCGGCGAGCTGCTCGTCCCGGGCGAGGTGGCGCAGCGCGCCGTAGCCGAGGCCGCGCTCCGGCACCGCCCGCAGCTGCTCCTTGACGGCCTTCAGCGCGGTGCCCCAGTCCCCGTCCGGGACGTCGAGGGCGACGGGGAAGAGCGAGGTGAACCAGCCGACCGTGCGGGACAGGTCGATGTCCTCGAACAGCTGGTCCTCGCGGCCGTGCCCCTCCAGGCCGATCGCGACGGTGCGCCGTCCGGTCCACTCGGCGAGCACCCGGCCCAGGGCGGTGAGCAGGACGTCGTCGATCCGGGTGCGGTAGACCCCGGGGACCTTGCGCAGCAGGTCCCCGGTGCGCTCGCGGTCCAGCCGGACGGTGACGGCGCGCAGGTCGGCGGCGGTGTTGCCGCCGTCACCGTCCACCGGCAGCACAGCCGCGCAGTGCCGGGCAGCCGCCGCCCAGTGGGCGCGCCGGGACGCGAAGCCGCCGGCCGCGGTGTGCTCGCGCAGGCGGCGGGTCCACTCCCGGACGGAGGTGGTGCGGGCGGGCAGGCGCAGCGGCCGGCCCTCCACGGCCTGCCGGTAGGCGGTCTCCAGGTCCTCCAGCAGGATCCGCCAGGAGACCCCGTCGACGACCAGGTGGTGGACGGCCAGCAGCAGCCGGGCGGGCCGGGTGCCGTCGGTGGTGAACAGGCGGGCGGTGAGCAGCGGGAGGGTGTCCAGCCGGAACGCGGCGTGCGCGGCCTCGGTGGCCCGGGCCTCGGCGGCCTCGGCCGCCGCCCGGTCCAGGGCGCCGAGGTCGACGACCTCCAGCAGTTCGGGGGCGGCGGCGTCCGCGGGGGCGCAGTGCTGCTGCCAGGCGCCGTCCTCCCCGGTGGTGAAGCGGGAGCGCAGGGCGTCGTGGTGGGCCCACAGGGCGGTCAGGGCGCGGCGCAGGGCCTGCGGGTCGACCTCGCCGGGAGCCTCCACCACGACGGACTGGTCGAAGGACGCGGCGTACGGCGGGTGCGGGTCGAGGAACCAGTGCTGGATGGGTGTCAGGCCCACCTCTCCGCTGACCGGTTCGGTCCCGGCGACGGTGACGGCGGTACCGGCGGCGGCGGCCAGCGCGGCGACGGTGGGGTGCCGGAACAGGTCGCGGGGGGACAGCGCGAGACCGGCGGCGCGGGCGCGGGAGACGACCTGGATGCTCAGGATCGAGTCGCCGCCGAGCAGGAAGAAGTCGTCGTCGACCCCGACCCGCTCCACGCCGAGCAGTTCCGCCCAGATCGCGGTGAGGACGCGTTCGGTGTCGGTGGTCGGGGCGCGGTGGGCGCGGTCGCCCGTCGCCGACCAGTCGGGGGCGGTCAGCCGTCGGCGGTCCACCTTGCCGTTGGCGGTCAGCGGCAGTTCGGAGACCGTGACGAAGGCCGCGGGCAGCATGTAGTCGGGCAGGTCGGCGGCCAGGTGGGCGCGCAGCGCCGTGGCGGAGGGCGGCTCGGCGCCGCCGGTCGGCACCAGGTGGGCGGCCAGCCGCTTGCGCCCCGCGTCCTCGTGGAGCGAGACGACGGCCTCCGCGACGGCCGGGTGGGCGGTGAGCCGTGCCTCGATCTCGGCGGGTTCGATGCGGAAGCCGCGGATCTTGATCTGGTCGTCCGCGCGGCCCACGAAGTGCAGTTCGCCGTCCTCGCTCCACCGGGCGGTGTCGCCGGTGCGGTACATCCGGCCGCCGGGCGGCCCGAAGGGGTCGGCGAGGTAGCGGGCGGCGGTCTCGCCGGGCCGGCCCGCGTAGCCGCGCGCGACTCCGGCGCCGGCGATGTACAACTCGCCGGTGATGCCGGGCGGTTGCGGTTGGAGGGCGCCGTCCAGCACGTACACCCGGGTGTCGTCCAGCGGGCGTCCGATCGGCAGCACGGCGGGCAGCCGGTCCCCGGGGCGGAAGGCCCGGCGGGTGGCGAAGGTGGTGGTCTCGGTCGGGCCGTAGCCGTCGACCACGGTGAGGTCGGGGCAGGCCTCCAGGACGCGGCGCACGACCGCGCCGGGCACCGCCTCGCCGCCGGTCCACACCTCCCGGGCGCCGCGCAGGCAGCCCGGGTCCTCCTGGGCGAGGAGCCGGAACAGGCCGGCGGTCAGCCACAGGCATTGCACGCCCTGCTCGGTGACGGCGCGGCGGACGGCGGCGGCGTCCAGGTCCTCCGGCGGGGCCAGTACGGCGGTGCCGCCGCGCAGCAGCGGCACCCACAGCTCGTAGGTGGCGGCGTCGAAGGCGTGCGGGGAGTGCACGAGCACCCGGTCGTGGCCGGTGAAGGCGCGGTCCAGGGCGAGCGCGGCGACGTCGCGCCGGCGCACCGCGACGCCCTTGGGGGTGCCGGTGGAACCCGAGGTGAACATCAGGTACTGGACGTTGTCGGGGTGGGGCACCGGGGCCGCGGCCGGGGCGGCCGGGCCCGGCCGGTCGGCGACGTGCGGCCGGTCGGCGGCGTGCGGCCGGTCGGCGGCGTGCGGCCCGTCGGCGGCGTGCGGCCCGTCCGGCCGGTCGACGCGCAGCACCCGCTCGGCGGGGAGCAGTTCCTCGGCGGCGCTCACCCGGTGCGCGTCGGTGAGTAGCAGGTCCGCGCCGGCCTCGGCCAGCATCAGGTGCAGCCGCTCGCGCGGCGCCCTGCCGTCCAGCGGCACGTAGACCCCGCCGGTCCGGACCAGCGCCAGCTGGGCGACGACCAGGTCGACGGAGCGGTCCATGAGCACGCCGACCGGGTGTTCGACGCCGACGCCGAGCGCGGCCAGCCGGCCGGCCAGGGCGGCGGCGCGGGCGTCGAGGTCGCGGTAGCTGAGGCGCTCGTGGCCCGCCTCCAGGGCGACGGCGTCCGGGCTGCGGCGCACCTGCTCGGCGAACAGGTCGGCGATGTCGCGCTCGGTCCGTTCGACGGCGGTGGCGTTCCAGTCCACGAGGATCCGCCGGCGCTCCCCGGCGGTCAGCAGCGGCACGCGCGCGGGCGGGCTCCCGGCGCCCCGGGGCAGTCCCGTCAGGACGGCCGTAAGCTGCCCGGCCATCCGCCGGACGGTGGCCTCGTCGAACAGCCGAGGGTCGTAGCACAGCCGCAGGGCCAGCTCCGGCCCCGGGTAGGCCAGCAGGGCGAGCGGGTAGTTGGTGGTCTCGATCCCGTCCAGGTCGCGCAGGCGCAGGCCGTGCGCGGCGGCCGCGTCGTCCTCGACCGGGTAGTTCTCGAAGACGACGATGCTGTCGAACAGGGCGGTCTGCTCGGGGAGGACGGTGGCGGCCCGCAGGCGGGTGAGCGGGACGAAGCCGTGGCGCCGGTCCTCGCCCTGCTCCCGTTGCAGCGTGCGGAGCCAGTCGAGCAGGGTGCCGTCAGCGGGCACGACCGTCCGGGTGGGCAGGGTGGTGATGAACAGGCCGGTCATCGACTCGACGCCGGGCAGCTCGGGCGGCCGCCCGGACGAGGTGGTGCCGAACACCACCTCGTCCCGGTTCGCCTGACGGCCCAGCAGGATCGCCCAGGCGCCCTGGACCAGGGTGTTCAGGGTCAGGCCGGAGCTGCGCGCGAGGCCTTCCAGCGCCCGGGTCGCGGCGGCGGGGAGGGTGAACGGCACGGCCCGGGTGGATTCCGCGCGGTGGCTCTGGCGCGGCTCGCGGTCGTACGGCAGCGGCGTCGGCTCGGCCAGCCCGGCCAGGCGCCCGCACCAGTGCCGCTCGGCCTCCGCCGGGTCGCGCTCGCGCAGCCAGGCCACGAAGTCGCGGTAGGGCCGGCGCTCCGGCACCGTGCCGTACGGGACGGTGCCGAAGGGCTCGGTGCCGAAGGGGTCGGTGCCGAAGGGGTCGGTGCCGGACGGCACGGTGCCGGACGGGACTTCTCCCGTCTCCGGCCCGGAGCGGGCCAGCGCGGCGTGCACGGCGAACACGTCCGACAGCACCTGGAAGAGGCTCCAGCCGTCCAGGACGAGGTGGTGGAAGGACCACAGCACGCGCACCCGGGTGTCGGAGAGGCGGATGAGCAGCAGGCGCTGGAGCGGGGCCCGGGCCAGGTCCAGGCCGCGGGCCCGGTCGCGGTCCAGGAGCTCGGCCAGCCGGCCCCGGCGCTCGGACTCGGGCAGCTCGCGCCAGTCCAGGTGGGTGACCGGCACGGCCGCCCGCCGCCGCACCACCAGCAGCGGCTCGGGCACCTCCTGCCAGCGGACGTGGGCGCGCAGCACCGGGGTGCGGTCGGTGACCCACTGCCAGGCGGCGGCGAGCCGCCCCGGGTCGGGCACGCCGTCCAGGACGAAGTCCAGCTGCTGGAAGTAGGCGCCGCTGTCCTCTTCGGCCAGGCCGTGGAAGAGCATCCCGGACTGGGTCGGCGTCAGCGGGAGGACGTCCTCCACCGCGCCCGGGTCGTCGCCGGTGATCAGGTCCACGGCCGCCTGGTCGAGCCGGGCCAGCGGGAAGTCGGACGGGGTGCGCCCGGCGGCGCCCGGGCGGGCCGCGTACCGCGCGAGGTCGGCCAGCTCGGCGGCGAAGCACCGGGCCAGGGCCTCGACGGTGTCGCGCCGGTGCACGGCGCCGGAGTAGAACCAGCTGAACTCCAGCGCGTCGCCGTCGAGCCGGCCGACCACCTCCAGGGCGTGCGGGCGCTCGACGCGCGGGTCGGCGTCCAGTTCCAGGGGCCGGAAGGTGCCGCGGTAGAGCCCGGCCGCGTCCTGCGGGAAGGACATCCGGCCGAGGTAGTTGAAGCTGATCCGCGCGACCGGGACGTCGGGGGCCGTGCCGGGGCGCCCCAGGTGGCGCAGGGCGTCGAATCCGAGGCCCCGTCGGGGGACGGCGCGCAGCTGCTCCTTGACCCGCTTGAGGACGCCGTCCCAGTCGGCCCCGGCGGGCACGGCCAGCGCCACGGGGTGCCGGGTGGTGAACCAGCCGACCGTGCGGCTCAGGTCGAGATCGGCGAACAACTCCTCGCGCCCGTGCCCCTCGACGTCCACCACGACCCGCTCCAGGCCGCTCGCCCCGCACAGGGCCCGGCCGAGGGCGCTCAGCAGCACGTCGTTGGCCTGGGTGCGATAGGTGTCGGGCAGGGTGCGCAGGAGGGCGGTGGTGTCGGCGGGGTCGAGGCGCACGGTGACGGAGCGGGCCGAGGCGTGGGTGTCGGCCCCCGAGAGGTCGGCCGGGAACGGGTCCGCCGGGGCGTCACCGTCCTGCGCGGGGACGGCCCGCGCCCAGTACTCCGTCTCGTCCTCGAAGCCTCCGGCCGCGGCGTGGGCGCCGAGCCGCTGGCCCCACTGCCGCAGCGGGGAGGACTTCGCCGGCAGGGCCGCCGCCCCGTCCCGGCCGTCGCGGCGGGCGCGGTAGGCCGTGTCGAGGTCCTCCGCCAGCACCCGCCAGGAGACCCCGTCGACGACCAGGTGGTGGACGGCCAGGTGCAGGACCGGCGGCTGCCCCGCACCGCGCTCGTGCAGCACGGCGCGCAGCAGCGGACCTTCGCCGCCCAGGTCGAAGGGGCCGAAGTGCGGGGTGTCGCCGTCCGGGCCGGTGTGCCGGCCCAGGCGGATCCGGGGCGCCCGGTCGTCGATCCGCCAGCGCACGCCGGGGCCGGTACCGATCTCGCCGTCGCGGGGCTCTGCGGGGTCGGACTCTCCGGCGTCGGACTCTCCGGCGTCGGACTCTGCGGGGTCGGGCTCTGCGGGGTCGGGCTCTCCGGCGTCGGCCGTGAAGGCGGAGCGCAGCGCGTCGTGGTGGGCGACCACGTCGTTCAGGGCGTCCTCCAACGCCGCCCGGTCCACGTCGGCGCCCAGCAGAAGGGAGAGCGCCTGGTTGAAGTGCCCGGCGCGCCCGGCGGCCCGGTCGAGCCACCAGCGCTGGATCGGGGTCAGGACGCCCACCCCGGTGGCGGCCACCCGGGCGGTCACGGCCGGCCGTTCGGCGTCGTCCGCGCACCGGGCCAGCGCGGCGACCGTCTGGTGCCGGTAGAGGTCCCCGGAGGTCACCGCCAACCCCACCTGCCGGGAGCGGGCTACCACCTGGATGCCGAGGATGGAGTCGCCGCCGAGGTCGAAGAAGTTGTCGTCCGCGCCGACCCGTTCCAGCCGCAGCACCTCCGCCCAGATGGTGGCGAGCGCCTGTTCGGCGGGGGTCCGGGGGGCGACGTGGCGTACGGCGGGCACGGCCGGCCCCGGGGCGGGCAGCCGGCTCCGGTCGAGCTTGCCGTTGGGGTTGAGCGGCAGCGCGGGCAGCGGCACGACGACCGAGGGCACCAGGTAGTCGGGCAGGGCCAGGCCGAGCGCCCGGCGCACGGCCTCGGGCTCCACCCGCCCGCCCGGGACGGGGACCACGTAGCCGACCAGGCGCCGGTTGCCCCCGCCGTCGGCGACGGTGGCAGCCGCCTCCGCCACGCCCTCGCAGCGCCGCAGCGCCTCCTCCACCTCGCCCAGTTCGATCCGGAAGCCGCGCACCTTGACCTGCTGGTCGATCCGGCCGAGGTACTCCAGGTCGCCGTCGGCGTTCCACCGCACCCGGTCTCCGGTGCGGTACATCCGCTCCCCCGGCGCGCCGTACGGGTCGGCGACGAACCGGGCGGCGGTCAGCCCGGGGCGGCCCAGGTAGCCGCGCGCCAGGCCGCCGCCCCCGAGGTACAACTCGCCGACCACGCCCGGCGGTTGCGGGCGAAGCCCGGCGTCCAGGACGTACGTCCGGGTCAGTGCGAGCGGCCTGCCGATCGGCGGCGCCTGCTCCGGCAGCCGGTCACCGGCGAACCAGGCGGTGGCGTAGACGGTGGCCTCGGTGGGGCCGTAGATGTTGGCGATCGCGCTGCCGGGCAGGGCGCGCCGCAGGTCGCCCACCGCCTGGGCGGAGAGGGCCTCGCCGGCCAGCACGACGGTGGCCGCGTCGACCGGGGCGGCGCCCCCGGCGAGCAGCCGGGAGATCACCGAGGGCACGCCGCTGACCAGGCCGACGCGGCGCGGGGCCGGCTCCTCGGCGAGGGCGGCGAGGTCGGCGACCACCTCGACGCTCCCGCCCGCCAGCAGCGGGCAGAGAAGTTCGAAGACCGACACGTCGAAGTTGAGCGAGGTGGCGGCGACCACGTGGTCCAGCCCGCCGGGCCCGAACCGCTCGGCCGCCCAGCGGGCGAGGGCGACGACGCTGCGGTGGGTGATCACGACGCCCTTGGGCCGGCCGGTCGAGCCCGAGGTGTAGATGACGTAGGCGGGGTGCTCCGGCAGCAGCGGCCGGAGGCGGTCGGCGTCCGTGAGGTCGGCGTCCCCGGTGTCGTCGGTGTCCGCCGGGCCGGCAGCGGCCAGGCCGGTGTCATCCGGGCCGCCGGCGTCGGCGGCCAGGCCGGTGCCGTCCTCCAGCAGCAGGACGGGCCACCCCTCGGGCAGCGCGGCCGCCGTCTCCCGGGTGGCGAGGACCAGCGCGGGCCCGGCGTCCGCCAGCATGAAGCGGATCCGCTCGGCCGGGTAGCCCGGGTCCACCGGCAGGTACGCCGCACCCGACTTGAGCACCGCCCACAGCACCGACGGCAGGTCGGCGGAGCGCGGCAGGCACAGCGCGACCAGCCGCTCGGGGCCCGCGCCCCGGGCGACCAGCAGCCGGGCGAGGCGGTTGGCCCGCCGGTTGACCTCCGCGTAGTCCCGCCGCACCGGGCCGCAGCCGACGGCGGTCCGCCCGGGCGTACGGGCCGCCTGCGCCTCGAACAGCCCGGGCAGCACGGGCGGCACGGTGTCCGGGAGGTCGCCGGCGGCGTGCGCGGGCGGGTTCCAGGAGTCGAGCAGCGTGCGCTGCTCCTCCTCGGAGAGCATGGGCAGTTCGGCGAGGATGCGCTGCGGGCCGTCCGCCATGCCCGCCAGCAGGCGGTGCAGGTGGCGCGCCATCCGGGCCACCGTCCGGGCGTCGAACAGGTCCGTGTTGTACTCCACCGTCAGCGCGCAGCCGTCGGTGTCCTCCGGGGTGAACTCCAGCACCAGGTCGAACCGGGCGGCCGGGCGGGGCAGCGGGTGGTCCTCGAAGCGCAGGCCTCCGGCGGGCGGCGGGGTGGTGGGGCTCTGCTGGACGACCATGACCTGGACCAGCGGGGTGCGGCTCGGGTCCCGGGGCGGGGCCAGTTCCTCGACCACCCGGTCGAAGGGCACCGCGGCGTGGGCGAAGGCGTCCAGCAGGGTGGTGCGCACGCTCTCCACGAACCGGTCGACGGTGGCCCGCTCGTCCACGTCGCCGCGCAGCACCACGGTGTTGACGAAGAAGCCGGTCACCTCCTCCAGCTCCCGCCGGTCGCGCCCGGTGGTGACGGTGCCGAACGCCACGTCCCGCTGGCCGGAGTAGCGCGAGAACAGCAGCGCGGACGCCCCCGCGAACAGGGTGAACAGCGTCGTACCGCGGCCCGCGGCGAGGTGCCGCAGCCGGGCCACCAGTTCGGCCGGGAGGCGGTGGCGGTGCGCCGCACCGTTCGTCGTGCGCTGGGCGGGCCGGGGCCGGTCGGTGGGCAGTTGCAGGGGTTGCAGCTCCGCCAGGTTCCGCTTCCAGTAGGCGAGGTCCGGCGCGTCCGCTGCCCCGGCTTGGGTCCGGCGGCGCTGCTCCCAGCGCGCGAAGTCGGGGTACTGGAGGGCGGGGGCGGCGAGCGCGTCCGGCTCGCCGGAGACCTCCGCCCGGTAGAGCGCGGCCAGTTCGCGGGTGAGGACGCCCACCGACCAGCCGTCGGTGATGATGTGGTGCTGCGCCAGCAGCAGCAGGTGCTCGTCCGCGGCGAGGCGGACCAGCAGTGCCCGGGCGAGCGGGCCGTCCGTCAGGTCGTAGGGCCGGTTCAGCTCCTCGGTCAGCAGCCGTTCGGCCGCCTCGGCGCGCTCCCCGGCCGGCCGGTCGCCGACGTCCGCGGTGCGCAGCGGCAGGGTGCCCTCCGCCGCGACGCGCTGCACGAGCTGCCCGTCGACGGTGGCGAAGGTGGTGCGCAGCGAGTCGTGCCGGGCGGCGAGTCGGCCCAGGGCCCGGCGCAGGGCCGCCGGGTCCGTCGTTCCGCGCAGCCGCAGGGCCACGCCGGTGTTGTACTCCGTCCCCCCGACGGTGAGGTCGTCGAGGAACCACAGGCGGCGCTGGGCGCTGGACAGCGGCAACGGCTCCTCGCGCGGGGCGGGCGGGATCGGCTCCGGCGGCGCGGCGGTGTGCCGCTCGTCCACCAGCGGGGCCAGGGCGGCGACGGTCCGTGCGGTGAAGACGTCCCGGAGCGTGAGCCGGGCGCCCAGCCGCTCGGTGACCCGGGCCAGGGTCCGGGCGGCGAGGATCGAGTCGCCGCCCAGGTCGAAGAAGTCGTCCATCGCGCCCACCGCGTCGACGCCGAGGACCTCGGCCCAGATGGTGGCCAGGGCGCGTTCGCGCTCGGTGCGCGGGGCGACGGGCCCGGCCGCGCCGGAGCGGGTGGGGGCGGGCAGCGCCTGCTGGTCGATCTTGTGCTGCGGGGTGAGCGGCAGCGCGGCCAGGACGACCACGGCGGACGGCACCAGGTGGGCCGGCAGGGCGGCGGCCAGCGCCGCGCGCAGCTCCGCCGGGTCCGGGGCGTGCTCCGGGTCGGCGGGCGTGGCGTAGCCGACCAGGCGTTCGCGGCCCGGTTCGTCCTCCCGGACCACGACGACGGCCTGGTCGACGGCGGGGTGCGCCCGCAGGGCGGCCTCGATCTCCCCCGGCTCGATCCGGAAGCCGCGGATCTTCACCTGCCGGTCGAGCCGGCCGAGGAACTCCAGCTCCCCGTCGGCGGTCCACCGGGCGCGGTCTCCGGTGCGGTAGAGCCGGGCGCCGGGCGGGCCGAAGGGGTCGGCGACGAAGCGCCCGGCGGTCAGGCCGGGGCGGCCCAGGTAGCCGCGGGCCACGCCCTCCCCGCCGACGTACAACTCGCCGTCGGCACCTGGCGGTTGGGGCCGCATGGCCGCGTCGAGCACGTACGCCCGGGTGTGCGGCAGCGCGCCGCCGATGGGGGGTGCGCCGCTGCCGGCGGCCAGCGGGCCGGTCCAGGTGGCGACGATGGTCGCCTCGGTCGGGCCGTAGGAGTTGATCATGCGCCGGCCGGGCGCCCAGCGGTCGACCAGTTCGGCGGGGCAGGCCTCGGCTCCGACGATCAGCGTGCGCAGGTGGCGGCCCGCGCCGCCGGGCACGGTGGCCAGGGCGGCCGGCGGGATGAGGGCGTGGGTGATGCGGTGCTCGTCGAGCACGGCGGCGAGTTCCTCGCCCAGCCAGGGGCCGTGCGGGGGGATCACCAGCGTGGCCCCGGCCAGGACGGAGATGAACAGTTCGAGGACGGAGGCGTCGAAGCTGGGCGAGGAGAACTGCAGCACCCGGTCTCCGGGGCGCACGGCGTAGTGCGCGCGGGCCGCCTCGGCGAAGCCGCCGATCCCCCGGTGGGTGACGACCACGCCCTTGGGCGTCCCGGTGGAGCCCGAGGTGTAGATCACGTACGCCGCGTGGTCGGTACCGGTCGGGCCGGGCAGCGCGGTACCGGTCGGGCCCGCCAGGCCGGCGTCGGGCGCGGCGGCGGTACCGGGCGTGTCCGTGCTGCCGGGCGCGTCCGCGGTGTCGGCCCGGTCCGCGGCGCTGGCCGGGTCGGCCTCCAGCAGCGCGCGGACCCGGGCCGGATCGTCCAGGACGACGGCGGGGGCGGCGTCGGCGAGCATCAGCGCCCGTCTCCCGGCGGGGTAGGCCGGATCCACGGGCAGGAAGGCGGCGCCCGTCCGGGCGACGGCCAGCTCCGCCGCGACCAGTTCCATCGAGCGCGGCAGGACCAGCGCCACCGTCCGGTCCGTCCCGGCGCCGCGCCGCGCGAGGTCGCGGGCCAGGCGCTCGACCCGGTGGGCCAGTTCCCGGTACGTCCAGCTGCGCCGGCCGTCGGTCACCGCGGGCACGTGCGGCGCGCGGGCCACCTGGGCGGCGAACAACGCGTCGAGCGTCCGGTGCGCCGGCGGCGGGGCGGCCTCGGTCCCCGGGGCGCCAGGGGTGTCGCCGGCCTGCGGCGGAGCGGACGAATGCACGGGCTGGGCAGGCCGGTCGGTCATGGCGGAAGGTCCTTCCGGACGGGGAGGAGGCGATGCGGGCGCCGGGGCAGACGGGGGCAGGCCCACGGACCCGGGAACGGGGGCCGGGGGAACGGAACGAGCGGGGGGTGAGCCCGGTGGAGCGGCGTCGGCGCGGCGGCGGACGCCGCAGGCGACGGGCAGCGGCGGCGGCCGGCGGGCGAAAGGCGCCTCAGGCGGGGTCGGCGCGACGCGCCGTGCGCCCGGACACCTGCACCCGGTCGATCACGCCGGTGGCGGGATCGCGGTGGAAGCGCCCGCCCGGCTCGGGGCGGCCGGTGTCGGGGGCGAGCAGATCGTAGGAGAGGTCGGCGAAACAGCGCAGGGGTATCGGCAGGTCTCCGTCCACGGAGAGCGTGGACGATCCGTCACCCGCGGGCTCGACGAGGTACCGGATCGAACCGTTGCGGTAGGTGCCCGCGCACTCGGGCAGGGGGACGGGCTCGCCCGCGCCCACCGGCGCGATCGCGGCGGGCACCCGGACGCCCGCCAGTTCGGCCAGGTCGGCCGCGAGCTCGCGCCAGAGCGCGGTGGCGGCGGCGGCGTTGCCCGCGAAGGCGACCACCACTCCGCTGTCGGGGTCGGCCCGCAGGTGGCAGGAGGTCCCCATGGCGTTGCCGTCGTGGCCGCACCACAGCCGGCCGTCCTGCTGGTAGAGGGCGAGCCCCGGGCCCCAGCCGTCCGCGAGCGCACCCGGCCGGGCGCCGGGCTGCGGGCGGCGCATCTCCTCGGCGACGGCGGGGGGCAGGGCCTTGGCCCGGCCGACCAGGGCGCCGCCGAGCGCGGCGAGGTCCGCGGCGCTCGCCAGCAGGGCACCGGCCGGGGCCTCCAGCGGAGCCAGGTTCTGCCGGACCGGCCGGGCCCGGCCGGTCGCGGCGTTGAGCGCGTGCCCGGCGGCGACCGGGCGAGCGGGTGCGCTCGCGTCGACGAACACGGGCACGGTGCCGAGCGGTTCGAGCAGCAGGGCGGCCACGGCCTCGTGCCAGGGCATCCCGGTCACCGCCTCCACCAGGCGCCCGGCGGCGACGTAGCCGGCGTTGGAGTAGGAGAAGTCCGTCCCGGGCGGGAAGAGCGCGTCCCCGGCCGTGCACACGGACGACAGGTAGTGCGCCGCGGTGGTCCGGGCGGCGGCGTCGGAGTCCGGCCCGGTGGGCAGTCCGCCGGTGTGGCTGAGGAGTTGGCGAATCGTTACTGCGGGCATCCGGCGGAGCTCGGGCAGGTGATCGGCGACCCGGTCGTCGAGGTCGAGGTCGCCGTCGTCGGCGAGGAGCATCACCAGAGCGGCCGTGTAGGGCTTGGTGAGCGACCCCACCGGCACGACGCTGTCCCCGGTGAAGGGCGCACCGGTGGCGGCGTCGGCCACACCGGTGTGCAGGGCCACGACCTCCGAGCCGGTGTCCAGCACCACCTGGGCGCCGGGCACCCGGTGGGTGCGCGCGAGCGTGTCGAGCCGGTGCTGCAGTTCGCGGCGTAAGAGGAACGGCGCGCGCTCGCGGACCGGCGCGGAACTGGGGTACGGCATGGGCGGACGCTCCCGTTGACTGGTTCTCAGATGCGGGCGCGGCAAGCGTCCGCGGATGAATTCCGGATTACTGTGGAGCACGCCGTGAAATTTCCTGCCACCTGCGCTCCTCGACTCAAGACTCGTGGGAACAACGGGAATCGACGGAAGCCCTGCCGATGACGGCCGACGGGTGCGAACGGGAATCCCCGACAGCTCCCGACAGGGCGCCGCACGCACCCCAGGGGAGCCGTTCCGGGCCGCTTCGGCGCTCCCCGACCGGACGGTGCGAATGCGACCCGAATTCCACGCCGCCCAGGAACAGTGAACGGGGGAACGGTGAGCGGGAACAGTGAGCGGCGAACGGCCGACCGCCGAATGACCTCACCCCGCAGGCGGGGCCGGACAGGAATCCCGAACGCTCCAGTCGGCCGCTCCGACGGCCCTGACCTGTGCGATCGTTGCGCCCGGCATGCCTATCCCCCCTGCGATCCCTCCCCGCAACCACCGTGCGGAACCTGCCACAACCGTCGCGAGGACCGGGCAATACCTTGACGGCCCGAACGCTCGGAACGACGAACGCGGAACAGTCTTCACGGCGGGTCACCCGCTCGCAACCCCTGGCGATTGAACGGAAAGCGACTCTCCCCGGAATCGGAACCGCAAAATCGCTGGTGTGACTCCCGGCCACGCCCGGAACGCCTGATGACGGGTGTGAATTCTTTGGCCGAAACTGTGGCACCCGGATCCCCCCGGCCGCCCGGCCGGGTTTCCGCGGGGAATAGCCGAGTGATTCCCCTGACGCCTGGGGCGGTTGTGCAGGAATGCGACGGAACAGATCAGGTGCGTCGCGAGTGAATCAATGAGGGCTCTGATGCGCGTGTGCCCCGATGCGCTTGTGCCGTGGTGCGCGCGCGCCCCGTCGCGCGCGTGGCCCGGTTCGCGTCTGCCGCCCCCGGGCCACGGAAGGACCGCCGCGCTCGGCCACCCCGGGGCGCGGGGCGACCGAGCGGATCCGCCGCGCGCCGGAACGCGGGCGGGCTCGGGGCTCAGAACACCCGTCAGCCCTGCCAGGAGCTGCCGGTCGAGGGCCGGGTCGCCGTGCCACCGGTGGACGTCACCGCGCGCGACGGAGCGGACGGGGCCGACCCGGCCCCCGAACCGCTGGTCCGCACGGTCGGCGCCGACGAGGTGGTCGACGTCCCGCGCACCGGCGCGGCAGAAGTCCGCGGGGCCGACGCCCCGGACGCCGCCACCGGCCGGTCCGTCGAGGTGCGCGGCGCGGTCGCGCGGCCCTGTGCGGCCACGTCCACGGGCGCGCCGCCGCCCGATTCGACCCGCTCGATCCGCAGCACCAGGTTCCGGTCGCTGCGGTCACCGCCCCCGTCCCGGTTGCGACTGTGCACCACCTGCGTCAGCACACCCCGGACCTCCTGCCAGCGCCCCTGCACCGCGCGGATGTTGGGACACCACTCGCCCTCCCGCCGGTGCTCCAGGTCGAGCTCCCAGCGCTCGGCGTCCACAAGGTGGCTCGCACCGACCGTCCCGGGAATCTCGACCGGACGGCCACCGCGCACCGTCACCACCGCCCGCTGCGGCCACTGCCCCTCCACCGCCGTCACCGTGATCCGGCTCTGCCCCTGGTACCAGGCCATCGCTGTCCTCCCGCATCCGTCCTCGCGCCGTCCGCCGTCCGCCGACCGGCCTCGGCCGATATCACGGCCGGCGCCCCCTCCCGGGTTCGAACGGCGGCTGCGGAGGTGCACGTCAGGGGGTGCGGGAGCCCGGGGGCGACGCGACCGTCGAACGGTCCTGTCGACAGATTCAGGTCAGGGCGATGGCTCGATCACCCCCCTTGTCCATAGTCATGCGCACACCTGGCATGACCGACGACCGCCGCCTCTCTGAGAGGCTCGGCTTCGTCCCGTCGCACCTCGGATTCAAACTCCAGCTCTGAGGCCGTAACGCCCTTCAGCCATTAAGCCCTAGAAATGCAGAGAACCCCCATCCGGTTTCCCGGATGGGGGTTCTCTGTGAATGATTGTTCGGCGGCGTCCTACTCTCCCACAGGGTCCCCCCTGCAGTACCATCGGCGCTGTAAGGCTTAGCTTCCGGGTTCGGAATGTAACCGGGCGTTTCCCTCACGCTATGACCACCGAAACACTATGAAACTGTCAACCGCACCAACCCCGTGACCAAACGGGTTGGGGTCGTTGTTTCAGAACAACACAGTGGACGCGAGCAACTGAGGACAAGCCCTCGGCCTATTAGTACCGGTCAACTCCACCCCTCACAGGGCTTCCATATCCGGCCTATCAACCCAGTCGTCTACTGGGAGCC
>NZ_JBWKER010000002.1:0-48529 GCF_056435345.1 Kitasatospora sp. NPDC043950
CAAGTCGATCGCGGACCTGGTCGAGCTGGTCTAGCCTCTGCGGTGCTGTCGTGGGGGGGGGGGGGGGGGGGTGTGGGGGGGGGGGGGGGTGGTGTGGGGGGGGGGGGGGGGGGGGGGGGGGGGGGGGGGGCCGCCCCCCCCCCCCACTCCGCCTTTCCACCCCGCTCAGGTTCCGTGCCGAGACGGAACAGCCCTAGAGCTGCGTGAGGCCGCCGTCGACGAGCAGTTCCGCGCCGGTGGTGAAGGAGCTCTGGTCCCCGGCCAGGTAGAGGGCGGTGGCGGCGACCTCCTCGGGTCGGCCGACGCGGCCGAGCGGGGTCGTGGCGACGGCCTGATCGACCTGGGGGGACGCGGCCCGCAGCTCGTCGGCGCCGGGGGTCGTGACCGGGCCCGGGGTGAGGGCGTTGACCCGGATGCCGCGACCGGCGAGTTCGGTGGCCCAGGTGCGGGCGAGGCTGCGGATCGCGGCCTTGGTCGCGGCGTAGACGCCCAGACCCGGGACGCCGCGCAGGGCCGCACTGGACGAGAGCAGGATCACCGAGGCGCCGGCCGACAGCAGCGGAAGCGCCTTCTGCACGGTGAACACCGTGCCCTTGAGGTTCACGGAGGTGGTGTGGTCGTACTCCTCCTCGGTGATCTCGCCGAGCGGGCCGAAGTCCCCGAGGCCCGCGTTGGCCACGACGATGTCGAGCCGGCCGCTGCGTTCGGTGATCTCGGCGAAGAGCCGGTCGAGGTCGTCGAGCTTCGACACGTCGCCCCGGACGCCGATGCCCCGGCTGCCGACCTGCTCGACGGCGGCCGCCAGCTCGGCTTCACGGCGGCCGGTGAGGTAGACGGTCGCCCCCTCGGCGGCGAAGCGGCGGGCGATGGCCAGGCCGATGCCGGTGGAGGCGCCGGTGACGAGGGTGGTCTTGTTGTCCAGCTGTCCCATGAGATTCTCCGAATCTTGACGTAACTATTCTTGTTACATTTTTGGGCGCAAAAACCGGCGCAGGAAGCACTGCCACGGCCGAGGCTAGGCGGCCTTCAGCACATCGCGCAGCACATCCTCCAGCGTGGTTCCCGACAGCTCCCGGCGGAGGGTGGCCTCGATCCCGTCGTAGACGGCGGCCATCACCGGAGCGATGCCGTGGCCCACGACGCACTCGGGGTCGGGCGTGGCGGGGTGCAGGGCGAAGATCGGCCCTGGCTCCACCGCCTCGTAGACGTCGAGCAGGGTGATCGCCGACAGGTCCCGCGACAGCGTCCAGCCGGCCCCGGCACCCCTTCGCGAGTCGACCAGGCCCGCCGTGCGCAGCTGGGCCAGCAGGCGGCGGATCACCACGGGGTTGGTGTTGACGCTCGTCGCGATCTGCTCGGAGGTGGCGACCTCGTGGCCACGGCGCTGGTACAGCCCGATCCAGGTCAGGGCGTGTGCGGCGACGGTCAACCTACTGTTCGCGCTCATGCCGCCCATCACCCCTCTCCATGTCGTAACTGTAATAGTTACATCGACTGGCGGCAAGCGCGGCACGGCCACATCGGCGGGGCCGACTTCCCACTCCTCACCGCCTAAAGAGCGGTGGGCCGCCTGCGTGCCCGGGTGAGCCGGCGGTACGCGAGATGGACCGCGAGGCCCAGCAGGGTCATGACGACGGACGCCACCAGTGCGACCACATCGAGCGCGTTCCGGCCCAGTGAGTTCCAGAAACCGATGCTTGAAGCAAGGGCGGCGACGTCCGTGTGCCGGGGGTCGTACACCACCGCCACGGTGTCGCGGGCCTTGACGGTGTCGGTCACGTAGGCGAGTCGGGTCTCGACGGACGCCCCCTCGGAGGTCGTGAACCGCACCCGGCAGTTGGCGTTGCCCGCCGGGTTGTCCTGCGGCGCGCTCACCTCAGTGCACTCGGTGACGACCGCCGGCATGTGGACGCCGCGACTGCGGAGAGCCGACGTCACCCCCATGTCGTGCGGTATCAGGTAGACCAGGCTGAGGACGAACAGCAGGACCCCCAGGCCGATCATGGCGAGCGAACCGTTCCGCACGGTCCGGCCGTGGTCCGGCGCGTTCTCCATCGGTCCCCCCGGGTGTCGGCCCAACTGCCCACGTGCGCTCACGCTACCCGCACCCACCGACACCGGCGGTGCGCCGGAACACTGGCCGCCGGCAGCAGGGCGCTCGCAGCCGCGCGACCTCTCCGAGGCTCAACAGCACCGCTTCATCGACCTCATCGACGTGCTTGCGCTCCACTGTCGGCTCTCCCACGACGGGAGGGTCAAGGCGGGCACGGGCACCGGGCTCGTCAGGAGCCGTCCAGGATAAGGGGATCCGGTCACCCCGGTGGCAGTTCCGTCAAACAGCGCACACCCGCTGTGAGCGGACTGGTACGTTCCGCGCATGGACTTCAACGCCGTTGCCAACTCGTTCGTGCCGCACTACTACAACACCTTCGACTCCGGCATCTCGGGTCGCCCGAACCTCAACAGCCTCTACCGACCCGAGTCGATGCTCACCTGGGAGAACGCCCAGGTCCAGGGACAGCAGAACATCCTCGCGAAGCTGACGACGCCCCAACTGGCCACCGTCAAGCACAAGGTGAACACCACCGACGCACAGCCCGCCCCGGGCAACGGCGTACTGGTCACCGTCACGGGCAACCTCCTCATCGACAACGCCTTCGACAAGCCCCTGCAGTTCGCCGAGACGTTCAACCTGCAGCCGATCCCCGGCCAGCCCGGCGGCTTCTTCGTCCACAACCAGATCTTCCGCCTCATCTTCGCCTGAGCCGTCCGGGCCCGGGGCCTCCCGTCGGCTTCCCGCGCGGCGCGCGGAAGCCCCGGACCGACGCCACGACTTGGAGGAAGGGTGCACCTGCGCGAGCTCCGGCCGGGCGACGCCCACGCCGTCCGCCGCATCTACAGCGGCAGGTCGGTCGCCGACCTGTGGTTCGGCCAGATGACCGCCGCCCAGGCCCACGACTACATACGCGAAGCCCAGGAGGCCGACGCCCGCCGGCCGCGCACCGCACGCATCCTCGGCATCGACGTCCACGACGACCTGCTCGGCATCGTCCGGCTCCGCATCACCGGCCACACGGGCAGCCTCAGCTACATCCTGCGCGAGGACGCCTGGGGTCACGGCTACGCCACCACAGCGGTGCGCCGGTTCCTCGCCCACCACCGCACCCCACGGGTCACCGCCGAGCACCGCGTGGGCAACCCCGCTTCGGGAAGGGTCCTGGTGAAGACCGGCTTCGTCGTGACCACCGCGACCGACGAGATCGTCCGCTACGAACTGGGCTAGCGGCTGCCCCGCCAGCTCCGACTCCCCGGGGCCCGCGCCGGGCGTGACGCGGACCTTTGCCGTGTGTTTATATTGAACAATGGTTCAACCAAACACCGGACGCCCCCATGCCCCGCACGCCTGAGGCCTCGGCGGCCGTCCGCGAAGCGACCCGCGCCAAGATCCGGCGCGCCGCCGTCCTGCTCATGGCCGAACAGGGCTACCGCGCCACCACCCTGCGCCAGGTCGCCACCCGGGCCGGCGTCGCCGACGGACTGCCCTCCCGCTACTTCGGCAGCAAGGACGGCCTGCTGATCGACATCGCCGACGGCTGGCGCGAACGGACCCGCGCGGCGCTCGCCGCCCAACCGGCCGACAGCCCCGCCGCCACCCTGCAACTCCTGGTCCGCTCCGCCCTGCTCGGCCTGGACTCCGCCCCCGAGGAGGTCGAGGAGAGCCGGGCCGTCTCCGCCCTGCTCGCCGACCCCGAAGCCCGCGCCGTCCTGGTCGCCGCAGGCGCCGACCTCGCCTCCGCCGACCTCCTACAGGCCTTGGACGAAGCCCTGGCGGCCTGCCGCGTCCCCGACCCCGCCGCCGCCCGCCTGCTCCTCCTCGCCGGCATCCGCGGCGGCCTCACCCTCGCCGCCGAGGACCCGGCCTTCCCGCTGCGCGACCTGGAAGCGGCCCTGCTCGCCCACATCCTGCCGACGACCTGACCCCACCCCATGCTTCGAAAGGCCCCGCCATGACCGCCGAAACCGACATCCGCCCCTACCGCATCGCCATCGAACAGCACCAGCTCGACGACCTGCGCGACCGCCTCGCCCGCACCCGCTGGCCCGACTCGTTGCCCGGCGCCGACTGGGACTACGGCGTCCCGCTCCACTACCTCCAGGACCTGGCCGAGTACTGGCGGACCGGCTACGACTGGCGCGAACACGAAACCAGGCTCAACACCTTCCCGCAGTACACCACCACCCTCGACGGCGCCAACGTGCACTTCCTGCACGTCCGTTCACCCGAACCCGACGCCACCCCGCTGATCATCACGCACGGCTGGCCCGGCTCGGTGGCCGAATTCCTGGACATCCTGGGCCCGCTCACCGACCCCCGCGCCCACGGCGGCGACCCGCGCGACGCCTTCCACGTGGTCGCGCCCTCCATCCCGGGCTACGGCTTCTCCGGACCGACCGGCCAACTCGACTGGGACTACCGGCGCGTGGCACGTGCCTGGGCCGAACTGATGGACCGCCTCGGCTACCCGCGCTACGGCGCCCAGGGCGGCGACTGGGGCTCCGGCATCTCCCGCGAACTCGGCCTCGCCGCCCCCACCCGGGTCATCGGCGTGCACGTCAACACCTCCCCCACCTTCCCCACCGGCGACCCGTCCACCCTCGACGCCCTCGACCGCGAACGGCTCGACACCTGGGCCCGCCACCAGGCCGAAACCTCCGGCTACACCGCCGTCCAGGCGACCCGCCCGCACACCGTCGGCTACGCGCTCACCGACTCACCGGTCGGCCAACTCGCCTGGATTGTCGAGAAGTTCCGCGAATGGACGGACTGCGACGGCGGCGTTCCCGAAGGTGCCGTGCCCCGGGACCACCTCCTCACCAACGTGATGCTGTACTGGCTGACCGCCACCGCCGGCTCCTCCGCGCGGCTGTACAAGGAGTCGGCCCGCAACGGCTGGACCGAGGCCACCCCCTCCACCGTCCCCACCGGCATGGCCGTCTTCCCCCACGACATCACCCTGCCGGTCCGCGCCTTCGCCGAACGCATCGACAACATCGTGCACTGGACGGAGTTCGACCACGGCGGCCACTTCGCCGCCCTGGAACAGCCCGAGTTGCTGGTGACCGACATCCGGACCTTCTTCCGCACCCTGGCGTGACGCCGGCCGTGACTGGTCGGATGTTCTCAGCTCATCAACTCGCCAGCTCAGGCCCGAAGTAGTCACGCAGTCGAGCGATCTTCCCGTCCCGGATGCGGAAGATCTGCTGCGGCGTTCGGGACACGGCGGCCTCCCTGGGCTCAGGCTCGGAAGGCCGCACAATCCCAGCGCCGCCCCGGCTCCATGCCGGTCACAATGAGTGCCCGGATCACCCGAGTGCGCAGATCAACCGCTTGTAACCTCTTGACTACAGTCTGGCTGCGGGTGGATGGTCTTGCACATCCATGCAACCGCGAGGCACGGAGGGAACGATGGCACTAACCTTCATCGCCAAGGACCCGAACACGGATGGGGCCAACTGCCCGACGGTGTGGGTCGACAAGGACGCGGGGGAATTCGTCATTCAGGGCTGGAAGGTCGACCAGGCAACCGAAGAGGAGTGCTTGGCCGCAGGGCCGATCCCCGACAGTGAGACCGTGCTGCGGCTGCCCGTCCGCATGGCTGCCGCTCTCAGGGAGGCTATTGATGTCGCCGAAGGCGCCCACGTTCGTTGAGCTTCTGGACGCCGCCCAGCGCTCGGCGGTTCACCTTGAGATGCGGGACTCGTACGACGACCCGGACGAGGCCCCGCGCGTCGCCGCATGGCGGGCGGGGCATCGCCACAACCTGGCCGACCGCGCCTCCTGGTGGCGCCCTTGGCTCGATCTCGTATCGGGCGCGGTGGCGCGGGGTGTCGAGATCCGCCGCGCGCGAATCGTCTCCGAGCCGGTCAGCGAGTACACGCAGTACCTCCACGAAGGCACGTTCGCCAATGTGTCCGCGGGCGAGCAGATCCGGTGGCTGCCGCGTCGCCGGGCATCTGACCTCGCCCTTCCCGGTAACGACTTCTGGGTGTTCGACGACACGGTTGTGAGGTTCGGCCACTTCTCGGGGGCGGGTGCCTATCTGGGCGACGAGGTGACGGGGGATCCTGCCGTGGCGAAGCTCTGCGCCTCGGCGTTCGAAGCGGTCTGGTCGCGGGCCGTTCCTCACGAGAACTATCGGATCTGACCTACGAAGCACCGGACTGCCAGCTCATGCCCACATCTCCGTCATCCAGCGTCCAATCAGCACGCAAAGCGCTCGCCGCCCGCCTGCGAGACCTCTGCAAGGACGCTGGACTCAACGGGCGTGAGCTGGCTCGCCAAGCCGGCTGGCATCCCTCGAAATCGTCTCGGATCATCAACGCGGTAACTCCGCCGTCCGATGAGGACATTCGGATCTGGTGTCGGCTGTGCAGAGCCGACGATCAGACCGCCGATCTCATCGCCGCATCACGCTCAGCGGATGAGATGTACGTGGAGTGGAAGCGCCTCCAGCGTACCGGGCTCAGGAGGTTGCAGGATTCCTATGTGCCCCTGTTCGAGCGCACCCGCGTGTTCCGGGTCTACTGTTCGACAGTGGTTCCCGGGCTGTTTCAGAACCACGGTTACGCAACGGCGTTGCTCTCTTCCATCACCCGCTTTCGCGGCACGCCCGATGACGTGGCAGACGCCGTTTCCGCCCGGCTCGCACGGTCGCACATCCTGCGGGAGGGCGACCACCGGTTCGCCGTGGTGGTGGAGGAGTCCGTCCTGCGATACCGGGTCGGCGACGCGGACGCGATGTCTGGGCAACTCGGTTACCTGCTGGCGATCATGTCCCTGCCCGCCGTGTCGCTCGGGGTCATCCCCCTCAACGCCGACCGGGACATCTGGCCACTGGAGACGTTCAGCGTCTACGACAGCGAACAGGCGCAGGTCGAAACCCTCACCGCTGCCGTGACCATGACCGCGCCGGGCGAGATCGCCCAGTACCTCGCCGCGTTTCAGAAGCTGTCCGACATAGCGGTGTACGGCGCCCCGGCCCGCGCGCTGATCACGGCGGCGATTGATGCACTCGGGTGATGGGCGTGCAATCTTGTAGAACCTCGTAGAGACCAACCGCCTACCCTCCGTAGCGTCTTCCTCGTCAACGAAGCGCCCCAGGAAGGGAGCCGGCCAGATGTCTCTGCGTGAGATCGCCCAGCGTGAACCCGAGCCGGCCGCACCGGACTCCGGACTGTGCCCCACCTGTTGCTGGCACGACGCCATGGCGCGGGAGGCGTTCAAGGGCCCGGAGGGCTTGGACCGTTCGAAGCTCACGGACGTGACGGTCCTCCGGCGGAAGCATCGCGAGGTCGGGGAGTGCCTGAACCCGGACACCGCCGCGTGAGGCAAAACCAACAGACTCCCGCATCCGGCCATTTGGGGAATCCGACCGCGTGCGGGTGCACCACCGCGTGGGAACGGATTCCCCTTTCACCGAACAGGAAGGCAGTGCAGTGAGCGACCTGTACGAGATCGAGATCCCGGCCGGACTCGCCGCCTACAAGGCGTGTGGCGGGAACCAGGGTGGGGGTGACGACGGGGAGTCGTGCGTGACCCTGCAGGAGGTGCCGGGGGTGGCCGGCGGTTTGTGGGTGATGGGCGACACCAAGGCGCCGGGGCGGGAACTGCGCTTCACCACCGTGGAGTTGAGCTCCGCCGGCATCGACCCGGACCACTTCACCGCCTCCGCCTGACGCACCACCTCGCACCAGCGGGCCCCGCTCCCAACGCAACTGGGAGCGGGGCCCGCCTCACACCCAGGGTAGGGCGCTCATGGATCACTGGAACAGGCCCGGCCTCCACTGGCACTGCTACGCGTGGGCGGGCAGCAAGCGACCCGACGACGCCGAGCGGCGGCCGCCGGAACCGCAGAACGGCTCGCGGCCCGAATGGGGCAGCCCCATACCGCCGTTGGAGGTCATGCACTGGCTCGCCAAGTCGGCGGCGCAGATCAGGCTCACCACCAACGACCCCGCCGAGGCGCTCGACTGGCTGGGCAAGCAGCTCGCCGACTCCCCCGCTTCGGAGGCCGACCTCCCCGCGTTCACCCGGCTGGATCACGCCCTGGCGTTCCTCGACACGTTCCCGCACGACGTGGTGTGGACGTACTGGACACCCGGCCAGCAGCTCCGGTCGGTCGCCGCCGTGGCGTGCCCCCGGACGTTCGGCCCCACCTCCGAAACGCTCCCGCTCTGCCCGCTTCGACGGCGGTGACCGGCGCTGACCGGCTCGTCACCGGCCGACCGGCGGGTCGTGACAGCGTGTCGAGTGGCGGCGCACGGTCCGCGACGAGAGGGTGACCGACGCAGGACCTCACCTGAAGGAGCGAGAATGCCCGAAGTCACCACTCCGTACCCGACCGGCACCCCGTGCTGGGTCGATCTGATGGCGCAGGACCAGCAGGCGGCACTGGATTTCTACCGCGACCTGTTGGGCTGGCAGGGGCAGGTCGGCCCGGCCGAGTTCGGCGGGTACGCGGTCTGCGAGCTGAACGGCAAGCCGTCGGCCGGGATCGGACCGGCGATGGCGCCGGAGGGGATGCCCACCCCGCCGACCGTGTGGACCAGCTACCTGTCCACCACCGACGCCCAGGCCACCCAGGACGCGATCGTCGGCGCGGGCGGCACCCTGCTCGTCCCGGCGATGGACGTCGGCGAGCTCGGCCGGATGCTGATCGCCGCCGACCCGCAGGGCGCGGTGTTCGGCGTCTGGCAGCCGGGCGAGTTCTTCGGCGCCCGGGTCGTCAACGAGAGTGGCGCGCTGATCTGGAACGAGCTGCACACCAGCGACCTGCCCGGCGCCACCGCCTTCTACGGCGAGGCGTTCGGCATCGAGATCGAGCCGGCGCAGGGCGCCGAGCAGTACTGGGAGCTGCGGGTCGGCGGCCGGGCCGTCGGCGGGGCCTCGCTGCTCGCCGACGACCCGCCCGGCACGCCCGCGCACTGGCTGACGTACTTCGCGGTGGACGACGTCGACTCCACCGTCGACGCCCTGGTCAAGCACGGCGGCACCGTCCTCGCCCCGCCGTTCGACATGGTGGCGGGCCGGATGTCGGTGGTGACCGACCCGCAGGGCGCGCCGTTCGCGGTGATCGCACCGAAACCGATGTAGGCGGCGCGGCCCACCGCGCACGGTGTCGCGGTGGGCCGTCTCCGTACAACTCCCGTCCATACGGGTCACTCCGGCGCGACGGCCGACGGCGGCCCGTCCGTCACCCCCGCTGCGCGCGGCCGACGGCGCTGAGCACCGCCCGTACGCCCGCCGTGAGCACCGAGCCGTCCCGCCCGGCGCCCCACACCACCTGTCCCCCGACCCGGGCCTCGACGTAGGCGACGGCGTCGGTACCGGAGCCCGCACCCGCACCCGCACCCGCACCAGCGCCCGCACCCGCCCCGACGGCGTGCTCGCTGAAGTGCAGGATGTCGACCCGCAGCGCGTCGGCCACCGCGTCGAGCGGCCCGGCGCCCTCGCCGCGCCGGCCGTCCACCTCCGCCCAGTCGTCGCCGGCCTGCCACGGCCAGTCCGGCGCCGCGTCCAGGTACTCCGCGCGGAAGAGCCCGTACAGTCCCTCCGCCGTCACCTCCCGCCCGCTGTCGTCGGTGGCCTCCTGCACGACCCGGGAGAACTCGATCTGGAGCCGCCTCGGCAGTTCCAGCCCGTGCCCGGTCTGGAGCAGGTAGGCGATGCCGCCCTTGCCGGACTGGCTGTTCACCCGGATGACCGCCTCGTAGTCGCGGCCGAGGTCGGCCGGGTCGATCGGCAGGTACGGCACCGACCAGGGCGCCTCGCGCGCCGGGACGCCGGACTCGGCCGCCACCTTGGCGTGGTGGGCGAAGCCCTTCTTGATGGCGTCCTGGTGGGTGCCGGAGAAGGCGGTGTGCACCAGGTCCCCCGCGTAGGGGTGGCGCTCGTGCACGGGCAGCCGGTTGCAGTGCTCGACGGTGCGGCGGATCTCGTCGAGGTCGGAGAAGTCGAGCATGGGGTCGACGCCCTGGGTGTGCAGGTTGAGCGCCAGCGTCACCAGGTCGACGTTGCCCGTCCGCTCGCCGTTGCCGAACAGGCACCCCTCCACCCGCTGAGCGCCGGCCAGCACGGCCAGTTCGGCGCAGGCGACGCCCGTCCCCCGGTCGTTGTGCGGGTGGACGGAGAGGATCACCGACTCGCGGCGCTCCAGGTGCCGGTGCAGGTACTCGATCTGGTCGGCGTAGACGTTGGGGGTGGCGATCTCGACGGTGGCGGGCAGGTTGTGGACGACGGGCCGGTCGGGGCCGGCGTCCCACAGTTCGGTGAGTCCGTTGCAGACCTCCAGGACGTAGTCCGGTTCGGTCAGGTTGAACACCTCGGGCGAGAACTGGAAGCGCACCCCGGGCCGGCCGTCGGCCCGCCGTGCCAGGTGGGTGGCGGCCTCGGTGATCAGGGCCCGCAGTTCGTGCCGGTCGCGCCCGAGGACGACCTCGCGCCAGAGCGGGGCGGTGGCGGTGTAGAGGTGGACGACGACGCGGGGCAGGCCTTCGACGGCCTCGAAGGTGCGGTCGATCAGGTCGGCGCGCGCCGCCGTGAAGACGACGACGGTGACGTCCTCGGGCACCGCGCCGGGCACGGTGGCCAGTTGCCGGACGAAGTCGAAGTCGGTGCGGCTGGCGGAGGGGTAGCCGACCTCGATCTCCTTGAAGCCCATGGCCAGGAGCAGGTCGAACATCCGCTGTTTGCGTGCCGGGTCCATGGGTTCGGCCAGTGCCTGGTTGCCGTCGCGCAGGTCGACGGGGACCCACAGCGGGGCGTGGTCGATCCGTCGGCCGGGCCAGCGCCGCATCAGCGCGGGGACGTGCACGCGCTCGTGGGCGGGCCGGTAGCGGTGGGAGGGCATGGCACCCGGGCGCTGCGGGTTCCAGGCGGGGGCGGTGACCGGGACGGGGCCGGCGGGGGTACGCAGGGTCGGGAATCGCATGATGAGTCCTTACGGAGGTACCGGTGGACCGGCAGGACGGCGCCCCGCAGCGGGGTGCCGGTCCGGTCACGCCCCGCTGCGGCCACCAAGAAGAAGGCCACCCAGAGGGAGACTCCACGGCTGCATGCCGGGTAGACTAACCACGAACCAAGTCCTCAGACAAGCTGACAGGTGAACGCGAATGCCCCCGCTCGGCCCCCTCCACCGCTCCCCCCTGGTCGACCAGGCCACCCGACGCCTGGAGGAGCAGATCACCGCCGGACACTGGCCGGTGGGCGGGAAGCTGCCGGGCGAGGTGACCCTGGCGAAGGAGCTGGGCGTCGGCCGCTCGACCGTCCGGGAGGCGCTGCGCGCGCTGGCCGGCGCCGGGATGGTGCAGAGCCGGCAGGGGTCGGGCGTGTTCGTGACGGCGGACCGGCCCGCCCTGGACTGGCCGACCCGGCTGCGCCGGGCGGAGCTGGCGCACGTCTACGAGGTGCGCACCATGGTCGAGGTGCAGGCGGCCCGACTGGCGGCCGCGCGCCGCACGGAGACGGACCTCACCGCCGTGGACACGGCGCTGGCCACCCGGCTGGCGGCGGGCGGCGCGGACGACGCGGCCTTCGTGGACGCCGACATCGCGCTGCACACCGCCGTGGTGGCGGCCGCGCACAACCCGGTGCTGGACGACCTGTTCGCCCAGTTCGCGCCGGTCCTGAGGGAGCACCTGGTGGACCTGGTGGGGGTGCTGGGGCTGCGCAGCGGGGACCCGAACCACGGCTACGCGTCGCACGCGGACCTCGTCGGGGCGCTGCACCGGGGCGATCCCGAGGAGGCCGGGCGGGTGCTGGCGGCCGAGCTGGAGGCCACCCGGTCGCGCCTGCTGGCCGACTGAGCGGAGCGGGCACCGGGGCCACCGACCGACCGGTCGGGCGAATATCCGGAGCGCGGACACACAGTTTTCACACGGCGGCCACCCGGCCGCCCGCTCCGATGGCCGACGCCTCGTCAACCCGCTCCGAACTGGGATGCTTCGAGCACGCACGATCAACCGTCAGATGACATTGTGTCCGGAGCGTGTGTGACCACGGCCCAGGCGGCGAACGCACTTTCACTCCAATCACACGGTATGACTAGTATCGCCTCGTCAAGCCCGTGCCCCGGACGGCCGCCCCGCTCAGGCCGGCCGCCATCCCCAAGGAGACTGCTCTGCGCGCGCGTGCGAATCGGCGGCCCCCGACGCCGAAGGCCCCCCGCAGGCGTCCGCGCCTGTCACTGCGGACGGCGCTGCTCGTCCTCGCCGTCGTCCCCAGCATCGCCCTGGCCGCCCTGTGGGCGGTCACCAGCGGCGAGACCGTCTTCGACTTCCAGCGCCAGGCCGCCCAGGGCCTGCTCGCCCAGAAGGCCGGCCAGCCGTCCAACATCGTCTACTACAGCCTCCAGGAAGAACGCCGGCTCAGCGCCGAGGCGCTCGCCCGGCCCGGCGGCAACACCGACCAGCTGCGCCGCCAGCGCCAGCAGACCGACGACGCGGTCCGCCAGTTCCAGGTCCTCTCCGGCGAGACCGCCGACAGCGCCCCCGAAGAGGTCCGAACCGCCGTCACCGAAGCCCGCCAGGCGATGGGCAAGCTCGCCGAGCAGCGCACCGCCGTCGACCACGGCTCGATCGACCAGCAGGCCCTCTACGCGTACTACACCGACCTGATCGCCGTCGACCTGCGGCTGTTCACCGCACTCAGCCGCGTCGACGCCGGCGAGGTCACCTGGGTCTCCAAGACCCTGGTGAACACCTTCTGGGCCAAGGAGATGCTCGCCCGCGAGGACGCCATCCTGGCCCGCGGCTGGCCCACCGGGCGACTCTCCGCCGCCGACTACCAGCAGGTGCAGCAGGCCGTCGGGGCGCAGGAGCACCTCTTCACCGTCCAGGTCCTCCCGTACATCCCGGACGGCGAGGCCGCCGCCTGGCACGACCTGATGAACAGCCCCGCCTGGCAGGCCAAGGCCGCCGTCGAGCAGTCGCTCACCAAGCCCACCGCCGCCGAGGCCAACGGCACCGTCAAGCTCCCCGCCGCCCAGGACCAGTGGCGCCAGGCCCTCGACCAGCTCAACCCGCAGCTGGTCAAGGCCATCGAGAACCGCACCAGCGCCATCGTCGACGTCGGCAAGGGCACCATCCTCTCCCTCCTCACCAAGGTCGTCCTGACCACCGTCGTCGGCCTGATCACCGTCGTCGCGGTGATCATCGCCTCCTGGCGGCTCAGCCGCTCGCTGCGCCGGCGCATCAAGGAACTCCAGACCCAGGCCGAGGAGATGGAGCGCACCCTCCCCGAGGTCGTCGAACGCCTCGGCCGCGGCGAGCAGGTCGACGTCGAGACCGACAGCCGCACCATCACCGCCGGCCCGCACGGCAACGGCACCGACGAGCTCGCCCGCCTCGGCCAGGCCCTCAACCTGGCCCGCGCCTCCGCCGTCGAGGCCGCCGTCAAGCAGGCCGAGCAGCACCGAGGCTTCGAGCGGCTGCTCCAGCGCATCGCCCGCCGCACCCAGCTGCTGATCGGCCGCCAGCTGCGCAAGCTCGACGAGCTGGAGCGCAAGCACGAGGACCCTGAGGTCCTGGAGGGCCTGTTCGACCTCGACCACCTCACCGCCCGCCTGCGCCGCTACGAGGAGAACCTCGTCATCATGGCCGGCGGCCAGCCGCAGCGGCGCTGGCGCAAGCCCGTCCCGCTGCTGGACGTGCTGCGCGCCGCGCAGGGCGAGGTGCAGGACTACCGCCGGATCATGATCGACGTCGAGGGCCACCCGTGGCTGTCCGAGCGGGCCGTCGGCCCGGTCGCGCACGTGCTCGCCGAGCTGATGGAGAACGCCACCACCTTCTCCAAGCCGCCCACCCCGGTCGAGGTCCGGGCCGCCATGGTCGGCCGCGGACTCGCCGTCGAGATCGAGGACCGCGGCCTCGGCATGGACCCCGAGCAGTACGACGCCGCCAACGAACTGATGAGCCGCCCGCCCCGCACCGACGTGCTCGCCCGGGCGGACGACGTCCGCCTCGGCTTCTACGTCATCGCCCGGCTGGCCGCGCACAACGGACTCAAGATCGAGTTCCGGCCGTCCGCCTTCGGCGGCACCCGGGTCGTCGTGCTCGTCCCCGACGAGCTCGTCATCGACGGCGACGCCGGACTCCCCGACGCCGCCCCCGTCGAACCGATCCCGCTCGTGCGGCGCTCCCGCAAGGCGCTGCTCACCGCCTCCAACGAGGCCCCGGAGCCGGAGCCGGCGGGGCCGCCGGTCGCGCCCGTGGACTCCTTCCCGCCGGGAGAGTCCTTCGCGCCGGCGGAGCCCCTCCCACCGGTGGAGGCCTTCGCCGCGGCCGAATCCTTCCCCCCGGTGGAGGCGTTCGGGCAGGTCCAGCACGTGGAGCAGCCCGGGTACGTCGCACCGCTCGGGTACGCGGAATCGCTCGGGTACGCGGAACCGCTCGGGCAGACCCAGCAGCTCCCGCACGACCCGCTGACCGCCCCCCTCCAGGCCTTCGGGCACGTCGAGTACGTCCAGCCCGAGGCCGCGCCCGCCGCCGAGCCCGCGCCGTTCCCCGCCCCGTACGCCGAGCAGCCGATCGAGCACAGCTCGCCGGCCCCCGACGCCCCGGTCGACCAGCTGCCCTCGCACGACGTGCCCGCCTACCCGGACATCGCCTACGCCCGGGTCACCGACGCCGAGGCCCCGTACGCCGACGAGCAGTACCGCCCGGCCGACCACTACCGGCTGGCCGAACGGCGCCGGCGCCGCGAGTACGCCTCCGCGGTGCCGCTCAGCCCCAGCGAGACCGAGCAGCCCCCGCTGCCCCAGCGCGTCCGGCAGGCCAGCCTGGCCGCCGAACTGCGCGTCCCGCCGGCGCCCCGCCCGCAGTGGGCCGAGCCCGCCGCCGAACCCGCCGCCCCGGCCACCGAGCCCGCCGGCGGCCCCTTCCAGCGCCCGGCGAAGCGTTCCGGTGCGACGATCGGCGCCTTCCAGCGCCAGTCCCGTGCCGCCCGCGCCCAGGACAGCGGCGAGCACCCGCTGCCCGGGGCCGTGACCCCACCGGCTCCCCCCACCGCCCCCGCCGGCTCCCCGACGCCCGCGCCCGGCCCCTCCCCCTGGGCCCTGCCGGCCGCGGACCCCCGAACCACACGAACGGATGACCAGTCATGAACCGAACGATCGCCACCCACCAGGACCTGGACTGGCTGCTGGACGGACTCGTCGACTCGGTGCCCGGGACCAGGAACGCCGTCCTGCTCTCCGACGACGGCCTGGTCGTCAGCCACTCCCGCACCATCGAACGGGCCGACGCCGAACGCCTCGCCGCCGTCGCCACCGGCCAGCAGAGCCTGGCCCGCGGCGTCGGCCAGCTCTTCGACGGCGGGGCCGTCCACCAGGTGATCGTCGAACTCGCCGAGTGCTGGCTGTTCATCATCGCCGCCGCCCGGGGCACCCACCTGGCCGTCGTCGCCTCCCAGGAGGTCGACGCCGAGGTCATGTCGGTCGCCATGCACACCCTGGTGCAGCAGGTCGGCCAGAAGATGACCACCCCGGTGCGTGCCGAGGCCGGCGCCGCCTCCCCCGCCGGCTTCGACGCCTTCGCCGCCCGGAACCGGAGCTGACACCGGTGGGCCCGTACGGGAGCGGAAACGGGAGCGGGCAGCGCGGCGGGGTCCCGCACTGGAGCGAACTGCCGGACGAGGACGCCGAGGACGAGTCGGGCGCCATGGTGCGCCCGTACACCATCACCCGCGGCCGCACCGCGCCCGAGCGCGACGACCTCACCCTGATCACCGTGCTCACCACCGTCGAGGACGAGGCCGCCCGGGCCCTGGCGCGGGGCAGCCGCGCCGGTGCCCGCGGCCTCCAGCCCGAGCACCGAATGATCCTCGACCACTGCCGGCGGCCCGCCGCCGTCGCCGAGGTGTCGGCCGGCCTGGACCTCCCGGTCTCGGTCACCAAGATCCTGCTGGGCGACCTGGTCGCCCAGGGCCTGCTGCGGGCCCGGGCACCGCTCTCGGTGGCCCGGGCCGCCGGAGGCGTGGACCTCGGCCTGCTCACGGCCGTTCGCGAAGGACTCCGGAGACTCTGAACCATGGCAACACCCCACCCCAGCAGTGCCGCTGACGCCGGCGTCGCCACCGCGCCGGCCGCCGTCAAGATCCTCATCGCGGGCGGCTTCGGCGTCGGCAAGACCACCCTCGTCGGCTCCGTCAGCGAGGTCGCCCCGCTGCGCACCGAGGAGTACCTGACCCGGGCCAGCGTCGGCGTGGACGACCTGTCCGGCGTCGACCAGAAGGACACCACCACCGTCGCCCTCGACTTCGGCCGGATCACCGTCAACCCGGACCTCGTCGTCTACCTGTTCGGCACCCCCGGGCAGGAACGCTTCTGGTTCATGTGGAACGACCTCGTCAACGGCGCCCTCGGCGGCATCGTCATCGCCGACACCCGCCGGCTCGACACCAGCTTCGCCTCCATCGACTTCTTCGAGAGCCGGGGCATCCCCTTCGTCGTCGCCATCAACTGCTTCCACAGCCACAACACCCGCACCCCCGACGAGATCCGCGCCGCCCTCGACCTGGACCCGCAGGTACCGATGCTCCTCGGCGACGTCCGCGAACGCGCCTTCGGCCGCGACCTGCTGCTCGCCCTGGTCGACCACCTGATGGACCTCTCCGCCGCCCCCGTCGGCTGAACGTCGGCTGAACCACCTCCCTTCCCCAGGAGCTACCCCATGACCTCACCCCTGCGCGTCCTCGTCCACGGCGGCGGCATCGGCGGGCTCACCCTCGCCACCGCCCTCGCCAAGCGCGGCCACCACGTCGACGTCGCCGAACTCCGCGACCAGCTGGAAGCCCTCGGCGTCGGCATCATCCAGCCCTCCAACGCCCTCCACGTGATGCGCGAGATAGGCGTCCTCGACGACTGCCTCGCCGCCGGCTTCGAGTGGGAGGTGCTCACCATCTGCGACCCGACCGGTGCCACCCTCGCCAAGATCCCGCAGCCCCGGATGGGCGACGCCCCCTCCAACAACGGCATCCCCCGCCCCGCCCTCGCCCAGGTACTCGCCACCGCCGCCACCCGGGCCGGCGCCACCCTGCGCTTCGGCACCACCATCGCCAACCTCGCCGAGGACGCCGACGGCGTCGACGCCACCCTCACCGACGGGCACCGCGGCCGCTACGACCTCGTCGTCGGCTTCGACGGCATCGGCTCCCCGCTGCGCAAGCGCCTCTACGGGGAGAAGTACGCGCCCGAGTACACCGGCTTCGCCAACTGGCGCGTCACCCTGCCGCGTTCACCCGAGGTCCAGGGCGTGGTGATGTCCACCGGCAACCTCAAGGCCAAGGCACTGCTCACCCCGATCACCGACGACCTCATGTACCTGGGCTCGGTGTTCGCCGAGGCCGAGGACTTCCGGCCCGACCCCGGGCACGCCCACGAGCAGCTCGCCGAGCGCCTGGCCGGCTTCGGCGGCCCGATCTCCGAGGCCCTCGCCCAGGTCACCGACCCGTCCGCCGTGGTCTACTCGCGGATCTCCCAGGTCAGCGTCGAGGAGCCCTGGCACGTCGGCCGGATCGCGCTCGCCGGCGACGCCGCCCACGCCTCCACCCCGCACCTCGCCCAGGGCGCCGCGATGGCCGTCGAGGACGCCCTCGTCCTCGCCCAGAGCCTGGACGCCGCCGAGGCCGTCCCCGCCGCGCTCGCCGCCTGGGAGGAGCGCCGCCGGCCCCGCGCCATGTGGGTCCAGGCGCTCTCCCGGGCCGTCCTCAAGCAGGAGACCGGCACGCCCACCACCCCGGAGGAGGACGAACTCCTCAAGGTCGGCATCCCCGGCGCCGCCCACGTCCTCGTCCAGCCGTACTGACCGCTGTCCCGCCTGCTGCGCGAAGCCTCGCAGCAGGCGGGCGGGCGGCCGGCCAGGTCTCGCGTCGGCTCGCGCGGCAGCTCACGCGTCGGCTCACGCGTCGGCTCACGCGTCGGCGAGCTCGTGCCGCCGCTGCCACACCGCCGCCGAGACCCGGGCCAGCAGCCGGGCCGCCGGGTCCGTGCGGTCCTCGCCCGAGGCCAGCGGGCCGGTGTAGCAGACCGCGATCAGGTAGGGCGGGCAGTCCTGCGGGTGGACCAGGCCCACGCTGTGCCGGGCGCCGGGCACCCAGCCGTTCTTGAAGGCGATCCGGGTGCCCGGCGGCAGGCCCGCCGCCAGGTCCACCCGGAACGCGTTGCGCTCCAGCAGCGCCAGCAACTCCGGCTCCCCGCCCAGGGAGTGCAGCAGCCGCACCAGGTCCCGCGCGCTCACCAGGTTGTGCACCCCGGCGTCGCGCGCCGCGTAGTCCTCGATCCCGCGCGGGCTCGCGCTGCGCGTCGCCCCGGCCCGCCGCCACGCCTCGGCCACCGCCGCCCGGTCGACCCGGGCCAGGCACAGGTTGGTGGCCAGGTTGGAGGAGTGCGTGATCATCCGTTCGGCGAGCAGCCGCAGCGGCACGTGCGTGCCCAGCAGCTCCCACGGCAGCGGATCGCTGTCCCAGTCGGGATCGTTGCCGAACTCCCCGCCCACCATGGACTCGAACCGGTTCACCACCGGCACCTCGGCATCGAGATCCGCCCCGCCACGGGCGAGCGCCGCCAACACCGCGACCTTCATCGTGCTCGCGGCATCGTGCAGTTCGTCCGGCGCCCGCACGAACACCGGCTCCGCCTCGCCCGCCCAGGGGGCCACCACCACAGAGAGCATGGCCGCAGCCTAGGGCAGCCTTCGGCTGGTCAGGAAGGGCTGCCCACGGCTGCTCGGCACTGTTGAGGGCTGCTCAGGACTGCTTGGCGCAGGTGCGGTCCTTACCCGGCAGCCGGCCGGTGGCCAGGTAGGTGTTCACCGAGTCGTCGACGCAGGCGTTGCCGTAGACGCCGAAGCTGGTGTGCTGGAAGGCGCCTTCGAGGGTGACCAGCCGGGAGCTGGGCAGCATGCCGTGCAGGGCCACACTGCCCCGGTACGGGGTGCGCGGGTCGTTGCTGGCGGCCACGATCAGCGCCGCGGTGTCGCGCCGGACCCGGGTCGGCTCCTCGCGCGGCGCGTCCCAGAACGCGCACGGGGTGATGTTCTCGGTCATCGGGCTGAACAGCGGGTGGGCGGCCCGGCCGCGCTCGATGTCGCGCCAGTACTGCTCCGGGTCGCGCGGGGCGGCCACGTCCCCGCACAGGATGGCGGTCTGCACGCTGCCGGTGGCCGAACCCGCGCTGGTGAACGTCCCCCGCAGGAAGGCGGCGAAGCCGGGCGACACCCGGGTGGGCCGCCCGTCCGCGGCCCCGGCGAGGACGGACAGCTGCTCGGCGAGGCCCGCCCGCGCCGGGGCGAGGTCGCTCGCGATCCCGGCGAACACCAGGGAGGGGACCTGGCTGCCGTCGAGCCGGAAGACGTCGGGGGCGGTACCGACGGTGAGCGGCTCCCGCTCGGCCGCCGCGACGACGCGATCGATCGTGGCGCGCACCTGCGCGCGGGTGTCGCCGAGGCCGTAGTCGGCGTGGTGCGCGGCCGCCCAGTCGGCCCAGCCGTCGAGCGCCCGCTCGTGCTCGTTCTCGGTGCCCCGCATCAGCCGGGGGTTGTAGCTGCGCGGGTCGATCCCGCCGTCGAGGACCACCCGGTCGTAGCGGCCGGGGAACAGCTGGGTGTAGGCCGTGCCCAGGTAGGTGCCGTACGAGTAGCCCAGGTAGGAGATCTTCCGTTCGCCGAGCGCGGCCCGGACGACGTCCAGGTCGCGGGCCGTGTTCCGGGTCGTGACGTGCGGCAGCACCGAGCCGTTGGTGGCGCGGCACCGGTCGGCCACGCTCCTGGCCCACGCCGTCTGACGGTCGAAGACCGCCCGGTCGGCGCCGGCCGAGGGCAGGACGGGGCCGGTGGACAGACCGCAGTCCAGCGGGGTGCTGCGGCCGACGAAGCGCGGGTCCATGCCGATCACGTCGTAGCGGGCGCCGGTCTCCTTCATCGCCCCGCGCACCAGTACGGAGTTGGCGAGGCCCGGCCCGCCGGGGCCGCCGAAGTTGAGCAGGAGGGAGCCGATCCGGTGCCGGGTGTCGGTGGCCTTGAGCCGGGAGATCGCGACGGTGATCGTCCGCCCCCGGGGGTCGCTGTAGTCGAGCGGCACGGTCACGTCCGCGCAGCGCGCGCCCGCGCTCTCCAGGCCGCGGCCCACCTCGTCGTCGGGGCCCAGGACGCAGCTGCGCCAGTCGAGGCGCTGGTGGTGGTAGCGGTCGAGTCCGGCTCCGGCGCTCGCGGGGCCGCCGTCACGCTCGGCGGCGGCGGCCGTGGCGGCGGGCGCCGTGGCGAGGCAGGCGGTGAGGGCGAGGCCCGCGGCCGCGACGCGGCGCAGGGCCTTGGGGGTGGTCATGCGGTCTCCTGACGATGACGGGTGCGGATGCGGGTGCGGATACGCAGGAAGTCGGTCAGGCCGACTTCCTGCGCGTCAGCCTTCCAGCGCACCCGGCGCCGGATCATCGCCCTGGGACACGAACTGTCGGTACGTCAGGAGCAGTAGCCCCGCTGCCCGGCGTACCACCCGGGCAGTAACCGGACCTGAGCCCGGGGCGGTTCCGGGTCAGCCGCTCGGGCGCGGGGACGGCAGGGCCGCGGAGCCGGCCGCCAGGGGCCATTCGCGGTGGAACGGCGGCAGCGGGTACGCGCCCTCGATGACCGGGGTGCCGAAGACCTTGAGGTGGGCGAGCAGCGAGCCGGTCAGGTCGACGCCGCCGACCAGCGACCAACTCCCTTGGGCCTGAGGCGGGTTGCCAGAGGAGTCGGCGATCAGCGAGCCCTCGGCCCGGGCCCGCAGGTAGGGGGCGACGGTGGTCTGGACGCCGACGGTGTCGTAGAGGCCGACGGAGACCTCGGCGCCGAGCGCGGCCCGCACCCCGGCCCTGCCGGTGAGGCGCACCCGGACCGGGGAGACCTTGGTGTCGGCGTCGGTGGTCGGGGTCCAGCCCTTGCCGCCGGTGTAGTCGGCGCGGACGGCCCAGGTGCCGGTGGCCTCCTGTTCGACCTCCAGGTGGACCTGGCCGTCGGCGCCGACCTCCAGGTAGCAGGTGAGCTTCAGGTTGACCACGACGGGCAGTCCGGCGACGGTGAGCACCGGGCTGGCCTGCAACGTGGCGAAGGGCAGCCGGACGGGCGCGGCGCCGGTGCTGCGCGCGACGTCGCCGGTGACCTTCCACTGGGCGTGGGCGCCGAGGTCGAAGCCGATGGAGGCCGTGCGCGGGCTGCCGGCGGCGGCGCCGTGGTAGGCGAAGTGGACGGCGGGGTGCAGCTGGAGGGAGCCGGAGGCGTCCACGCTCGCGCCGTCGGGCAGTGGGACGGGGGCCTTGACGTCGACCTCCAGGGTGCCGGAGGCGTCGGCCTTCACACCGCCGCCGTCCGCACCGACGACGGCCTTGAGGTCCTTGACCAGCGGGGTGACGGTGATGCCGTGCGGGTCGACGGGCACCTGGCCGTCGGCCTCGGTGCCGCCGAGGAGTTCGGCGAGGGTGGCGGGGCGAGTGGTCAGGTTGAGGCTGGCGCCCGCGCCGGGGCGGACGCCGGTGACGGCGACCAGCGCGCCCTGGGGCGCGGCGGCGGTGGGCGGGCTGGCGATGAGCTGCCCGGGTTGAACGGCGGGGGCGGGCGCGGGGGGCGGCGTCGCGCCGGCGGTCGCGGTGGGCCCGGCGGCCGGCGGCGCCGAGAGGACGGCCGTGCCGCCCGCCGGGTCGTACGCGGTGAGCTGGAGGTTCTGCCCGGCGGGGGTGGCCGCGCCGCCGTCCTTGGCGGGGGCGGCCACGGCGGCCTGCCGGTCGCCGGCCGGGGCGGCGGTGACCGGCGTACCGGCGGCACCTGCCGTACCGGTCGGCCGTGCGGTGGCAGCGGCGGTGGTCGGGGCGGCGGCGGCCCGGGCGCGGGGGGTGCCGGCGGCCTGGGCTGTCGGGGCCTGACTGCCGGCGGCGGACGCGGTCGTGGTCGTGCCGGTGGTGACGGCCGCTTCGGTGGTGCCGGCGGCGGCCTGCGGAGTGCCGGAGGTGGTCGGCCCGCAGGCGGCGACCCCGGCGAGGGCGAGGGTGAGGAGGGCGGGGCCGACGGCCCTGCCTATGGAGCTTTTGAACACGCGGCGTCATGTTACTGACGGGGAATAAGTTTGTCGAAGACAGGCCAGGCAGGGTAAAAGGCGCAGGTCAGACCAGTCGGGCCACGGGCAGCGGAGTTCCCGGCAGCGGGCCCACCGCGGCGTCCGCCGCCAACGCGGCCAGGTACCGGGAGCGGGGCACCGGCTCGGCGCCGAGACTGCGGATGTGCGGACTGTCCCACTGGGCGTCGAGCAGCCGACCGCCGGCCGCGCCGAAGCGCACCCCGAGGTCGGCGACGGCGACGCGGGCGGCGTCGGGGCGGCGGTGGAACATCGAGTCGAGGCTGAGGACGGGCCCGGCGGCGACGCCGAACACCCCGCCGATCAGCTCCTCGCCCTCCCACACCTCGCCGCTGTGGGCGGCCCCGAGCGCATGCAGCCGCTCCAGTGCGGACCGCAACTCGCCGGTCAGCCAGGCCGGTTGGCGGCCCTCGGCGCAGCGGGCCACCACCTCGCCGAAGGCCCGGTCGGCGCTGGTCCACCAGTGCGGCCGGTGGCGCAGCCGCCGGGCGAGGCGGCTGCCGAGCCGGACGCCGTCGGGCGGCAGGACGGGCCGGGGGTCGGGCGACCACCAGGCCAGCGCGTACGGGTCGTTCCCGCCGGGCAGCAGCGCCACCTCGCCCGCCTCGACGGCCTGTTCGTAGCGCGCCTCGTTGTAGGCGCCGGCGTACTCGTCCGCTGCGGGCATCGGGAACAGGCCGCGACGGTACGCCGCCAGCAGGTCCGACGCGCCCAGGCCGGCGCCGAACGCCACCGGCCCGTCCCCGGGCCCGCGTTGGACGTCCAGCCCGTCGAAGGGGCTCACGCCGGCGGCCCGAGGAAGCCCTCCGCCGCCAGCCGCCCCAGGTAGTGGTCGAGCAGGCCGGCGTCCACGGCGGGCAGGTCGATGCCGCTGCCGGCGAGCGCGGCGTCGGTGTTGGCGCGGTCGAACAGCGGGAAGACGGGCCGGAAGTACAGCTCGCTGATCGACAGCGCCGACCCGGGAGCGCGGTCGACGAACAGCGGGACGAACGGCGTGATGGGGTGGGCGGGGTGCCTGGCGGCGAACCGGACCAGGCCCTGCACCCAGTCACGGTAAGGGAGTTCGGCGATCGGGTGGCCCCGGGCCCGGAGCCGTTCGGCGAGATCGGCGAGGTTGGCCGGGCGCGGCGAGGTGAGGTGGTAGACCTCGCCGTCGGCGGGGGCGTGGGCGGCGATGTGGGCGACGGCGCGCGCGAAGCGGTCGGCCGGGACGAAGTCGAGCGGCAGCAGCACGTCCGGGCAGGTGCCGCTGTCCGCCAGGTACGCGATGAGCGCGCAGATCTCGGTGCCGGTGTTCATCACGCCGGTGGCGAGGTCCCCGGTGACGTCGTTGGTGCGCAGCACGGTGACCGGGAGACCGGCGGCGGCTGCCTCGTGCAGCAGCTGTTCGGCGACCCACTTGCTCTCGACGTAGCCGACGCCGAGCCGGTCGGGGTGGGCGAGCGGGGTCCGTTCGGTGACCTCGCGGACGCCGGCCGCGCCGAAGCCGGCCAGCACGGCGAGGGTGGACAGGTAGTGCACGGGCACGCCCCGGCTGTGCCCGGCGAGGCGGATGATCTCGCGGGTGCCGCCGACGTTGGGCGCGCGCAGCTGGTGGTACGGGTAGAGGAAGTTGACCTGCCCGCCGAGGTGGTGGACGGCGTCCAGGCTCCCGGCCAAACCGTCGAACTGACGCTGCGCCAGTCCTAGTCGGGGGGCGGCGAGGTCGCCGACCAGGGGCACCACCCGGGTGTCGGTGAGGTCGTGGCGCAGGAAGCGCTGCTGGGCGGCGCGCAGGCGTTCCAGCGCGTGCTCCTCGTCGGGGGCGCGGACCAGGCAGTGGATCCGGGCCCCGGTGGTGGCGAGCAGCGCGTGCAGCAGGTGGGCGCCGCAGAAGCCGGTGGCGCCGGTGAGCAGGATCTCGGCGGGTTCGGCCCGGCTGGGCGCCGGGCTCCAGGACTGCTGGACGGGGTGGGCGAGCCGGGCTTCGGCGGCCCAGTCGACGGCGGCCTCGCCGGAGCCGGAGCCGGAGCCAGGGTCGGTTCCGTCGACGCGGGCGGTGCGCACGGCTCCGTCGGCGCGGGCGGCCTGGACGGCGGTCGCGAAGGCGCGCAGGGTGGCGTCGCGCAGCAGGGCGCGGGTGAGGGCGCGGACGCGGGTGACGTCGAGGCCGAGCATGATCCGGGCGCGGGCGAGCATCTCCATGGCCAGCAGGGAGTTGCCGCCGAGGGCGAAGAAGTCGTCGGCGGGCCCGACCTCCTCGACGCCGAGCAGTTCGGCCCACAGCCGGCCGATGGCGTCCTCGACGGCTCCCCCACCGCCCGCCGCCCCGGTGCCGCCCGGGCCGGGCCGGCCCGGGGTGCGGGGCTCGGCGTGCGGCAGCCGGCGGCGGTCGACCTTTCCGGCCGGGGTGAGCGGCATGCGTTCCAGCGCCACGAAGGCGGCCGGGAGCATGTACTCCGGCAGCCGTTCGGCCAGGTAGGCGCGGAGCCGGTCGCGGCGGACCCCGGCTTCTGCACCGGCGTCGGCGTGGTCGGCGAGCGTGTAGTAGGCGGTGAGCGCGCGGCCCCCGTCGGGGTCGCCGCCGTCGGCGGCGACGCGGGCCTGCCGGACGTCGGGGTGGGCGGCGAGGGCGGCCTCGATCTCGGCGGGGTCGACGCGGTGGCCGAGCACCTTCACCTGGTCGTCGAAGCGGCCGAGGATCTCCAGCTGCCCGTCGGCCCGCCAGCGCCCGGCGTCGCCGGTGCGGTACATCCGCTCGCCGGGCACCGGCGCGTACGGGTCGGGGACGAAGGCCTCGGCGGTCGCCACGGGGGCGCGCCAGTAGCCCCGGGCGAGGCCGGGCCCGCCGAGGTGGATCTCGCCCTTCTCGCCGGGCCGTACGGGGGACAGTCGGGCGTCCAGGACGTGCACCCGCACGCCGGGCAGTGGGCGGCCGATCGGCACCGGCGCGGCCGGGCCGCCCGGGCCGGCGGCGTCCAGCAGGGCGGGGGTGACCTCGCAGAGCGTGGAGGTGACGGCGGCCTCGGTGACCCCGTAGGCGTTGACCAGCCGGACACCGGGCAGCCGGTCCAGGCAACTGCGGCAGTCGTCGGCGTGCACGACGTCCCCGCCGACGACGACCAGCCGCAGCCCCTCCGGGCCGGGCCCGCCGGGCGGGAGCAGCGTGAGCACGTGGTGCCAGTAGGCGGGGGTGAGGTCGGCGACGGCGAGGCCGAGTCCGCGCATCCGGTGGACGAGTTCGGTGGGCGCCCAGGTGCGGCCGCCGCCGAGGACGAGGGTGGCCCCGGCGAGCAGGGTCGCGAAGACCTGCTCCAGTGCGGTGTCGAAGCCGAGCGCGGCGAGTTGCAGGACGCGTTCGCCGGGGGCGAGGCCGTAGGCGTGGACGACCCGGTCGAGGGTGAACACCAGGGCGCGGTGGGTGACGGGGACGCCCTTGGGGGTGCCGGTGGTGCCGGAGGTGTAGATCAGGTAGGCGAGGTCGTCGGGCGCGGCACCGTCGGGCTCACCGGCGCCGTCGGGCCCGCCCGCGCCGCATAACCCGGCGAGGACCGGCTCACCGCCGCCGTCCGGCCCGTCCTCGGCGTCCACCGGCACCGGCTCGACGCCCGGCAGCGCCCCGCCCTCGGTGACCGCCACCCGCGCCCCGCTGTCCTCGACCAGCCGGGCCAGCCGCCGCGCCGGGTACGCCGGATCCAGCGGCAGCAGCGCCGCGCCCGCCTTCAGCACGCCGAGCCAGGCGACGACCAGGCCCGCACCGCGTTCGAGGCAGACCGGCACCACCTGCTCGGGGCCGGCCCCGCGCGCCCGCAGTGCCCTGGCCAGGCGGTCGCTGCGCCGGTCCAGCTCGCGGTAGCTCAGCGTGGCGTCGTCGGCGACGACGGCGACCGCGTCCGGGTGCTGCACGGCGCGGGAGCGCAGCAGTCCGGGCACGGTGCCGCCGTCGCCCTCGGCCCGCCCGCGGCCGCGCTCCCCGGGGGAGCCGAGCCCGGGGAAGCCGAGCCCGGGCGGGCGCCATTCGCGGGCCACGTGGGCCCGGCAGTCGTCGCGGCCGGCCGGCCCGTACACCAGGTGCCAGCCACCCGGCACGGTCAAGTCGCCGGGCCAGATCGCGTACTGACCGCTGTCGTTGCGAACCACGGCGTGACGCCCGGAGTTCACATCCGTTCGTACGCCCTGTGCGCTGTCTGCTGCGTCGTCCACCGGCTTGACCTCGTGCTGTGGCGGCAGTTTCCTGGGAGGTGCGACATTTCCGACTATACGCACTCAGGGCACAGGACGAACGTCCGATCGCAACCCGACCGGACGCGACGCTGCCGTGTGCCCGTCAGCCCGGGGCGAGACGACCCTGCGACCGCCAAGACCCGTCCTCGCCCGAACTCCCCCGTCCCACCGGCCGGGTGGCGTCGCGGAGGAGGTAGCCCCGTTGACACGTCGGCGACAACGCCTGATGGTCTGTTACCTGCTGTGGATGGTGCTGTTCACCGGCGTCTACTACGTCAACCCCTCGCAGCGGATCATCTGGTGGACGGGCATCGGACTCGGCAGCAGCGCGGCCATCGTGGCCGGCGTCCGCCTCAACCGCCCCGCGCACGCGCTGTTCTGGTACGTGCTGGCGCTCGCCAACCTGAGCTTCACCGCGGGCGAGGTCGTCCAGGTCGTCCAGACCCAGTTCCTGCACCTGCACAACCCGTTCCCGTCCGTCGCCGACGGCTTCTACCTGGCCGAGTTCGTGCTGTACGCGGCCGGTGTGCTCGGATTCATCCGCTGGCGCACGGCCCGTCAGGACCGCGCCGGCCTGCTCGACGCGCTGATCCTCACCATGGGCCTGGCGCTGCTCGCCTGGATCTACCTGATCCTCCCGTACGCCCGCAACCCCGACCTCTCCTGGTTCCGGAAGGCCGTCTCGATCGGCTACCCGCTCGGCGACGTGGTCGTCCTCGCCCTGCTGCTGCGGCTGCTGACCCCGCGCGGCGGCAACAGCCGGGCGCTGCAACTGCTCACCGTCGGCACCGTCGGCATGCTGGTCGCGGACACCCTCTACGGGCTGATCCAGTTGCACGGCAACTGGCACATCGGCACCCCCGTCGACTTCGGCTGGGCCGCCTTCTACACCGCCTGGGGCGCGGCAGCGCTGCACCCGTCCATGGTCGAGCTGACCAGACCCGTCCCCACCCAGCAGCCCGACCTGAGCGCCGGCCGCCTCGCCCTGCTCACCCTGGCCTCGCTGATCGCCCCGGCGATCCTGATCATCGAGTCGCTGAACGGCAACACCAGCAACGCGGGCGTGATCGGCGCCTTCTCCGCCCTCCTGTACCTGCTGGTGCTGGCCCGGCTGGCGGTCGTCGTGGTCGCCCGCCGACAGGCGATCGCCCGCGAGCGGGCCCTGCGCGAGGCCGGCGCCAGACTCACCGCGGCCGTCACCGTCGAGGAGGTCGCGGACGCCGTCCAGGCCACCGCCTCCACCCTGATGCCCACCGAGCCCGGGCACGTCGCCCTGCTCGCCGTCACCGAGGCCGGCGTCCTGCACGTGCGGCACGCCGAACGCGGCGCCGCCCAGCACCACCTCGGCCCCGTCACCGACTCCGACGAGGCGCTCGCCCTCGCCGCCTACCGGGAGACCCGGCTGCTGCCCGTCGAGGACATCGGCAGCGACCTCGCCGCCCGCCTCGACGGCATGCCCTCCGCCCTGCTGTGCCCGCTCACCCTCGACGAGCGCCCCTCCGGCGACCCGCTGATCGGCGCGCTCATCGTCACCGGCACCGCGCAGGAGCTCACCAGCCTGTGGGGCTCGCTGGAGATCCTGGCCGCGCAGGCCGCGCTGGCCGTCGAACGGGTCATGCTGAGCCAGGAGGTCAACCGCCGCAACAGCGAGCTGTACTTCCGCACCCTGGTGCAGAACGCCAGCGACGTCATCCTGATCCTGGACGCCGACGACGGCGTCCGCTACGCCTCCTCCTCCGCCGAACGGGTCCTCGGCTACCCCAGCCTGGACGGCACCCTGCTCACCGAGCTCGTCCCGCCCGAGGACAGCCGGGCCGTCGGCAGGGCGCTGGCCCGGATGCGCGGCCCGGTGGACGCCGCCCCGGCCCACGCGCCGGAGCACTCGCCGCCGCGCGAACCGCCGCACTCGCCTCCGCACTCGCCGACACGCGAACCGCTGCGCGAGCAGCCCCGTGAGCACTGGCGGCTGCTGCGGCAGGACCGGACCCCGATCGAGGCCGAGGTCCGCTTCAACGACCTGCGCGCCGACCCGACGGTCGGCGGCCTGGTGCTCACCCTGCGCGACGTGACCGAGCAGCGCCAGATGGAGCGTGAACTCACCCACCGGGCCTTCCACGACTCCCTCACCGGCCTCGCCAACCGGGTGCTGTTCCTGGACCGGGTCGGCCACGCGCTGTCCCGCGGCGAGCGCAGCGGCGCCGTCACCGGGGTGCTCTTCCTCGACCTCGACGACTTCAAGGTGGTCAACGACACCCAGGGGCACGCGGTCGGCGACGAACTGCTGATCGCCGTCTCGCTGCGGGTCTCCACCGCGCTGCGCAGCTCGGACACCGCCGCCCGGCTCGGCGGCGACGAGTTCGCCGTCCTGGTCGAGGACGCGCTGCGCCCGGCCGACGTGGACGCCATCGCGGACACCGTACTGGCGGTGTTCGCAGAACCGTTCAAGCTGAGCGCAGGGGCCGTCCGGGTGACGGCCAGCATCGGCGTCGCCACCACCGAGGACAGCGTCGACGCGGCCGAACTGCTCACCCATGCCGACCTCGCGCTCTACTCCGCCAAGGCGGCCGGCCGCCGCCAGTGGCGCCACTACCAGCCCGCCCTCCAGACCGGGCTGGTGGAGCGGCACGAGCTGAACGAGAACCTGGACGCGGCGATCGCCGAATCCTCCTTCCAGCTGTACTACCAGCCGATCGTCGACCTGCGCACCGGCGGCCTGGTCGCCTTCGAGGCGCTCGTCCGCTGGCCGCACCAGCGGCGCGGCATGGTGCTGCCCGACGAGTTCATCGCCCTCGCCGAGGAGAGTGGCCAGATCGTCCCCCTCGGCGCCTGGGTCCTGGAACGCGCCGCCCAGGAGGCCGCCGCCTGGCACGCCGCCAGCTCCGCCGACCGCGCCGCCGCCGGCCTCCCCCCGCTGCGGGTCAACGTCAACGTCTCCGCCCGCCAGTTCCGCGACGCCGGCTTCGTCGACGTCGTCCGCGGCGCCCTGCGCAGCTCCGGCATCGACCCCCACACCCTCGTCCTCGAACTCACCGAATCCGTCCTGATGCGCCGCGACGACCGCGTCCACGCCGACATGGCCACCCTCGGCGACCTCGGCGTCGGCATCGCCATCGACGACTTCGGCACCGGCTACTCCTCGCTCTCCTACCTGCGCGAGTTCCCGATCTCCATCCTCAAGATCGACAAGTCCTTCATCGACGGCCTCGGCCTCTCCCCGCAGCAGTACGCCCTCGTCGAAGGCATCACCCGCATCGCCGACACCCTCGGCGTCCGGGTCATCGCCGAAGGCATCGAACACCCCGAACAGCGCGACCTCCTCGCCGCCATGGGCTGCCCGCTCGGCCAGGGCTACCTCTTCGCCCACCCCATGACCGCCCCGCAGGCCCGCGCCCTCGTCGGCGGCACCGCGCACGAACCGGCCTGACCCCCGATCTCAGGTCCACACCTCAGGGCCGCGCCTCAGGGCCGCCTCAGGTCCACGCCCAGCGGATGCCCGCGACCCCGGGCCCCAGCGCGGTCGCCACCACGTGCGCCAGGTGGTGGCTGTCCAGGGTGAGGTCGGCCAGGCTGTCGTCCGGACCCTCCGAGTCACTCGCCGTGAACCACTGGCACTGCACCGGGAGTTCACCCGGATCGAAGCGCACCCGCAGGACGTAGTGGTCCGCCGGGAAGCGGAAGGCCGCACGGTAGCGGCAGCACTCGGCCGCGCTGTGCGGGCGCACCTCGAAGGAGAACACCTGGGTCTCGGAGCAGTGCAGCGAGCGGTCGAACAGCAGCTCCGCGAGCACCACCCGGGCCACCGGATCCCGGCGCACCCGGCCCAGCCGGCAGCTGTCCCCCGCCACGATCTCGACGGCCCCCTCGTCCACCCCCTCGTCGCAGTCGTAGATCAGCAGCGCCCGGTCGACCCCGTCCTGACGGGCCCGGACCGCCACCATCGAACTGAGCGCCGCCAGTTCACGATGCGGCCCGACCGTCACCGTCGCGCACTCGGTGACCACCTGGAGCTTCCCGGCCGCCGGGCTGTCCAGATCCGCGAGCAGCCCGCCCAGATCACCGGGGGTGCGCACCATCTGCGGGTACGGACGCGGCCCGCCGCCGTCGCGGTCCGCCCCGCCGCGCGGCCGCGGCGCACCCAGCAGGGCGGTGAGCGCGTGCGTCGGCAGCCCGAGGATCTCCTCCAGCGCGGCCACCACCCGTAACGACTCCGGGCGCTCAGGTCGGCGCAGCCCGCGCTGCCAGTAGCTCAGGGTCGTGACGGCGATCCGCAGTCCGCGCTCGGCCAGCCGGCTGCGCAGCCGCTCCAGCGGCAGCCCGCGGGCCTCGATCGCGGTGCGCAGCGCGAGACCGAAGGGCCCGCTCCGCAGCGCGGCCAGCACGGCGGCGCTCTCCGGGGCAACACCGGGCGGCGGTTCCTGACGACTGACCATCGGGACTCCCGGGGCTACTGGCCCGGCCGGCACGCGGCGGCGGGGCCGAGGGGACACGGCGGCGGTGCGGGGGCGGGGGGGCGGGGGACGGCGGTGCGGGGGCGGGGGGACGCGGTACGGGGGGACGCGGCGCGCTGTGAAATTACCGGCTTACCCCGGCCGCGTCCATATCCGGGAGCCCCGCTCCCGGCCGCCCGTCTGCGGCTCAGCACCTCCGCCGCAGCACCCCTCTTCACAGCCCCGTTCACAGCACCGCCCGCGCCCCTCCGGGGGGTCTGGGAGAGGCCCGGCGGGCTGCCTACTCTTCCTAGCAACCCCGGTCCGGGCCCGCCGCGTCGGCCGCGCGGCACACCCCCACACAGCACACCCCCACACAAGGCACACCCCAGGGCGGCGCCGGGTGCACACGGAGCCGCCCGTGCCCCCGCACGAAGGAGTTCCCCCATGAGCGGACCCATCCGTGGGTCGTCCCTGCGCGCCGCACTGGCCGCGCTGTGCATGCTGGCCGCCGTCGTGACCACCGGCGCCGGCACCGCCTCGGCCTCCCCCCAGGCCGCCGCCGGAAGTTCCCAGACCTTCGCCGCCAGTTCCCGGCTCAACATCTCCATGCAGACGCAGGAGCAGGACCAGTGGTGCTGGGCCGCCTCCGGCGACACCATCGCCACCTTCCTCGGCCACGGCACCGACCAGAACTCGTTCTGCGACCTCGCCTACGGCCAGGACACCTCGTACCAGTGCCCCAACCAGCCCGGCCAGCTCTCCTGGGTGCAGAACGCGCTCTCCGCCCTCGGGGTGTCCCCCGGCCAGGAGACCGGCGCCCTGTCCTTCAACACCATCGTCAGCGAGATCAACGCGGGCCGGCCGATCGAGACCGGCATCTCCTGGCTGGCCGGCGGCGGGCACGCCCAGGTCATCTACGGCTACGACCAGAGCAACAAGTCCATCTACTGGGGCGACCCGTGGCCCAGCAGCAACCGCTACAACCTGGCGTCGTACAGCTACTACGCCGGCTACAACGGCCAGTTCAACTGGAACGACTCGCTGTACCGGATCGGGGCGTGACACGATGACGCACTTCCGCGCCCCGCGCGCCCTCGCCGCCATCGCCCTGGCCGGCAGCGGACTGCTCGCCGCCGCCCCCGCCCTCGCCGCCACCTCGGCCACGGCAGCCGGCGCCCCGTCCGCGGCCGACGTCACCGCGGCCGCCGCGGCGGCGAAGGCCGCCCCCGTCGTGCAGACCCTCGGCGGGTTCTTCGCCCACGGCTCCGGCCAGGGCTCCTCCGACGCCCGCCAGGCGCAGGCCGCCGCCCCGGCCCGGGTGGTCGGCGACACCGTCCCCGTGTACTACCTCAACCCGGACTTCGTCGCGGCGGCCTCCGTCGGGGCGCCGGTCGCGAAGTTCGCGTTCATGGCGACCGAGGCCGACGCGGCCGACGGCCGCAAGGCCTCGGTGTGGACGGCCCCCGACCCGCACGCCAGCGGGTCCTGGGCCGAGATCAACATAGCCTCCGGCAGCGACGAGACCGACCACGCCGCCGCCGCGGCAGCACTGGGCCGGGGCGCCGTGGCCTTCGAGGAACCGCAGATCCGGGCCTGGTACGCCCTGGTCGACGGCCAGGTACGGCCGCTCAACCCGGACGCGGTCCGGTCCGTGGGCGACGCGGGCATCACCCTCGCCCAGTACCAGCAGGTGGTCCACGACCGGTACGCCGACAAGCTGCCCGGCACCGACTACGCCAAGGCGCACCTGCTCGGCGGCTTCGACCGGGGAACGGCCCCCGTCGCGGCGCCGGCCGGCGACTCCACCCCGACCGCCGCCCTGCTCACCGGGGCCGGCACCCTGCTCGCCGCCCTCGGGCTCGGCACAGCGCTGCTGCGCCGCCGCCGGGCGGGCCGCGGCACCGCCTGACGGCACCTGTGCTCGGGTTCCACTTTGCGAACAGCGCCGATGGCGGGGCACCTCCGGGTGTCCCGCCATCGGCGGGTAGCGGTGGAAAGCCCGCACAGCAATTGACTGCACGTCACTTATTAATTTCACGACCGTCCCGACCCCCTTAGCGCACGCGATTGGGGACCCTCTTCGCATGTCGGACACCTCGCTCACCTGGGACGATGTCATCGAAATGACTCCATTTCTCACGGCTTCTCAGCGTAAGCGATCTGTTACGCAATCGTCATCCTGATTGGTCACTGGGAGTCAGCTGGGGGTGAGAGATTGTGCTTCGGCTTCGATCAGGCCATTCAAAACAATGCACATCCCTTGAGAGAGTTTTTGATGAAACGACGGTCTCGGGCCTCGTCCGCTTTTGCGGGCGGGGCCTTCTCTACGCGTCGGATGCGCCCCGTATCAGCGCTCCTGACGCTCGGCCTGCTGGTGCAGGCCGGCGTGGTGGTGGACGCGGTGACAGCCGCTCCGGCCACCGCCGCACCCTCACCCGCCACTCCGCCCACTGCTCCGGCCACCGAGGCGCCTGACGAGGCTTCGGCGCTGCTCTCGGCCCGGCTGCAGAAGCGACGGATCGAGGTCACCAACGCCCGGACGGAGTTCACCACGCTGTGGGCGAACCCGGACGGCACGCTGACCTCCGACCGCTCCACCGGCCCGATCCGGATGAAGCTCGGCGAGGCCTGGGTGCCCGTCGACACCACGCTGGTGCAGACCCCGGACGGCAAGGTGGCGCCGAAGGCGCACCCGGGCGGGGTGGTCTTCGAGGGCGGCGACGCCGGGGTGACGGTGGGCGACAGCCTGCCGGGCGCCGCGATACCGACGACCGCACCGACCACGGCTCCGGCGACGTCGCCCAGTGCGATACCGACGGCCCCCGCTTCCGCGTCCCCGTCATCGTCTCCGTCCGCTTCGGCTTCGGCTTCGGCTTCGGCTTCGGCTTCGGCTTCGACCCCGGCGTCGGCGTCGGCTTCGGCTTCGGCTTCGACCTCGGCTTCGGCTTCGGCCGACGCGAGCCGGGCCTCCCGCAGCGGCGCCCGCGCCGCCGCCCCGGCCGCCGACCCGCAGTCCGCCCCGGCCCCGGTCCCCGCCGAGCGCGAGCTGGTCAGGATCGGCTCCGGTGAGCAGCAGGTCAAGTTCGGCTGGCTGGGCAAGCTGCCCAAGCCCAAGCTGGAGGGCAACAAGGCCACCTACGTCAACGCCCGCCCCGGCGTCGACCTGGTCCTCGAAGCCACCCGGACCGGCTTCGAGCAGTTCCTGATCGTCAAGGACCGCTCCGCCGTCGCCCAGACCGGCACGGTGACGCTCCCGCTGGACACCACCGGGCTCACCGTCTCGCCGCAGCAGGACGGTTCGATCCAGCTGCTCGACAAGGCGACCGGCAAGGCGGCGGTCAAGATCCCGACCCCCGTCATGTGGGACGCCGCGGTCGACCCTGCCTCGCAGGAGCACCTGAACCGCGGCCCGGTGACGATGGAGGTACGCGGCCAGGGCGCGGACACCGAGCTGGTGTTCACCCCGGACGCCGCCTTCCTCGCCGACCCGAAGACCCGGTTCCCGGTCACCGTCGACCCGGTGGTGGACGTCGGCACGACCTTCGACACCTACGTCCAGACCAACGAGAACATCGACGCCTCCTCGTCGACGGACCTCAAGCTGGGCAGCTACGACGGCAAGGTCGTGGCCCGGTCGTTCCTGACCGTCCCGGGCGGGTCGTTCAACGGCAAGCAGATCCTGGGCGCCACGCTCAACCTCGCCAACCATCACTCCTCGTCCTGCATCCCGAAGCAGTGGGAGGTCTGGAACGCGCCCGGCGCGGCCTGGTGGACCCGCTGGGGCAACCAGCCCGCGATGGAGCGCAAGTGGGCCACCTCGAACGACACGTACGACGTGGCGAACGACGGTGACACCCACGACTGCTACGCCTCCGACGGCACGTTCTGGGCCAAGGCCGACGTCACCGAGATGATCCGGTACTTCGCCGGGTTCGGTCACAACGAATACGGGTTCGCCCTCAAGGCGGCCGACGAGTCGAGCAACCTGTCCTGGAAGAAGTTCAGCTCCGCCGAGGGCTACTGGCCTCCGTACCTCTCGATCACCTACAACACCGTCCCGGCCACCCCGGCGACAGTGGAGGTGCAGCCGTCCCAGCAGGGCAACCCGCGCTACACCTCGGACGCGAACCCGCGCTTCCAGGTGCAGGCGGCCGACCCCGACGGCGACCCGCTGAAGATCTACCTGGACCTGTGGCGCGGCGGCACGTTCATCGGCAGCATCGTCCGGGACACCCCGAACGGCGCGATCGCGACCGTCCGCCCCTCCGACTACGGCATCGCCAAGCTCGACGAGGGCGTGCAGTACACGATCTGGGCCATGCTCGACGACGGCAAGTCCCGCTCCGGCTGGGTCGGCACCAACGTCATCGCCGACACCGTCAAGCCCGGTACGCCGTTCGTGAGTTCGGCGGACTACCCGGCGGATGGGCTCTGGCACGGCACCGCCAACCAGGCCGGGTCGTTCACCTTCTCCCCCGCCCCGGGCACCGACGACACCGCAGCCTACGTCTACACCCTGGACGGCGGCACCCCGGTGACGGTCGCCGCCACCGGCGCGCTGACCACGTCGATCACGCCGACCACCGAGGGTCGGCGCGTGCTCAGCGTGCAGTCCAAGGACCGCGCGGGCAACCTGTCCCCGCCCGCGACGTACACCTTCCAGGTCGGCCAGGCGGGCATGAGCTCGCCGGTCAACGGCACCCAGTCCGCGAAGCGCGTCAAGCTCGCGGTCGACGCCCAGGCGCAGTTCCAGCGCGTCGTCTACCAGTACCGCCGGGGCCCCGGCGCCGCGGAGTACAACGTCCCGCGCACCAACCTGACCAAGGCGGACAACACCGCGGTCACCGAGGACAAGCCGCGTCTCGCGGACCTCGGCCCGCACGCCAACTGGAGCGTCCTCGACACGCTCGGCCAGGTCGGCGGCGTCGTCCAGGTCCGCGCTCTCCTCTTCCCCGAGGACGGCTCCGGCAACGGCTACGCCACCGTCTGGAACACCATCACGGTCGACCGCAACGCCGACGGCGCGGCCGGCGCCGGCATCGGCCCCGGCTCGGTCAACCTGCTCACCGGTGACTACTCGACCGACATCACCGACGCCGACGAACGCGGCCTGTCGGTCAAGCGCACCGCCTCCTCGCGTGACCTCGGCCGCGGCTGGCAGCCCCAGGGCGAGCGTCTGACGCTCAACCAGCGGCAGATCGGCACCGACCTCACCGGCTTCACCGCCGGGCAGGCGGCGCTGTCCCGCTCCACGGTCCGCGGCCACGACAACTCGCCCGACTCGCTCCTGGTCGTCCCGGCCAGCTCCGGGTGGGACTCCTTCGCCGCGCTCGGCCCCGAGTACACGCTCGGCCAGGGCATGCAGCCCGGCAGGACCTACCGGCTCACCGGTTGGATCTACGTCCCCGGCGCGACCGGCCTGGACAACCCGCTGGCCAACCGCGGCCTGCGGATGGTCGGCGTCTACCGCACCCCGGCCGGCTACGGCGAGACCGCCTCTCCGAAGGCGTCGTTCACCGACGGCTGGCAGCAGCTGACGCTGGACCTGACGGTGCCCAAGGACGCCACCGAGGCCTGGTTCCGCCTCTACAACGGCAACACCGCCGGCAGCGGCAAGGAGGTCTTCTTCGACGACCTGTCGCTGAAGGAGATCGTCGCCCCGTTCGGCCCGCAGTGGGCCGGCGGCCCGGACGCGGGCACCGGCTCGGACTACCGGGCGCTGTCCTTCCCGCAGTCCGACCTGGTCGAGATCAAGAGCAACGACGACAACTCGCTGACCTTCGCCAAGGGCACGGACGGAACGTTCTTCCCCGAACCGGGCGCCGAGTCGATGTCGCTCAAGGCCGTGCCGGCCAAGTCCGGCGCGATCGTCCTGTCGGCCACCGGCCAGTGCCTGGAGGTCCCGAACGGGGCCGCCGGCAACGGCGCCGGACTGCGGCCCGCCGCCTGCACGGGCGGGTCGAACCAGCAGTGGACCCGTGGGGACGACCTGACCCTGCGCCTGCTCGGCTACTGCCTGGACAACCCCTGGGGCCAGACCGCCAACGCCACCGCGCTCACGCTCTGGGACTGCAACGGCGGCGCCAACCAGCAGTGGGAGGTGCGCACCAACGGCACGGTCATGAACCGCCAGTCGGGCCAGTGCCTCGACGCCGACAAGGGCGCCTCGATCTGGGTCTGCTGGACCGGGCCCAACCAGGTCTGGGACCTCCAGACCTCCGGCACCGCCTACGAGCTCGGCGAGCTCGACGGTTCCAAGACCGTCTTCGCCCGCCAGGCCGGTTCGAACATCTACCAGGTGGTGAGCGAGACGGGGCCCGACGCGGCCTCGACCACCCGCTACCAGTACGACACCACCGACGGCCGCTCGCTCGTCAAGCGCATCATCCCGGCCGTCGAGCCGGGCGTCGACGACGTCAACGGCTGCACCGTCGACCCGCTGCCGCGCGGCTGCGAGGTGATGGAGTACGACTACGCCAAGGCGACCACCGCCACGGCCGCGACCCCGGGTGACTATCTGGACCGCGTCCGGGGCGTGAAGGTCTGGACGTGGAACCCGGCCACCTCCAAGCAGGAGGCCGTCGAGGTCGCGCACTACGCGTACGACGACCGCGGCCGCCTCGCCCAGGTCTGGGACCCGCGCCTGGCCACCCCGCTGAAGACCGCGTACAGCTACGACGACGCCGGCCGGGTCACCCGGATCGGCGCCGCCGGTGAGCTGCCGTGGAACTTCGACTACGGCAAGGCAGCGGCCGACCAGGATCCTGGCCGCCTGCTGAAGGTCCGTCGCGGCACGCTCGCGCCGGGCAGCAAGGACCAGGTCACCGGCGAGAACGCGACGTCGGTCGTCTACGAGGTGCCGCTGACCCGCGGCGCCGGCGGTCCGAACGACCTGGCGGGCGCGGACGTCGCCAAGTGGGCGCAGACCGATGCGCCGACCGACGCCACCGCCGTGTTCGGCCCCGAGGACGACCCTGGCGCCAACACCGCCTCGGCAGCGAAGCCCGGTCCGGACGGCTACAAGCCGGCCACCGTCCACTACCTCAACGCCTCCGGCAACGAGGTCAACACCGCGGCACCGTCCACTACACCGGGCGGTGACATCAGCACCACCGAGTACGACCGCTACGGCCACGCCGTGCGCGGCCTGTCGGCCACCAACCGCTCCATCGCGCTCGGCGTCCACCCGGACGCGGACAAGCTCGCTGCCGAGCTGAACCTGACGACGGCCGACTCCGTCTCGCGCGCCCGGCTGCTGGACTCCCGCACCGTCTACACGGCCGACGGCCTGGACGTGACGGAGATCCTCGGACCGGTCTACCGAGCCTCGCTCGCCGAACAGGTCAACGGGCAGACCAACCCGGCCGTCGTCACGGCCGAGGCCGAGAAGCTGCCGCAGCTGGGGACCAACGCCAAGGTCCAGATCGACAACGACTGCTGCGGCGTCACCTGGTCCGGCGGTGCCCAGCTGGGCATCCGCGGCACGGCGGCGGGAGCGTTCGACGCCATGCGCGTCACCGTTCCCGAGGAGGGCGAGTACGTCCTCTCCGGCCAGCTGACGAAGAACAGCGACCACGGCGTCATCCAGTGGGCGATCGACGGCAAGGACGTCGGCCAGCGGCTCGACACCTACAGCGCCAGCGCCGTGGTGGCCCCGTACACCACCGGCGCACCCGTGAAGCTGACGCGCGGCGACCACGAGCTGAAGCTCACCGTGGTCGACACCAACGCGGCCAGCAGCGGCGAGCGGTTCCACACCGGCATCGACACCGTCACCCTCACCAAGGCGACCGTCAACCCGACGCTCGCCGCCGGGACCTCGGTCGTCGCGCGGGACCACAACACCAACACCTACGACGAAGGGAAGCCCGACGGCCAGGCCTACCACCTGGTCACCACCGCCACCGACGGCGCCCGCATCGACGGCTACGCCGACGACGTGGAGCTGCGCGTCACCAAGCACGGTTTCGACACTCCGATCGGCGGCACCCCCGGCTGGACGCTGAAGAAGGCGACCTCGGTCACCACCGACGCCCTCGGCGCCAAGCTGACCGCCTACGTCAAGTTCGACGCCTCCGGGCGGGCGCTGGAATCCCGCAAGCCGGGCTCCAACGGCACCGACGCCGGAACGGTCAAGTCGGTGTTCTACACCGCCGGGACCAATGCGGACGACGCCGCGTGCGCCAACCGTCCCGAGTGGGCGGGCCTGCCCTGCGTCACGCTGCCGGGCGGGGCCGTCACCGGGGCCGACGCCTCGCGGATGCCCACCACCCTGCCGGTGAAGCGGGTCACGCGGTACTCGGCGTTCAACGAGCCGGAGGAGGTCACCGAGACCAACGCGGGCAAGTCCCGCAAGACCGTCACCGTCTACAACGAGCTGGACCGGATCCTCTCGACCGAGATCACCTCGGACGAGGGCAAGCCGCTGCCGAAGGTCACCGTCGAGTACGACCCGGCCACCGGCGACGCGGTGAAGACCACCTCCGACGGCAAGTCCCTGACCCGGGTCATGGACCAACTGGGCCGACTGATCTCCTACACGGACGCCGACGGCGGCACCACCACCACGGAGTTCGACCGGTTCGGCAAGCCGGTGAAGGTGAGCGACCCGACCGGGTCCACCGGCTACGCCTACGACCGGGTGAAGGAGCCCCGCGGGCTGGTCACCTCCGTGACCGACAGCGTGGCAGGCGAGTTCACCGCCAAGTACGGTCCGGACGGCCAGCTGGTCGAGCAGACCTACCCCGGCGGCATCGTCCGCAAGGACACCTTCAACGCCGTCGGTGAGGCCACCGGCCGCACCTACACCCGCACCTCGGACAACACGGTGGTCTGGGCCCAGACCACCGACATGTCCACCCAGGGCCAGGTCGCCAAGGACACCAGCTCCACCGCCACCCGTTCCTACCAGTACGACCGGCTCGGCCGGCTGGTGAAGGCCGAGCAGACCACGGCCGCCACCGGCTGCGTCACCCGGCAGTACGCCTTCGACGCCCACTCCAACCGCCTGTCCAAGCAGACCTCCCCGCGCGGGGCGGCCGGCGAGTGCAGCACGGCCGGGGCCACGGCGGAGAACCACACCTACGACAGCGCCGACCGGCTCACCGACGCGGGCTTCGTCTACGACGCGTTCGGGCGCACCGTGAAGACGGCCACCGGCGCGACCAACACCTACTGGGCGAACGACAAGGTCGCCGTCCAGGAGAAGGGGGACACCAAGCAGGAGTGGGCCGTCGACGCCGCCCACCGCCTCACCGCGTTCACCACCAGCAAGAAGCAGGCCGACGGCACCTGGGCCAACGCCACGTCGAAGCTCAACCACTACGGCGACGACTCCGACCAGGTCCGCTGGACGGTCGAAGACACCACCCAGGGCAACCTGACCCGTAACGTCACGGGTCCGGACGCCGGTCTGGCCGCCACCACCAGCAGGACCGGTGACATCCAGCTCCAACTGACCAACCTGTTCGGGTCGGTGGTCGTCACCACGGACACCGCGCTGACCAAGCCGGTCGTGCTGGACTTCGACGAGTTCGGCATCCCCCAGGACGGCCAGGCCAACGTCCGCTACGGCTGGCTCGGCGGCAAGGAGCGCTCCGCGGAGGCGCTGGACGGCGACATCCTCATGGGTGCCCGCCTCTACAGCCCGGCCCTGGGCCGCTTCCTCCAGATCGACCCCGTCCCCGGCGGCAACGCCAGTCCGTACGACTACTGCACCGGCGATCCGGTCAACTGCACCGACCTCGACGGCAACTGGGGCATGCCCAAGTGGCTGAAGAAGACAGTGGAGGTCGTCGCCAAGGTCGCTGAAGTCGCGTCCTACATCCCCGGCCCCATCGGCGCCGTCGCCGCCACCGTCTCGGCGGTCTCCTACGCCGCGACCGGCAACTGGGGGAAGGCCGCGGAGATGGCCATCACCGCGGTCGCCGCCACCGTCGGCGCCGGCCCGGTGGTCAAGGCCGTCGCGGCAGCCGCCACGACGACCAGGGTCGCGGCCAAGGCGGGCAAGATCGCCTCGGCCGCCAGAACGGTCTTCCGGCGCACGGAGGCCGTTGCCTGCCCGATCGGGAACTCCTTCACGCCCGACACTCCCGTACTCATGGCCGACGGCACCTACCTGCCGATCGGTGACGTGCGGGTGGGTGACCATGTGGCGGCAACGGATCCGGAGACCGGAACCACCTCCGCCGAGCCGGTGCTGGACGTCATCACCGGCTACGGCACTCGACACATCGTCGAGATCAGCACCGACGCGGACGCCTCGGCCGCCCCGCTACAGGCCACTGACGGCCACCCAATCTGGGTGGAGGGCCGCGGCTGGGTGAAGGCCCTGGAGGTCCGACCGGGAGACCGGCTGCGCTCACCCGACGGCACCACGCCGGTGGTCACTGCGGTCGACGACCTCGGTGACCTGGACGGGCAACTGGTCGTCAACCTCAACGTCGGCAACCGGCACACCTACTCGGTGCGCGACGCGAGCAACGACGTCGTGGTGCACAACTGCTCAGGCGCCAGCCTTTCCCACCTGACGTACATGGGCCACATCTTCCCGCGTCACGTGCTCCGGTTGGCCAACCCCTGGAAGTCGAAGTTCGCCACGAGCAATCCGCGAACGATCAAGCGAATGATCAAGACGGCCATCAAGAAGGCCCCGGCTCAGCCGAACACCAATGGCACGCCCGGCCACTTCCACGTCTACGACTTCGGCAACAGGACGGTCGGCCACAACAAGAACGGCATACGGAAGACCAGCATCAAGGTGGTGGTGCGCCATGGCAAGGTCGTCACTGCCTACCCGGTTTGACACGAGTTGGAGGTCACTACATGGGGCTGGATGTCTTCTGGAATTCCGAACTCCCCGATCTGACAAGCTGGGGACTCTCGCAGAGGACGGTCACCGAATCGTTCGGGGATGAGGATGACGTGCTCATGGACGCCATTGCCAACCTCCCCCGCGAGGGTTTCCCGACACTGTTCCGCATCGACCTCTACGGCGACACACTGCTGGACTCCCGACAGTGTGCGACCGCACGCGCAGAGGTGCGAACGATTCCCGATTGGAGGGAGAATCCGCAGTTGGTGCGCCTGGACACACTGCTGAGCAAATGCAGTGAGGCGCCCGGCACCTTCGTCTACGTCGCTGGAGACTGAGGGGCCCCGTCCCCGGAAGTCCTCGGCTTTCCCACTTCCTCTCGAAGCACATCGGCCGCAGGGGGCGCGTCCCCCTGCGGCTCGACCAACCATTGATCTACTGAACGAACCCGTAGGGGCGCCATCCGAAGTTCGGATGGCGCCCCTACGCACAACGCAACTGGGGTGGGACATGCAGAAGAGGCGCAGTCCCTGGGCTCTCGCGTACTTCCCGATCGGGCTCGTGTGCGCACTGATCGCGGCCTCGTCGGCGGCGTTCTTCACCAGGGTCGACGACCTCATGCCGATCGTCCTCGCCGGGGTTCCGGGCCTGGTCCTGACGCTCCGCTCCCCGGTCCACGGGGTCTCCTTCGGCGCGGACAGCGTGAAGTACTGCGGGCTGCTCCGGGCGCGGGCCGCCGCGCTCACGGCTTCGGCGCAACCTCCAGCGCCCGGGAGAGGGCGGTGAGGAGGGGGAGGGTGGGGGCGACGTGGCCGGCCTCGATGGCGCGGATCTGGGCGTCGGTGAGGTCGGCGCGCTTGGCGAGGTCCGCGGTGGAGAGGCCGAGGGCGGTGCGGCGCTCGCGGACGACGCGGGCGAGGGCGCCGGCCGGGTCTCCGTCCGGGTGGGCGGGGAAGTCCTCGATCAGGGGGCGCGCGTGGTTCACCGAACCTCCTCATACGCGGGTGGGGGCGCACAGCCTGGCACATGATCAGAGCGGGAAGTGCGAAGCGGCGGTCAAGGATTCTTGACCGCCGCTTTGTCGTCCGGCCACTTGACTCGCTACTTGACGGGGTGCGGGTGGCCGAGGTGGGGGAAGACGGGGAGGACGTCGGTGTGCGGGGGGATGTGGTCGCTGGTGATCTTGCCGCCGGAGACCATGGTGAGGCGGGCCGAGGTCACGTCGTCGACGAGGGTGCGGCCGTTGGGGTAGGCGGCGGGGCGGGAGCGGTCGTAGCGGAGGATGTCCGGGAGGACGAGCTTGAGGGTCTCGGTGGCGGCCGCGGTGGTGTAGTCCCCGGTGTGCTGGAGGACGGCCGTCCAGGCCTCGCGGTAGGTGTCCCAGTCGTCGGCCGGCTCGCCTGCGTTGTACGCGTCCTTCACCTCCTCCTTGTTGAAGTAGGCGGTGAGGGAGGGGTGCGCGCCACGGTCGACGGAGACGAGCCGGCCGTCCTGGCGGAGGCTGACACGGGCCCAGACGCCGATCGTCGGGTCGGGGCCGAGGTCGGTGTCGGGGACTTCGAGGGCGATGCCGAAGACGTTGGCGTCGGCCATGGCGTCCTTGCCGGTCCAGGTGAAGTCGTTGACGATCCCTTCGAGGTCGGCGAAGAAGGGATCGCTGCGCAGGCCGACGGAGAGCTTGCGGCCGTTCACCTCGATGACGTCGGGCGCGTCCCCGAAGGCGACCGGGGCTTCGGAGAACAGGACGTCCCCGGTGGGCTCGTGCTTCTGCGCGGCGGCGCCCGTCGCCCGGTGGACGGTGACGGTCTGGGCGCCGGTGTGGGTGGGGGCGGAGAAGGTGAAGGAGTAGGCGACGTCGGCGCGGTGGTCGCCGTCGTTGTCGATGTTGATGCGGTAGACGGCGTCGGGGTGGAACTCGGCCGCCTGGGTGGGGGCGTAGGGGTTCGCGTTCATGATCAGGACGGTCCGGCCGGGCGCATCGGCGGCCGGGAAGGCGAACACGTCGGTCAGGTCGAGCCGCGCGTCGCCCCGGGGGGAGCGCAGGTTGGGGCCGCTGAGGTGATGGGACATGGGACCGTTGGTAGCAGCCCCCACCCGGCACCGGCCCGACGACACCCGCACTCCGCCCACCCGTCCGCCGATTGGCCGTCATCTCCCGGCGGACCGCCGACGGAACGCCGACGGCCCGCCGCGTGGAAGCGACGGGCCGTCAGGAGAAGGCTGAATCAGACCTCGGCGGTCGCGGCGAACGCCACGAACGCCTGCCACGCAGCCGGCTCGAACACCAGCTGCGGGCCGCTCTTGTCCTTGGAGTCACGCACGTGGACGATGCCGGGCGTCTCGGCGACCTCGACGCACTGAGCTTCCTCGTTCGTGCTGTAGCTGCTCTTGATGTAGGCCTCAGTCTGGAGAAGCCCCGGGATGACCATCGTGCTGTACTCGTGGATCTCGACTGCCCTGCCCTCCTCAGACGTGAAGGCCCTTGAGGAAGCCGGGTGCCGCTCGCTGATCCGGATCTTCGCCTTCATCACGTCGTCCGCGACGACCAGCAACGCGCCACCCGCATTGAGGACTTCGTCCGCCTTCGTCAGGATCTCGACTCTCGGTGTCCGCTTGCCGCGCTCGACCGCCCCCAACTGGTCCTCGCTGTACCCGAGCCGCTCGGCCAGCTCGCGCTGCGTCAGCCCGGCCCGCTCCCGGAAATGCTTGATCAGCTTCCCCACCGCCGCATAGAACTCCGCGACCCCGTCGGAGTTCTCCACCGTCTCGCCGTCATCGAAGACCGTGCGCTCGACGCCACCCACCCTTTCGACCCATTGATCCAGGTCGACCGACGGGTCAACCCTCCGCATCCGAACCAGCACTCTCGGTGTCCATCGAATCCATGGTCAGCGCACGTCCAGGGCGCCGCGATTTTTCCCGCGCCGGCCGAAATCCCCCTCAGTGATCGAGCCGCCACGCCCAGGGCGCCACGATCTTCCAGCACTCGGGCGAAAGGCAACTGCCCATCTGGAGAAAGAACTTGTCTCACAGTGAGCCAAACTGCTTCACCATCGCGGAGCACGCCGCCGACGCGACTGCGCAGCCCGCGTTCCGGAGCGCGGCTTCGCGCTTCACCCCTGCCTCACCACCACCGCGCGCCGGGGCACCACCCCTCAAGACGAACGGAGTGGGAAGTCGGCCCCGCCGACTTCCCACTCCACGTGCCGAAACGCAGTCCCGTCAGCCCTCGGCCCGCTCGCCGCCGCCGAACACCGCCTTGATGAGCCGGTCCAGCGCCTTCGGGAACTCCTGCGCCGGGTCGGACGCGGAGTCGCCGGTGGTCAGTCCGGCGGTCAGGGTCTTGCTGCCGTCGGGGGTTCCGATCATCAGTGCCCCGTAGCCGCCGGGGGCGCCGCCGTTGTGGTGGACGATGGTGCCGCCGTCCGGGCCGAGGTCCTGGACGAACAGGCCCAGGCCGTAGCCGAGCATCCCGTGCGGCGTGCGCATCTCGTCCAGCAGCGGGGCGGGCAGGAGCGTGCCGCCCAGGAGTGCGGCGAAGAACGTGTGGAGATCCCGGGTGGTCGAGATCAGGTCGCCGGCGCCGACCAGGAGGGAGAGGTTCTGGCGGGCGACGTCGGCCACCTTCCACTGGTCGCCGTCCTGGTAGCGGTAGTAGCCGTGGGCGTGCGGCCGGGGGAGCTCCGGCGAGTCGCCCGGCACCACGGTGTCCCGCAGTCCGAGCGGCCGCAGGATCCGCCGCCGCATCTCCTCGGCGTACGGGCGGCCGGTGGCCTGCTCGATCAGGAGCACGGCCAGCGTGTAGTTGGTGTTGGAGTAACTCTGGTCGGCGCCCGGTTCGAACCGTGCCGGCCTGGAGAGGGCGAACTGCACGAGTTCCCCGGGCCGGTAGCTGTGGAACCGGTTGTCCACCCACTCCTTGCCCATCGCGGGGATCCCCGGTGCGAACATCCCGTCGGGTTCGAGGTCGCCGGTGTAGCTGGCCAATCCGCTGGTGTGCTGGAGCAGCATCCGCACGGTGATCCGCCGGTCCAGCCCGAACTGCGGCAGGTGGTCGGCCACCGGGGTGTCCAGCCCGATGGCGCCGTCGGCCACCAGGTGCAGCACCAGGGTCGCGACGAAGGTCTTGGTGGTGCTGCCGACCCAGAACTTCCCGTCCACCGACGGCTTCGCGGCCTCGCCCAGCTTGCGCACCCCGGCGCTGCCGACCCACTCCCCGCGCTCGTCGTGCACGCGCAGCTGTATCCCGGCGAAGCCGGCGTCGACGAACTCCTGGATGGCCTGCTGCAGTTCCGGGCGGTCCTGGGCGGTGTCGTTCTCGACGGTGTGGAGGGTGCTGGTCATGGTCGTTCCTCGTCTCGCGGTGGGATGTGCGCGGCGCAGTTCAGGGGTGGGTGAGCGGTGCCGCGTCAGAGACTGCGGGCGGTGATGTCGCCGTAGGCGGTGGTCGCGTGGATGCTCAGGCCGGCGGCGGCGCCGTCGGCGTTCTTGAGCGCGTTGTGGATCCGGCCGTAGGTGGTGCCGGCGTCCAGGGAGGCGGAGACTCCGCGGGCTGCGCCGACGGAGACGTCGCCGGCCTCGGTGCGCAGCGTGATCGTGCCGTGCACGGCTTCGGCGATGTGGATGTCGCCCTTGGCGGTGGTGATCTCGGCGGGGCCGTTGAGGCGGCCGACGGAGATGTCGCCCGCGAGGACGGCGAGGTGGGCGCCGGCGGTCTCGTCGAGCTTGACCGAGGCCTGCGCGCCTTCGAAGGTGACGTCGCCGAGGCGTCCGACGCCCCGGAGTTCGGCGCTGGCCGTCTTCGCCTGGATGCGGGAGCCGGCGGGCAGTTGGACGGTCACCTCGACGGTGCCGGACTGGCCGAGGATCCGGTTCTCGGCCGCCGCCGCCTCGATCCGCAGGACGCCGTCGGCGTATTCGACGGTGGTCCGCTCCGCCGCCTTCACGTCGCGGCTCTTCGAGGCGTCGGCGGGCAGGACCTCGACCGTGGTGTCGGCCCGGTCGGCGGCGATGAACCGGATGCGCCCGGCGGGGATGTCGAGGACGGTGGAGACCGGGGCGGGGGTGGCGAACTTCTGCATGATGCTCTCCTGCGGCTCGTTGTTTCTGACAACGGAAACGCTACGTTGCCTTCAAGATTCCTGGCAACAGTCATGTTGCGTACAATCAGCATCATCGCAGGTCAATGCCTCATTATCGTTGCAACAGTTGCAGATTTAACGCAACGTCAGTCGCGCCGACCGTTGCATTGGATTGCACGTGAACGCTATGCGCCGCCCCGCCCCGGCGCGCCGTCGCATCAGCCCACGGATGTAAACCCCCAGGCCAATGCGCCCGGCCGCACTGTCATCCGGTGGTCGGATGTGGCCGGGTGCGCCGCGATGACAGCCTTCCGCTCAGGTGCACGGAGATCCATCGGACGGTCCGTCAGGGGCGCTTCCCCGGAGGTCCGGTGTCGAACGACGGCCGCACCTGCGAAGACCGCGCGCCTCGGCCCGGTTCTGTCCAGCACACCCAGGGAGGGCCCATGACCACCACGCCGTTCACGAGCCGACACGCCATGACGCGCCGCCGCCTGCTGGGGGCCGCACTGGCCGCCGGGGCCACCGGGGCCGCCGCACCGCTCGCCCTCGCCCGCCCCGCGTGGGCGGCGGACGGGGCCACTACCCCCGGGACCACCACGCCCGCCGCCACCACCGCCACCGGCGGCCCGGCGCGCCTCACCCTGCCCGAGCCCACCGGGCCGCACCCCGTGGGCACCGTCCCGCTGCACCTGCTCGACGCCTCCCGCCCGGACCCGCTGGCCGGCCCGGGCCGGTTCCGCGAGCTGATGGCGAGCGTCTGGTACCCCGCTCGCGAGGCCGGTGAGCACCCGCTCGCGCCCTGGATGGCCGACGGCGCACTGCGGGCGTTCCTCGCGGACACGGGCTTCGCCATCGACCCCGCCCTCGCCCCGCTCACCTCCGGCCGCGTGGGCGCCCCGGTCCACCGCGCGGGCCGCCGCCTGCCCGTCGTCGTCTACTCGCACGGCGCGCACAGCCACCGCGCCGACCACACCGTGATGGTCCAGGAACTCGCCAGCCACGGCTACGTGGTGGTCACCGTCGACCACACCCGCGACGCGATCACCGAGTTCCCCGACGGCCTGGTCCTCACCCCGGACCGGAGCGTCCCGATGGGGCCGAAGGACTTCGCCGCGGACATCCGCTTCCTCCTCGACCAGGTCGAGGCCCTCGCCGCCGGGCGCAACCCCGACGTCGACGGCAGGCCGCTGCCCGCCGGGCTGCTGCACGCCCTCGACCCGGACCGGATCGGCATGTTCGGCTGGTCGAAGGGCGGTACGGCCACCGCCTACACCATGCTCACCGACCGGCGCGTCCGCGCCGGGCTGAGCCTGGACGGCCCGATGCAGCCGACCATCACCACCGACCTGGACCGGCCGTTCATGATGATGACCGCCGCGTTCACCCGGGCCGGCCAGCCGGACGTCGCCGAGTTCTGGCCGCACCTGCGCGGCTGGCGCCTCGACGTCCAGGCCCAGGGCGCCGTACACGTCTCGTACGGCGACAACCAGGTGCTGATCCCGCAGGCCGCGAAGCTCCTCGGCCTGACCGACGAGCAGGTCCGGGGCATGATCGGCACCCTCGACCCGGCCCGCGCGGTGAAGATCCAGCAGGCGTACCCGGTGGCCTTCTTCGACCTGCACCTGCGGCACCGTGCCAGCCGCCTCCTCGACGGCCCGTCCGCGGCCTTCCCCGAGGTGACCTACTTGCCGTGAACCCGCGACCGTGGCGGGCGGGGCCCCCCCCGGGGCGGGCGCTGCGGAGTTTCTGGCCGGGATCTTTCCCACGAACCCCCCAACCAAACCCCTGTCCAGGGGGAAACGTTCGCGGGCCCCTCGATCTCCTTCCGCTCGGCGGCGGCGAA
>NZ_JBWKER010000002.1:48539-65360 GCF_056435345.1 Kitasatospora sp. NPDC043950
CTCCCCCCCTTCCCCTTCCAGGGTATCCCCTCCTTCCCCCCCCCCCCCCCCCGCCCCCCCCCCCCCCCCCCCCCCCCCCCCCGCTACGGCGTTTCGGCCCGGATCTCGTCCAGCGACTCCCCCAGCACCCCCTTGGCCCGGGTGAACCAGTCGGCGATCACCGCGATCTCGTCCGGCGTGTAGTCGGCGAACAGCGCGCCGATCCGCTCAGCACCGGCGCCCCCGCACGCCGCGGCCCCCGTCGGGCTGCCTGCCCGACGGGGGCCGTCGCGTTGCCCGGCTCAGACCGAGGCGCCCTGGGTGACGGGGGCCGTGGCGGTGGGCGGGGTGGTGCTGCCGGCGGTGGTGCCGAGGGCGCGCTGGACCTTGGCGACGGCGGCGCGGTACTGGAAGGAGGCCAGTTGGGGGGAGTCGCCGCCGCGCTGGAAGAAGCCGAAGGCCATGCCGACGGTGCCGAAGCGCTCGACGCCGACGAAGGCGTTCAGTTGGACGCCGGCCAGGGTGCCGTCGAGGCGGACGGCGGGCGCGTCCTGGCGGTCGCCGAGGGTGACCGGGGTGACGGTGAAGGTCACCGAGTCGTTGGTGCCGGCGTTGAAGGTGATGGTGTGGCAGCTCTTGAGGGCCGCGGTGGCGGCGTCGAGGTCGGTGGTGAGCTTTCCCGCGTCCTCGGCGGTGAGGGACTCGGTCACCATCGGGTTGCCGCCCGGGCCGTCCAGTTCGGCCTCGGCGTGCGGGGTCTCGGGGCCGGGAATGCCGGTGTGCATGTTGATCAGGTCGCTGAGGGCGTCGCAGCCGTTGGCCGGGGAGGGCATCGTACTGGGGCCGGCGCTGGGGCTGGCCGTGCTGGGGACCTGGGTGAAGCCTGGGCCGACGTCGTCGACGGTGAGCAGGGCCGCGGTGAGTTGGTCGGAGGTGGGCAGGCCCTGGGCGGACTGGCCGGGCGTCGCGGCCGCGGCGAGGTGGGCCGGGCCCAAGGCGACCGCCGCGGCGAGGGCGGCGGCGGCGAGGGCGTGGAGCGGCTTCGGGTGGGACATGCGGGCCCCCCGGTCGAGGGTGCGGGCAGGGACAGGCACCAGTGTCCCACCGGGCCTGGCAAGGGGCTCGCGGGCGCGGATCGCCGCAGGTCAGACCCCTTGGTCCGACTGGTCCCCCTGGTCCACCGGGGGCGGGCCGGGGGTTTCGAGCGCTTCGAGGGTTTCGAGGGTTTCGGCGAGCCACTGCACCCAGAAGGCCTCCAGCCCGATGCCCGCCCGCAGCACGGCGTGCTGGAGGCGGTTCTCCCCGGCCGTCGCCTCGGCCGGGAAGTCGTGCCGCTCGATCTCCCGGTAGTCGTCCAACTGCGCGCGGTGCAGCGCCAGGTGCCGCCGCACCTCGGCCGCCAGGCCGTCCGCGCCGACCACCGCGGCGGCGCGCAGCCGTAGCAGCAGCGGTTCGCGGACGGCGCGCGGCTCGGTGCCCTCGGCCGTCCAGCGGGCGAGTTCGGCACGGCCCTCGGGCAGGACCTCGTACTCCTTCTTCTGCCCGCGGACGGGGCCGGACGGCGGGAGGGCCCGGATCTGCCCGGAGGCCTCCAGCCGGCCCAGTTCGCGGTAGATCTGCTGGTGGGTGGCGGGCCAGAAGAAGCCGATCGACTTGTCGAAGCGCCGGGTCAGCTCCAGCCCCGAGGACGGTTTCTCCAGCAGGGCGGTGAGGATGGCGTGCGGCAGCGACATGCCGTCGATCCTAGGGCGTGCCCAAGGCGTGCCCAGGTCCTGTCCGGCCGAACAGGACCCAGCGCGCAAGGAAGGGTCAGATCGCGGCGGCCAGTTCGGTGCCCTGCTTGATGGCCCGCTTGGCGTCGAGTTCGGCGGCGACGTCGGCGCCGCCGATCAGGTGGGCCTCCAGGCCGCGCTCGCGCAGCGCCTCGTAGAGGTCGCGGCGCGGCTCCTGGCCGGTGCAGAGCACCACGGTGTCCACGGGCAGCAGTTGGCGCTCGCCGTCGACGGTGAAGTGCAGGCCGGCGTCGTCGATCAGGTCGTACGTCGCGCCGGCGACCATGGTGACGCCGCGGTGCCGGAGTTCGGTGCGGTGGATCCAGCCGGTGGTCTTGCCGAGCCCGGCACCGACCTTGCTGGTCTTGCGCTGGAGCAGGTGGACGGCGCGCGGCGGTGCGGGCCGCTCGGGGCGGCGCAGTCCGCCGCGCTCGCGGTACTCCGGGTCGATGCCCCACTTGGCCTGGAACACGGCCGGGTCGAGGCTGGCCGCGTCCCCCTGGTCGGTGAGGAAGCCTGCCACGTCGAAGCCGATGCCGCCCGCGCCGAGGATGGCGACCCGCTCGCCGACGGGGGCGCCGTCGCGCAGGACGTCGAGGTAGCCGACGACGCTGGGGTGGTCAACTCCCGGCAGGTCGCCGGGGGTTCGCGGGGTGACGCCGGTGGCGAGGACGAGTTCGTCGAAGTTCTCGGCGGCGAGCTGGTCGGCGGTGGCGGTGGTGCCGAGGCGCTGGGTGACGGCCAACTCGGCGAGCCGGGTGCGGTAGTAGCGCAGCGTCTCGTCGAACTCCTCCTTGCCGGGCACGAGCCGGGCGGTGTTCAGCTGCCCGCCGATCGCCGCGGCGGCGTCGAACAGGGTGACGTCGTGGCCGCGTTCGGCGGCGGAGACGGCGAAGGCGAGCCCGGCCGGGCCGGCTCCGACGACGCCGATGCGCTTGCGCGACCTGGTGGGCGTGAGCACGAGTTCGGTCTCGTGGCAGGCGCGCGGGTTGACCAGGCAGGAGGTGATCAGGCCGCTGAAGGTGTGGTCGAGGCAGGCCTGGTTGCAGCCGATGCAGGTGTTGATGGCGTCGGCGCGGCCGTCCTCCGCCTTGGCGACGAAGTCGGCGTCGGCGAGCAGCGGGCGGGCCAGCGAGACCAGGTCGGCGCAGCCGTCGGCGAGCAACTGCTCGGCGATTTCCGGTGTGTTGATGCGGTTGGTGGTGACCAGCGGGATGCCGACGGTGCCCATCACCTTCCTGGTCGCCCAGGCGAAGGCGCCGCGCGGCACGGAGGTGGCGATGGTGGGGATGCGGGCCTCGTGCCAGCCGATGCCGGTGTTGATGATGGTCGCCCCGGCGGCCTCGACGGCCTGGGCGAGGCGGACGACCTCGTCGAGGGTGGAGCCGCCGGGCACCAGGTCGAGCATGGAGAGGCGGTAGACGATGATGAAGTCCTCGCCGACCCGCTCGCGGACCCGGCGGACGATCTCCACCGGGAAGCGCATCCGGCGCTCGTACGGGCCGCCCCATTCGTCCTCGCGCCGGTTGGTGGCCGCGACGACGAACTCGTTGATCAGGTAGCCCTCGGAGCCCATGATCTCGACGCCGTCGTACCCGGCGCGGCGGGCGAGTTCGGCGCAGCGGACGAAGTCCTCGATGGTCTGCTCGACCTGTGCGGCGGTGAGCTCGTGCGGGACGAAGGGACTGATCGGGGCCTGGAGGGCGCTGGGGGCGACCAGGTCGCGGTGGTAGGCGTAGCGGCCGAAGTGCAGGATCTGCAGGGCGATCTTCCCGCCGGCGGCGTGCACGGCGTCGGTGACGACGCGGTGGCGGTCGGCTTCGGCCCCGGTGGTGAGCATCGCGCCGCCCTCCCAGGGGCGCCCGGCCTCGTTGGGGGCGATGCCGCCGGTGACGATGAGGCCGACGCCGCCGCGGGCCCGCTCGGCGTAGAACTCGGCCATCCGCCGGTAGCCGTCGGGGGCCTCCTCCAGGCCGACGTGCATGGAGCCCATGACGACGCGGTTGGGCAGGGTGGTGAAGCCGAGGTCGAGCGGGCTGAGCAGGTGCGGGTAGCGGCTGCTGCCGGGGGTGGTGCTCATCGACGCGCTCATCGACGTCTCCTGGGGGCGGCGGGGGTCGGTGTTACCGCAGAGTAGGGGACGGCGGCTCGATGTGCAACTAGTTGCATAAGGGGGCCGCGGGCCGAGGCCCCGCGCTCTGCCGGTTCCCACCAACTCGCGGACATGATCCGCGTATTGTCAGATCGGTAGTGTGGGCAGCTGGGAGAGGACCGCCATGCGGGATAGCTCGATAGCCGTGATCGGCGGCAGCATCGCCGGAAGCGCCTTCGCCGGGGCCGCCGCCCGGCTGGGAGCGGACCGGATCGTGGTCCTGGAACGCAGCGAGGGCCAGTTGGAGGACCGCGGCGTCGGGATCTGCATCAACGACGACCGCTTCGACGAACTGGTCCACGCCGGCCACCTCCACGACGGCGTCCGCCGCCACCGCCTCACCGTCCGCCGCTGGGTCACCCGGGAGACGGCCGAGGACCGCGGCGGCGACGGACCGGACGGGCGCGGGCGGGTGCTCTGGAACCAGCCGATGCCGTTCCACTCCCACCACTGGGCCGTCCTCTGGCAGGCCCTGCGCGAACGCACCCCCGACCGGGTCGAGTTCCGGCAAGGCCACACCGTCACCGCGGCCGGCACCGACCAGGACGGCGCCTGGACGGCCGGCCCCGACGGCACCCGCGAACCGTACGACCTGGTGATCGGCGCCGACGGCTACCGCTCGGTGGTCCGCGCGGCGGTCTGCCCGCAGGCCCGGCCCGCATACGCCGGGTACGTGTGCTGGCGCGGCAGCTACGACGCCGCACTGCTGGCGGAGCTGCCCGGCGGGGCCGCGGCCTGGCCGGAGGACGAGTGCGCCACCGTCTGCTACCCCGGCGGCCAGGTCGTGATCTACCGCATCCCCGGGCTCACCCCCGGCACCACCCAGGTGAACTGGGTCTTCTACGCGCCCACCCCCGCCTGGCTGCGCCTCGACGGCCCGACCAGCATCCCGGCGGGCACCCTCACCGACGGGCGGCTGGACGACCTGCGCCAGCTCGCCGAACGGCACCTGCCGCCGTACTGGGCCGCCCTGGTCACCCTCACCCCGCGCGAGCGGACCTTCCTCCAGCCCGTCTACGACCTGGAGACCCCGCGCCGCACGGCCGGCCGGCTGCTCCTCGGCGGGGACGCGGCCACCGTCGTCCGCCCGCACAACACCAGCGGCGCCGTGAAGGCCTTGCAGGACGCGCACGCCTTCGAGCAGGCCGGGCGGGCCGCCGCCGCGGACGGCGGGTCCTGGCCGGCCCTGCTGGCCGCGTACGACCAGGAGCGGGGCGTGGTCGGGCGGGAGCTGGTGGAACTGGGCCGACGGCTCGGCCGGGAGCAGGTCGCCGCCGCACCGGACTGGTCGGCCATGGACGAACCGAGGATGGACGCCTGGTGGCGCCGTCAGCTGACCGGCAGCGGGGGTTTCGGCGGCCACGCCCTCGGGCGTCCCGAGTGAGCGTGGGCCGCAAAGGCCGGTGGCCGCCGAAACCCCGTCAGATCACCTGCCGCGATCCACCTGCTGCGATCAGACGTTGACGCCGTAGTCGGTCGCGATGCCGCGCAGACCGGAGGCGTAACCCTGCCCTATCGCGCGGAACTTCCACTCCGCGCCGTTGCGGTACAGCTCACCGAAGACCATCGCGGTCTCCGTGGACGCGTCCTCGCTGAGGTCGTAGCGGGCGATCTCCTGGCCGTTGGCCTGGTTCAGCACCCGGATGAACGCGTTGCGGACCTGCCCGAAGTTCTGCAGCCGGGCGTCGGCGTCGTAGATCGACACCGGGAAGACCACCTTCGCCACGTCGGCCGGCACCCGCGCCAGGTCGACCTTGATCTGCTCGTCGTCGCCGTCGCCGCCACCGGTCAGGTTGTCGCCGCTGTGCTCGACCGAACCGTCGGGGCTGCGCAGGTTGTTGAAGAAGACGAAGTGCTGGTCCGAGACCACCTTGCCGAGCGCGTTGCAGAGCAGCGCACTGGCGTCCAGGTCGTAGTCGGCGCCCGTGGTGGTGCGCACGTCCCAGCCGAGACCCACGATCACGGCGCTCAGACCGGGCGCCTCCTTGCTCAGCGAGACGTTGCCGCCCTTGGCCAGTGAAACTCCCACAATGCCCTCCTCGATCTCTCCCTGCGGACGAATCTACAACACTGTAGAGATCACGGGAATCCACCTGCGGTCGGGCCCCACCCCGGGGATTTCTCAGGGGTTCCACCGGGAACCACCCATCACCCCGGCCCGCACCGCCCCCACGCCGCCGCGCAGGCGGGGGTTGGAAGACACGCCCTAGACTGGCGGTGGATCCCCTGGTCCGCCCCGACCGGCGGCCCCCGCGCGGGAGGTTCCCCATGCGCCAGCGGTACAGCTTCCACTTCGACCAGGCCGGGCACTCGGTCACCGTCAACGTCCGCTCCGGCTGGATCACCGAGACCGAGTTGCTGGTGGACGGCAAGGAGTGCGCCTTCCACCGCATCCACGGGCACGGCGTCTACCCGCTGACGCTCGCCGCCCAGCTCGCCGAGGAGCCGCCGCTGCCGCTCTCGGTGCGGCTGGACCGCACGGGCGCGGCCGAGCACCCGTACTCCTGCGTCCTGGAGGTCGCGGGAGCCGAGCACCCGATGCCGGAGCGCGCGGCGCGCTGAGCCCTCCGCCCGCCCGCTACAGGCGCTGCGCCACGATCTCCTCGATCGCCTTCCGGGCCCGCTCGGCGTCCTCGGCGACCAGGCCGATCCTGGTCCGGCGGTCGAGCACGTCGGCGACGTCCAACGCGCCCTCGTGCGTGACGGCGTAGGCGACCTCGGCGCGCGTCACGTCCAGGCCTTCCGCGATCGGCGTCAACTCCCCGGCGGCCACCACCTCCTGGGACGATCCGCCGTGGCGGGCGAGCAGCGAGCCGGGCACGGCGCCCGCCGGGAGCGGGCGGCTGTCCCGGTGGGCCGGGGCGCCGACCAGCGGCAGGCGGGCCGTCCAGCAGGCCCGGGCCGGCAGGCCGCGCAGCCGCACGGCGGCGTCCACCGCGTCCTCGGCCATCCGCCGGTAGGTGGTGAGCTTGCCGCCGACCACCGTGACCAGCCCGGACGGCGACTCCAGCACCGCGTGCTCCCGGGAGATGTCGGCGGTGCTGCCGCCCCCGGTGTCGATCAGCGGCCGCAGCCCCGCGTACGCGCCGCGCACGTCCGCCCTGGTCAGCGCGGTGCTCAGGGCGGCGTTGACGGTGTCGAGCAGGAAGGCGAGCTCCCCCTCGGCGGGCTGCGGCTCGTCCGGGATCGGACCGGGCGCGTCCTCGTCGGTCAGCCCGATCGCCACCCGGCCGAGTTGCTGGGGCAGCGCGAAGACGAAGCGGCTGGTCGAACCGGGCACCGGCACGGTGAGCGCCGCGGTCGGGTGGCCGAGCGCGGCGGCGTCCACCAGGAGGTGGGTGCCCCGGCTGGGGCGCAGCCTGATCGACGGGTCCACCTCGCCCGCCCAGACGCCGGTGGCGTTGACCACCGCGCCGGCTTCGACGGTCAGCGACTGCCCGGTGACGGTGTCGGTGAGCCGGGCGCAGCTGCCGGTCACGGACTCCGCCCGCACCCTGGTCAGCACGGTGGCGCCGTACTGCGCCGCGGTTCGCGCCAGCGCCACCACCAGCCGGGCGTCGTCGACGAGTTGGCCGTCGTGCGCGACCAGCGCGCCGGACAGCCCGGCGGTCCGCACGCCCGGCACCAGCTGCCGCGTCCGCGCGGCGCCGATCCGGCGCACCCGGGGCAGCAGCGCGCCCGGCGTCCCGGCGCCGATCCGCAGCGCGTCCCCGGCGTGGAAGCCCACCCGGATCAGCGAGGCCTGCCCGGGGCGCAGCAACCCCGGGAGCAGCGGCACCAGTTGGGGCAGCGCGCGGATCAGGTGCGGGGCGGTGCGGGTCATCAGCACGCCGCGCTCGATCGCGCTCTCCCGGGCCACCCCGATCCGCCCGGAGGCGAGGTAGCGCAGGCCGCCGTGCACCAGCTTGGAGCTCCAGCGGCTGGTGCCGAACGCCAGGTCGCGGGACTCGACCAGCACCGTGCGCAGCCCGCGCGAGGCGGCGTCCAGGGCCACCCCGGCACCGGTGACGCCGCCGCCGATCACCAGCAGGTCGACCCGCGGGCGGTCCCCCAGCGCTTCGAGTTCCGCCTGGCGTCGGCCGGCGTCGAGTCGGCTGGAGCCGGCGAAGGGAGCGGCGGAGTGAGCGGCGGAGGATCCGGCGGGCGTCGAGGTCATGGCGCGAGGTATCCGTTCAGTGCTCTGGTCAGTTCGCGCCGCCAGGCGGCCTCCGACAGCAGGGAGGCGACCATGCGGTGCGACTGGACGGTGGACTGGGCGATCAGCAGGACCATGGCGGCCAGTTCGACCGGCTCCCCGGCCCGGATCGAACCGTGCGCCTGCCCCTGCTCGATGCCGGCCCGCAGCGCCTCCAGCAGGCCGCGCTGGCTGGTGCCGAGCCGCTCGACGACGTACTCCAGCAGCAGGTCGGAGTCGGAGGAGCGCAGCAGCGCGCCGAGCACCGGGTGGTCCCGCAGCCGGACGGCCACCTCGACGACCCCGTCGACGAAGGCCTCCCGGCCGATCGGAGCGCCGTCGCCCCCGAGGGTCAGGGCGACGCCCTCCCGGGTGGCCCGGATCTCCCGGGTGAGCAGGGCGCCGATCACCGCCCGGACGTCCGGCCAGCGCCGGTAGACGGTCGGCCGGCTGACCCCGGCGCGGCGGGCGATCTCCGCCAACTGCGTTCGGCGCACGCCGAGATGGACGATCAGGTCGGCGGCGGCGTCCAGGATCGCGTCGTCGGTGCTGCGCGCGGGACTGCCAGGGGACTCGGCGTTACTACTTGACATGATGTGTGAAACTGTAACGCATGGCACCTGAGACGCAAGCGGGACCGGCCGGCGCCGCGCTGCCGCTCCCCCCGATGAAGTGGGACGCCTGGGGCGACCCGGCCCTCGCCAAGGAGCTGTCCGCGGACATCAAGGGGCTGCTCGCCGCCGCCCTCGGCGTCACCGGCGACGCCACCCCCGGACCGGCCGCCGACGAGGTCCTCCTGCACCCCTCGCGGATCACCGCCGACGACCTCAAGGCCCTCGCCGCCGCCGTCGGAGAGACCAACGTCAGCGCCGCCGACGCCGACCGGCTCCCCCGCGCCGGCGGCAAGTCCACCCCCGACCTGCTGCGCCGCCGCAGCCGCGCCCCCCAGGACGCGCCCGACGCCGTCGTGCTGCCCGGCGACGAGCAGGAGATCGCCGCCGTCCTCGCGCTCTGCGCCGAACGCCGCATCGCCGTCGTCCCGTTCGGCGGCGGCACCAGCGTCGTCGGCGGCCTCGACCCCGAACGCGGCGGCCTCACCGCCGTCATCTCGCTCGACCTGCGCCGCCTCGACCGGCTCCACGACCTCGACGAGACCTCCGGCGAGGCCGTCCTCGGCGCCGGCCTCACCGGCCCCGCCGCCGAGGCCCTGCTCGCCGAGCGCGGCTACGAACTCGGCCACTACCCGCAGAGCTTCCGCTACGCCACCCTCGGCGGCTTCGCCGCCACCCGTTCCTCCGGCCAGGACTCGGCCGGCCACGGGCGCTTCGACGAGATGGTCCGCGGCCTTCGCGTCGTCACCCCCGCCGGGGTGCTCGACCTCGGCCGCGCCCCCGCCTCCGCCGCCGGCCCCGACCTGCGCGAACTCTTCCTCGGCTCCGAAGGCACCCTCGGCGTCATCACCGCCGTCCGGCTCCGCGTCCACCCGCTGCCCGCCGTCAAGGCCTACGAGGCCTGGAGCCTGCCCGACTTCGCCACCGGCAGCGCCGCCCTGCGCGCCGTCGAGCAGGTCGGCACCGGCCCCACCGTCATCCGGCTCTCCGACGAGGCCGAGACGATGGTCAACCTCGCCATGACCGAGCAGATCGGCGGCGCCCCCGCCGTCACCGGCTGCCTCGCCGTCACCGTCTTCGAAGGCACCGCCGAACAGGTCGCCACCCGCCACCGGCTCACCCGCGACACCCTGCTCGCCGCCGGCGCCACCTCCCTCGGCGAAGCCCCCGCCCGGGCCTGGGAACACGGCCGCTTCAACGCCCCCTACCTGCGGGACTCCCTGCTCAGCGCCGGCGCCCTCTGCGAAACCCTGGAGACCGCGGCCAGTTGGAGCCGGCTCCCGCGGCTGCGGACCGCCGTCACCGAAGCCCTCACCACCGCCCTGCCCGGCGCCCTCGTCCTCTGCCACGTCTCGCACGTCTACCCGACCGGCGCCTCGCTCTACTTCACCGTCGTCGCCGCCCTCGGCGAGGACCCGCTCGCCCGGTGGGCCGCCGCCAAGCGCGCCGCCGGCGACGCCATCGTCACCGCCGGCGGCACCATCACCCACCACCACGCCGTCGGCGCCGACCACCGGCCCTGGATGAGCGACGAGATCGGCGAGCTCGGCGTGCGCATCCTGCGCGCCGTCAAGGCCGAACTGGACCCGGCGGGCATCCTCAACCCCGGCAAGCTGATCCCGTGACCGGCGGTCCGCGAGCCATCAGGCGAGTGGCCGTCCTCAGCAACCCGGCGGCGGGCGCCGGCCACGCCGCACCCGCCGCCCACCGGGCCGTCGCCCGTCTGCACGCCCTCGGCCTCCACGTCGACCGGCACGCCGGCCGCGACCCCGAGGACGCCGTCCGCCTCGCCCGCCGGGCCGTGGCGGACGGCGTCGACGCCGTCGTGGCCGTCGGCGGCGACGGCATGGTCAACCTCGCGCTCCAGGCCGTCGCCGGCTCCGCCGTCCCGCTCGGCGTGATACCCGCCGGCACCGGCAACGACCACGCCCGCGCGTACGGCCTCCCGCTCGCCACCCCCGAAGCCGCCGCCGACGTCGTCGCCGCCGGACGCACCAGGACCGTCGACCTCGGCCTGGTCACCGCCGCCGACGGCACCACCCGCTGGTACGGCTCCGTCCTCGCCACCGGCTTCGACTCGCTGGTCAGCGACCGCGCCAACCGCCTGCGCTGGCCCCGCGGCCGGATGCGCTACAACCTGGCCATCCTCGCGGAGTTCGCCAACCTGCGCCCGCTGCCCTTCCGCATCACCCTCGCCGACGGCACCGTCATCGAACGCGACCTCACCCTGGCCGCCGTCGGCAACACCCGCAGCTACGGCGGCGGCATGCTCATCTGCCCCGACGCCCTCCCCGACGACGGGCTCCTCGACCTCACCCTCGTCGCCGCCATGCCCCGTCTGCGCATCGCCCGCTTCTTCCCCACCCTCTTCAAGGGCACCCACACCGCCCACCCCGAAGTCACCACCCACCGCACCGCATCCCTGCGGATCGACTCCCCCGCCATCACCGCCTACGCCGACGGCGAGTTCATCGCGGCCCTCCCCGTCGACGTGAGCGCCGCGCCCGGCGCCCTCCACCTCCTGGTGCCGTGACCCACCCGCCTCCCCGCCGGAGCCACGGGCCTCACCCGGCCAGGCGGCGGCGCCAGAGGAGGGGGCGGATCTCCATCGCGCGGGAGGGGTCGGCGTTCCAACGGGCGGGCAGGCCGGCGTCGGTGAGCGCGGCGGCCACCTCGTGGCCGATGGCGGTGGTGGTCAGCGGGGAGGCGTCGAAGCCGCCGTAGCGGAGGGTGAGGCCGTGGCCGGCGGCGGCGGAGTCGGTGGCCTGGGTGTGGAAGTAGACGTAGCCGCGGGCGTCCGGTGCCCCGGCGGCGGCGATCTCGGCGTCGCCGCAGGAACCGCAGCAGCTGAAGTGCTCCCGGGCGGTGATGCCGGCCTCCTCCAGGGCGGCGAAGGCCCGGGTGAGGCGTTCCGGGTCGGTCTCGCCGATCCAGCCGGTCTGCTCGCCGACGCGCTCCAGCCAGAGCCGGTCGGCCAGTTGCTCGGCCTGGTCGCGGGAGAGCGGGCGGTGGTCGCCGGAGACCAGGTGGTCCTCGGCGAGTTCGGCGAGCTCGGCGCGGGTGGTGTAGCCGCCGGCCAGGGTGAGGCGCAGCCGGTCGTGCAACTGCCGCAGGTCGTCGGCGGGCACGTCGAGCGGCGGGGCGGGCTCCGGCTGCGGGCCCAGGTCGAGCGGCTGCCAGTCCAGGCCGTCGCCCCAGCCCGGCTCGTGCTGCGCCCAGCCCGTCATCGCGGCGATGACCGCCTCGGGACCGTCGGTGCGCACCTCGAAGTGCCGGGCGGCGGAGCCGTCGCGGTGTTCGAGCGTGTACTCGCCGCCTTCGGCGTGCCACACCTGGATGAAGACGTCCGGCAGGTCCGGTATCCGCTGGGCGACCAGGAAGCGGTCGCCCTTCGCGCCGATCCGCCGCACCAGCCGCGCCAACTCGGCCGCCTCCACCCGGAGGTGGCGCGTCCCGTCGTTCTCCTGCACCCCGATCGCCAGCATGTGGATCACCCAACCACACGCCACTGACAACGGCGCCGAGCCCCGGGACGCGCCCGCCGTCGGCCCGTTCTCGGCCCGCGGTCGGCCCGCCGTCAGCCCGCCGTTCAGCCCGCCCGCTGCTCGCGGCGGAGGCGGAACAGCACGTTGGGACGCAGCGGGCCCTCGGGGGCGGTCGGGTCATCGAAGTCGTCGGCGGGGTCGGACGTCATGCCGAGGCGGCGCATGACGGCCTGCGAGCGGTGGTTGGTCGCGGTGGTGACGGCGAGGATCTCGGGGAGGCCGAGGGTGTCGAAGCCGTGGGCGAGGACGGTGCGGGCCGCCTCGGTGGCGTAGCCGTGGCCCCAGGCGGCGCGGGCGAGGCGCCAGCCGATCTCGACGCCGGTGAAGGGCAGGCCCTCGTCGACCTCGTCGAGGCCGGCCAGGCCGACGAACTCGCCGGTGGCGCGCACCTCGACGGCCAGCCAGCCGTATCCGCGCGCCGCGCTCTCGGCCTCGAAGCGCGCCACCGAGGCGTCGCACTGCTCGCGGGTGAGGACGTCCCCGAGGTGCTCGCGGACTTCGGGGTCGGCGTTCATCGCGGCCCAGGGTGCGAGGTCGGTGTCCCGCCAGGGGCGCAGGAGAAGGCGGTCGGTGCGCAGTTCGGTCATGCGGGCCAGCCAACGCCGACCGCGCCCGCCGGGGCAACCCGTTTTCCACACCCCGCACCCCCGTACCCCCGGCCCCGGAGCGCACCCGCCGGGAGGCGCGCCGTGCTCAGACGCCCGGGGTCGCGACGATCCGGCCGGCGTCGATCGCGGCGACCAGTTCGGCGTGGTCGAGCGCCGTCTGGTCGGCGTACCGGACGGAGAAGTCGGCGATCGCCTCGGCGAAGGCGTCCGCGCCGCCCAGGTAGCCGGCGATGGCGAGGCGGTCGCCGGTGCGCGCGTGGGCGCGGGCGAGGGTGCGGCCGCACAGGTCGGCGTAGGCGCGCAGGCCGGACGGGGTGAGGTCGGCGACCTCGACCGAGCCCTTCATGTCGCGCAGTTGGCGGCCGTAGAAGTGGCGCCCGGCGGGGCCGGTGGTCCAGCCGAGGAAGATGTCGCTGGCGGCCTGCATGAGGTGCTGGCCGGTGACGACGCGGCGCCCGCCGTGGTGGACGGAGACCTCGGCGTCGACCCGGGTGGGCGGCAGGTGGTCCTCCAGGACGGACCGTCCGGCCTCCTTGAGCTGGAGGAACAGCGGGTCCCGGGTGTCCCGGCCCTCCAGCAGGACGATGTAGCAGCGGGTGCCGACGCTGCCGACACCGACGACCTTCATCGCCGCGTCGACGAAGCGGTAGCGGTCGAGGAGGACGCGACGGTCCTCGGCGAGGGTGGCCCGGTAGTCGCTGAACACCTTGCCGATGTCGAGCAGTTCGTTCTTCTTCAGCGGTTCGATGAGCGGTGGCGCGCTGATGATGCGCCGCTGCCCGTCGCGTTCCTCGGTGAGCTTGCCGAAGGCGTGCAGGCTGGTGCGGCGGCGGGCCTGGGCGAGGTCGGCCTCGGCCTGCTTGCGCTGCCGGGGTTTGCGGAGCGGCGCCAGCAGGTCGCCCGCGTCGATCCGGGAGTACCAGACGTCGAGTTCGCCGAGCCCGGCGAGGCGGCGCATGGCGGTGGCGTAGCCCTGGACGGCGGTGCGGGCGGCGCGGTGGGCGCGGTCCTCGTCCTGTCCGTGGTCGCGGGCGGCGACGGCGATGCTGGCGGCCAGCCGTTTGACGTCCCACTCGAAGGGGCCGGGGTGGGTCTCGTCGAAGTCGTTGACGTCGAAGAGCAGGGCGCGTTCCGGCGAGGCGAACAGACCGAAGTTCACCAGGTGGGCGTCGCCGCACAGTTGGACGGTGAGGCCGGTGTCGGGGACGGCGCCGAGGTCGGCGGCCATGACGGCGGCGGCGCCGCGCAGGTAGGCGAAGGGGGTGTCGGCCATCCGCCCGTAGCGGATCGGCAGCAGCCGGGCGACCCGGTCCTCGCCCTGGCGCACCAGTACCTCGACCGGGTCGGGCCGGTCGGCGGCGGGGATCCACCGCCCGTGGGCGGAGCGGGAGACGCGGTCGCGGGCGGCCCGGCCGTGCCGGCGGCGTTCGGCGGGGGTGGTCATGCGCGGCGGCTCCTCGGTCGGCGGGACAGCGGGACAGCGGGTCGGCGGGAGGACGAAACGGCGGGCGGCGGGCGGGGTACGTCTCCCCGCGACGCTAGGCCACGAGTGCCGGAGCGCGCACCGCGCGCCCTCCGACACTCGGCCGACCGGATGAAGCCGACCGGATGAAACCCCCAGGCCCTGCTCACTGCACGGTGAAGTCCGCCATCATCGCCATGTCCTCGTGCTCCAGGTTGTGGCAGTGCATCATGTACGTCCCCCGGTAGTCGGTGAAGCGCACCAGGACCTCGACCGCCTCGGCCGGACGCAGGTCGACGGTGTCCTTCCAGCCGCCGTCGTACGGGCCCGGGTCGCGACCGTTGCGGCTGAGCACCTGGAACTGGTTGAGGTGGACGTGGACGGGGTGGTGCAGGTCGGAGGTGAAGCGCCACCGCTCGGTGCTGCCGAGGGCGGGCCGGGCGAGGTCGTGGCCGGGCCGGTACAGGTCGCCGTTGATGGTCCAGCCGTAGCTGCCGCTGCGCCGGAAGATGAACTTGCGGGTGACGTCGACGGCGGAGGCGTCCAGTTCCTCGATCGTGGACAGCTTGTCGGGCACGGTCGAGTCGTCGCTGACCTTCTTGCCGGAGACGTCGAAGCGCATCACCTCCGCCGTGCGCCCGCTGCCGAAGAGGTTGAGCAGCCGCACCGAGGTGCCCGGGGCGTAGCGGGAGAAGTCGACGACGATGTCGAAGCGCTCGGCCGGGGCGATCTCCAGCACGTCGTGGGCGACCGGGGCGGCGAGCAGGCCGCCGTCGGAGCCGATCTGGACGAGGGCGTCGCCGCCGGAGGGCTGCGGGTCGAGCTGGAGCCGGTAAGGGCGGGCGTTGGAGGCGTTGAGCAGGCGCAGCCGGTAGCGGGCGCGATCGACGTCGAGGCGGGGCCAGGGGGCGCCGTTGACGAGGATGACGTCGCCGAGGACGCCGTTCATGTAGTCGTCGGTGACGCCGGGCGAGGCGAGGTCCTCGTCCAGGGCGGGGTAGCGGAAGGAGCCGTCCCCGGCGAAGGAACGGTCGGCGAGCATCAGCGGGAGGTCGCGGTCGCCGCGCGGCAGCGGCAGGGCGCTCTCCTCGTCGTCGTGGACGAGGTGGAAGCCGGCCAGGCCGCGCCAGACGCCGGGGCCGGTGAAGCCCATCCGGTGGTCGTGGTACCAGAGGGTGGCGGCGCGCTGCTTGCCCGGGTAGGTGTGGGTGCGCTCGCCCTCCGCGGTGCGCCCCGCCTCGTGGCCCATCCCCTGCATGCCGGGCATGTCGGACATCCCCGGCATGCCCGGCGCCCCCCGGCCCGCGCCGGAGGAGCCGACCGGCAGCAGCAGGTCGACGGGGTAGCCGTCGCTGTCGGCCGGGGTGTGGCCGCCGTGCAGGTGGACCACGGACGGCACCGGCAGCTCGTTGCGGTGCTTGACCACCGCCGCCCGGCCGGACCGGGTGACCACCGTCGGCCCGGGGAAGGTGCCGCCGTACGTCCAGGCCTCGGTCCTGACGCCGGGCAGGATCTCCAGCTCGGCGACCCGTTGGGTGATCTCGTAGTAGTCGGCCGTCGCGTCGGTGCGCACCGGCTGGAGCACCGTGGGCACCGGCAGCGGGACCTGGAACGGCTCGGGCAGGTCGAGGCCGCTGCTGAGCAGCCGGCCGGGGTGGCCCTCGGCGAACAGCCGGGCGGCGGCGGGGCCGGCGACGGCGGCCAGCGCGCCCGCGCCGAGGACGGAGGCGCCGACGCCCAGGAACCGGCGACGGTTCACTTGGACACCTCCAGCGGCCCGCCGGGGCGCGGCAGGCGTCCGCTGCCGTCCGGCTCGGGCAGGTGGTCCGCGCGGGCGGGCAGCGGCAGCCGCCAGGCGCCGACCAGCCCGAACAGGACCCCGCTGACCAGCAGCACCCCGAGGGTGACGTGCACGCTGATCGACCGCGCGTAGCCGGCCGCCATCTGGCCGACGACGGCGACGGTCAGCACGGCGGTGGTCCACAGCGGCCAGAGCGGGCCGCGGCCGGGCCGGCGCACCAGCGCGGCCACCACCAGTTGGCCGAGGACCACGGTGGCCAGCGTCATCGCGTTGCCCTCGTGGTCCTTGAGGGACTCGTAGGTGCCGTTGAGGAAGCTGCCGGCCAGCATGACCTGGAGCAGGGCCAGGACCGCCAGGGTGGTCGCGGTGGTGCGCAGCAGGATCAGCGGCCAGCGGGGCGCGGCGGCCGCGGGAGGACTGCTCATGTCGGGCTACTCTCTGCTTCGGCGGGTCGGGCGGGACGGGCGGGGCGGGCGAGAGCGTAGCTGATCCGACATCACGATCAGCTCCAATAAAGGGGTTTGGAGTTTCCCGGCTACCCCATTGCGCCTACTCGGCCCGGCTTTTGTCACCCGCACGAGCGAGGCTCTGGTGTGTGCCCGTCCAGCGATCCTCGAGCAGGTGCCGGGGGGGGGGGGGGGGGGGGGGGGGGGGGGGGGGGGGGGGGGGGGGGGGGGGGGGGGGGGGGGGGGGGGGGGGGGGGGGGGGGGGGGGGGT
>NZ_JBWKER010000002.1:65368-93489 GCF_056435345.1 Kitasatospora sp. NPDC043950
GTGCCTCCCCCCCCGCCCCCACCGACAACCCCCCCCCCCCCCCCCCCCCCCCCCCTCCCTCCCTCTCCCCCCCCCCCCCCCCCCCCCCCCCCCCCCCCCCCGGGCCTCCGCTACTGCCGGGCGGCGCCCAGTGCCACCGGGCGGGTGCGCAGCAGGGCCCGGGCGGGCAACCCGGTCGCGCCGAGGCAGAGCAGGACGGCTCCGGCGGCCAGCGGCAGGGCGAGCGCCGGCGGGATGTACGGGGAGGAGTTGGCGACGCCCCGGGCGATCGGGACGAGGGCGACCCAGGCGATCCCCCCGCCGATCACCAGGCCGGTCGCGGCGACCAGCAGCGCCTCCCAGCGCATCATGCCGCGCACCTGGCGCCGGGTGGTGCCGGCCAGCCGGAGCAGGGCGACCTCGCGGCGCCGGTCGAGGACGGTCATCACCAGGGTGTTGACGGCGGTGACGGCGGCGAACCCGCCGAGCACGCCGGCCATCACGGTGTTGGCCCAGGCGTTCAGCTCCATCATCTTGTCGGACTGGGCGACGAATCCGGCCCGGTCGGTCACGGTCGCCCCGCCGGGGCCCGCGAGGCCCGCCAGCGCGGCCGCCACCGCCGCGCGGTCGGCGCCCGGCGCGTCGGCGACCAGCACCTGGCTGTCGTACCCGGCGGTGACGTGCCCGGCGACGACCGCCCGGGGCAGCAGCACCTGACCGAAGCCGAGCCCGCGGTCGTAGACGGCGACCACGGCGGGCTGCACCGGGGTGCCGTCGCCGAGCCGCAGCGGCACCCGGTCGCCGACCTTGACGTCCAGGGCGTCGGCCAGCGTGGCGTCCAGGGCGACGGTGTCGGCGGCGCGGCCCAGGTCGGCGAGCGAACCGCTGCGTACGCCCAGGTCGAGCACCCGGGACAGCCGGGCCGGGTCGCCGTCGACGCCGAGCGCGGTGGCGGAGCCGAGCTGCATGTCGTGGGTGTACACGGCGGCGGTGCGCAGCACGCCGACCGCGGCGTCCACACCGGGCACCTTGGCGGCCCGCCCGGCGGTGCCCGCGGGCAGGCCGGGGCCGGTGGAGCCGATCACGTGGTCGGCGACGATGCCGTCCCGCACGTTCGCGCCGGTGGTGTGGCTGATGGTGCTCTGGAGGAACAGCAGGGTGCCGCAGAAGGCGGTGACCAGCACGATCGGGGTGATCGCGGAGGCCAGCCGGCGGGCGTTGGCGCGGGTGTTGTCGGCGGCCAGCGAGCCGGGGGCGCCGCCGGCCCGCAGCGGGGCGCCGAACACCGTGGCGGCGACCCGCGCCACCCAGGGGCCGAGCAACGCGACGGCCAGCATGAAGCACATGACCACGCCGAGCGCGGTGTTGGCGGCGTTGATGCCGTCCAGGGCGGCCGCGAAGGCGGCGGCCACCACGCCGCCGGCGGCGAAGAGCAGCCCGATGACGGTCCGGACCTTGCCGGGGTGGCCCGGTTCGACGGCGGCCGCGCCGAGCGCCTGACCGGGGCGCAGTTTGGCGGGGCGGCGGGCGGCCAGGAAGCCGGCGGTCAGCGCGGCGAGGGTGCAGATGAGGACGGCGGCGAGCATCGGCAGCGGGCCGACGTCCAGCCGCACGCCCTGCGGCACGGCGCCGCGCGAGGTCAGTTCGTCGAACCACCAGCGGGCCAGGGCCAGTCCGGGCAGGATGCCGAGCGCCCCGGCGACCGGCGCGACCAGCATCGCCTCGGTGGCGATGGTGCGGCGGATCTGCCGCGGGGTGGCGCCGATGGCGCGCAGCAGGGCGAACTCGCGGGCGCGCTGGCCGGTGGCCAGGGCGACGGTGCTCATCACGACGAAGATCGCGGTCATGGTGGCGTAGCCGCCGAAGCTTCCGCCGAGCCCTATCAGCAGGGTGCGGGCCTCGCCGATGGCGGGCTGTTCGACGGTGCCGCGGCCGTCGCCGGTGAAGACCTTGGCGCCGCCGCCATCGGCCTTGGCCTCAAGGCCGAGGGCCGGGGTGCCGGCGGCCTTGGCGTCCGCGGCCCGGGTGTCCGCGGCCTTGGCGCCGAGGGCCTGGGCGTCGAGGGCCTGGCGGACCTGCGCGACCAGCGCGGCGCGGTCCACGCCCTCGCGCGGCTGGACGGCGATCGCGTCGATCCGGCCGGGGTGGCCGGAGAGGCGGTCGGCGGTGGCGTCGGCGAACCAGGCGGTGGGGCCGGCCGGTTGGGCGGCGGCCAGGCCGGAGATCCGGTAGTCGCCGGTGCCGCCGGGGGCGGTGAGGGTGAGCCTCGCGCCGGGCGCGAGGTGGGCGGCGCGCGCCGTGTCGGCGTCCAGCACCACCTCGTCGGCGCCGGGCGCACGGCCCTCGACCAGCTGGTCGGCGGGGCCGGCGATGCCGAGCGCGGCGAAGCCCCGGCCGGTCAGGGCGGGGGTGCCGGTGCCGGCCGGCAGCGGGAAGGCGCTGTCCGGGCGGGCGGCGGCGACCCCGGGCAGTGCGGCGATCCGGCCCACCAGGGCGGCGTCCGTCCGGGCCCGCTCGGGGGTGGTCTGCTCCCTGGTCTCGGTGTCGCGGCCGACCTTGGCGGTGATCCGCACCACCGGGTCGGCCGCGACCACCACCGGGGCGCCCGCGTACCGCTGCGGTGCGACGCTCGCGGTCACACCGGTCTGCAGCAGCACGCCGCAGGCCACCACCACGGCGGCGCCCAGCAGCAGGGCGACCAGGGTGCCCACGAAGGAGGCGGGTCGAAAGCGCACCGAGGCGCGCGCCAGTCCGTTGCTCATGCCCCTGCCCCGTTCCACTCGTCGATCGGTCCACGCCGCCCGTTCACGCCGCGACCCCCACCGGGCGGGCGGTGAGCGAGACCATCCGGTCGGCGACGGCCTGCGCCTGCGGGTGGTGCAGCTCGTCGACGAGCGCGCCGCCGGCCAGGAACAGCGCCCGGTCGGCGAACGAGGCCGCCACCGGGTCGTGGGTCACCATGACCACCGTCGCGCCCAGGTCGTCCACGGCGCGCCGCAGCAGGCCCAGCACCTCGTGCGCGGTGCGGGTGTCCAGCGCGCCGGTCGGCTCGTCGGCGAACACCACGTCCGGGTCGGTGATCAGCGCGCGGGCGATCGCCACCCGCTGCTGCTGGCCGCCGGAGAGCTGGCCGGGCCGCCGCTTGGCGTGCTCACCGAGGCCGACCTGGGCCAGCAGCTCCCGGGCCCGGGCGCGGTCCTGGCGCTCGCCGGCCAGCCGCTGCGGGAGCAGCACGTTCTGCTCCACCGTCAGCGAGGGCAGCAGGTTGAAGGACTGGAAGACGAAGCCGATCCGGCTGCGGCGCAGCTTGGTGAGCCGGTCCTCGCTCAGCCGGGTGATGTCCTCGCCGCCGAGGCGGATCTCCCCCTGGTCGGGCTTGTCCAGGCCCGCCGCGCACTGCAGGAAGGTCGACTTGCCGGAGCCGGACGGGCCCATCACGGCGGTGAAGCTGCCCCGGGCCAGCGCCAGGTCGATCCCGCGCAGCGCGTGCACGGTCTCGCCGCCGCGGCCGTAGGTGCGGCGCACCCCGCGCAGCTCGATCGCCGGACGGGCGCCCTGCTCGGGGTACGGGCCGCCGCCGTACGCCCCCGTCGCGTACGGGCCGGCGGCGTACGGTCCGGCGGCGTACGGCTCGGTCGATGGGCGGTCGTGGCGGCGTGCCATGGGTGGGCCTTCCCTCGGGGATCGTCGGTGGTCGTCGACGGGTTCCACGCTAGAAAAGGCCAGGCCGGCGGACCATGGAGGCCGCTGGCGGACCGGGGGTGGGGATATCCCCACCCCCCTCCGGGGGCCTGCGGGCCCGCGCCGGGCGGGCTCACACCGGGTCGGCGGTGATCTCCCCGTAGGCGGTGGCGAGTTCGGCGAGCACGGGGTGCGCCGGGTCGAAGGCCGTACCGTCGACCGCTGCCAGCGGCCGGACGCCGACGCCCGCGTTCGCCGCGAACGCCGCCGTGAAGCGGCCCAGCCCGGACGCGTCCACCCGCTCGCGCGACTGCGGCCCGCCGTACGCGTCGGCCAGCAGCGCGGCGGTCACCCCGGGCAGGCTCGGGCCGTCCGGCCAGACCAGTCGGCGGCCGTCGAGGAAGCCGACGTTCCAGGTGGCGCCCTCGACCACCCCGCCGCCGTCCGGATCCACCAGCAGGACATCGTCGTAGCCGTCGAGTTGGGCCCGCCTGCGGTGGTGGACCAGGCCGAACAGGCCGACGTGCTTCACCTCCGGCAGCTCCCGCCGGTACCCGACCGTGCGCACCCGCAGCGGGCCCGGCGCCGCTGCCGCCGCCGGGCGGGTGGTCGGCAGCAGCCGGGGCACCGCCGGGGCGCCGGGGCGTTCCAGGCCGAGCTCCGGGTCGTACACCGTCACCCGGACGATCACCGGCGCGCCGTCGGCGGGCAGCACCGCGCGGATCCGCTCCCGCACCGCCTCCCGGTCCAACTCGGCGGCGAACAGCACCCGGCAGTCCCGGACCAACCGGTCCAGGTGCAGCGCCAGGCCCCGGACCCGGCCCGCCTCGGCGCGCAGGGTGGTGAAGTGCCCGTAGTTCAGCAGCCCCAGTGCGGCCAGCCGCGCCGGGTCGGCCGGCGCGCCGTCGATCTCGATCTCAGCCATCCCCCGAGTCTGCCAGCCCCGGCGCCGCCGCCACCGGGGCCTCCGCTCTCAGCGCCGGTGCCGGGGGCGGGGTCGGGGTCGGGGTTTCAGACGCCGCCACCGCCGGGCGGTACGGGCTGACCACCTGGCGGCCCGCCGCCAGGGCCAGCTGCTCGAAATGCTCGATCTTGTAGGCCAGCCCCTCCGGCTCCCCGGCGTCCGACCACCGCCACGCCTCCGCCCACCACTGCGGGCCGCGCACCAGCGGCCGGCCCGCGAGCGCCAGGTGCAGCGCCAGCGTCGAACGCGCGTACTCGTGCACCCAGCCGTCGGCCGCCCGGTAGTCGGGCGTCTCGTCCAGCCGCAGCCAGCGGCCCTCGCAGCCGGCAGCGAGCATCGGCACCCAGCCCCACCCCCGGTCCGCGACCAGCAGGTGCAGCCAGCCTCCCTCCTCGCACACCCGGTACGGCGGGAGCTGCGGCATCCGGGCCAGGGCCAGCGAACGCTTCCAGCCGACCACCCAGAGGCCGCGGCGCAGGTAGTAGCGGACGGCGTGCTGCCAGGCCCAGTGCGCCTCCAGCCGGAAGCCGGGCAGGCCCTCCGCGGCGGACGCCGCGTACACCTCGTCCAGCGCCCCGGCGGCCAGCCCCCGGCCACGCGCCTCCGGGATCAAGTAGAGGGAGGAGACGGCGAGTTGGCCGGGTCCCTTGGTCCAGTTGTCCACCGCCACCGTGCCGGCCGCGGCTCCGTCCTCGTCCAGCACCCAGTAGCGGCGCCGGTACAGCTCGCCGCCGGGCCACTCCCGGCCGCTCTCCCCCAGCCGCTCGCGCCACCGGCGCTCGGCCTCCGGCGTCAGCTCGTCCGGGGCCACCAGCTCCCCCAGCTCACCTTCCACCAGGGACGCCAAGTCCCAGAGGGCGAACCGCCGTTCGTCCCCCTCGGCGACCGCCCGCAGCCGCGGCCCCGCCGCCAGCCGGTCCTGCGCCCGCTCCACTGCCGCATCCCACGACCTCACCACGCCGACACGATAGCGGGAGCGCGGGCACTTTCCGTAATCCGACGAACACCGAACGTCAGATCGGATACGAAGGTCGCCGGGCGACGGCCCCGACGGATGGTAGGGGAAACCCGACCAGAGGACTCGACCTGACCGTGATGACCAGGCTGACCTGCGACGATGCAATGAACGGGTGATGAATCGGCACGACTCCCCAGACCGGCGACACGCCGCCGCGTGGTGCGGCGGATGGCTCCTCGCGGCCGGATGGGCCGGGGCCTTCCCGCTGCTCTCCGACCTCGGCCCGCACCGCACCTGGGGCACCTGCGCCGCCGTCGGCTACCTGCTGGCGGGGCTCGCCGCCCTCCTGCCGACGCGCCGGGGCCGGCCGCTGTCCATCGCCCTCGCACTCACCGGGGCCGTCGCCGTGCCGCTGCTCGCCCTCGTGCTGACCAGCCGGGGGCAGAGCGAGGTCGGGGTGATCGAACGCTCCGGGGCCCTGCTGCTGCACACCGGAACGCCGTACCTCGCCGAGCCCCGGACGGTGGCCGAGTACACCCCGTACCTGCCCGGGATGGCGATCCTCGGACTCCCCCGGGCCCTGCTCGACGGGCTGCCGCTCGACGGCCTGTCACTCGGCGGCCTGTCACTCGGCGGTCTGCCGCTCGCCCGGGTGGCGGGCGACGCACGGCTCTGGTGCGCGGCCGCGTTCCTCGCCTGCCTGCCGCGCTCCGCGCCCGCCGGGCGGCGGACCGCCCTCGCCGCACTGACCGCCTCGCCCGTCGTCGCGCTGCCGCTCTGCGTCAGCGGCGTCGACCTGCCGATGACCGGCCTCTGCTGGCTCGCCCTCACCCTCGCCGCCCGACGGCGCCCCGCCCCCGCCGGACTGGCCCTCGCCGCCGCCTGCTCGCTCAAGTGGACGGCCTGGCCGGCCGTCGCCGTGGTCACCGCGCTGCTCGCCGCCACCGCCGGACGGCGCCCCGCCCTGCGCGCCGCCGCCGTCGCGGTGGGCGGCACGGCCCTGCTCGTCCTGCCCGGCGCCCTGCGCTCGCCCGGGCCGATGCTCCACCAGGTGTTCGCCTTCCCCACCGGCCGCGGCGACCTGCCCACCCCCGCCGCCAGCCCGCTGCCCGGACGGCTGCTCGCCGACCTCGGCCCGCCCGGCTGGTACGCGGCCGTCGGCCTGCTGCTGCTCGCCGCAGCCGCCCTCGCGGCCTCCCTGCTCACCCACCCGCCCCGGCACGCGGCGGACGCCGCCGACCGGCTCGCCCTCGGGCTCGCCCTGGCCTTCCTGCTCGCCCCCGCCGGGCGGTTCGGCTACCTCGCGCTGCCGGTCCTCCTCGTCCTGCTCGCCCGGGTCCTCCCGCCGGCCCTCCCCGTCTCCCCCGCTCCGAACCCCTCTCCGACGCCTTCTCCGATCCCTTCCCCGGCCGCTTCTCCGACACCGAACCGAGGTCCCACCCGCCCATGGGCAGCACACTCATCGTCACCAACGACTTCCCGCCCCGCCAAGGCGGCATCGAAACCTTCGTCCACGCCCTGGCCACCCGGCTGCCCCACTCCGACGTCGTGGTCTACACCTCCGCCGAACCGGGCGCCGATCGGCACGACGCCGCTCTCCCCTTCCCGGTGATCCGCGACCGGGCCCGCACCCTGCTGCCCACCGCCCGGGCCACCCGCCGCGCCGCCGAGATCGCCCGTGCCCACGGCTGCGACCGGGTCTGGTTCGGCGCCGCCGCCCCGCTCGCCGCGATGACCCCCGGCCTGCTCCGCCAGGCCGACGGCATCCGCCGCACCGTCGCCACCACCCACGGCCACGAGATCTGGTGGGCCCGCACCCCCGGCGCCCGCCGCCTGCTGCGCCGGATAGGCCGCAGCGTCGACGTCGTCACCTACCTCGGCGAGTACACCCGCGCCCGGATCGCCCCCGCCCTCGGCCCGGACGCCCGGCTGGCGCGCCTCGTCCCCGGCGTGGACCCGGACCGCTTCCGGCCCGGTGCCGAGGGCGCCCGGCGGGCCCGCACCGGGCCGGTGATCCTCTGCGTCGCCCGGCTCGTCCCGCGCAAGGGGCAGGACGTCCTGATCCGGGCCCTGCCGGCGATCCGCCGGGCCGTCCCCGGCGCCGTCCTCGTCCTCGTCGGCCAGGGCCCGTACGAGGACCGTCTGCGCGCGCTCGCCCACCGGTGCACCGAGCCCGGCAGCGTCGAATTCGCCGGCGGTCTCGACCACGCGGCCACCGCCGCCCACTACGCCGAGGCCGACGTCTTCGCCATGCCGTGCCGCACCCGCCGGGCCGGCCTCGAAGCCGAAGGCCTCGGCATCGTCTACCTGGAAGCGGCCGCCGCCGCCCTGCCCGTCGTCGCCGGCCGCTCCGGCGGCGCCCCCGACGCCGTCCTCGACGGCGTCACCGGCACCGTCGTCGACGGGCGCGACCCGGCCGACGTGGCCGCCGCCCTCACCCGCCTCCTCCTCGCCCCGCCGGCGGACCGCGCCCGGATGGGCGCCGCCGGCCGCGACTGGGCCGCCACCCACTGGTCCTGGACCGCCTCCGCCCACCGCCTCGCCCACCTGCTCGACCCCACCCGGTCCGTCACCGGCGCTCCCGCCGAGCTCCCCTGACACTTTCGGACCCGCCAACGCCGTTTTTTTCAATGGGAGTTCGAGCAGAAGTGACACCCACTCACCAACATGCGGGCGATCATCGAGTCAGGGGGGGCGAAGGCTTCAGAATCCGCCCGCAGGATGCGCCTTCAGCGCGCGAAGTCCCGTACGCGCAGCGGGCGCACCCTTTTTCATCATATGAATATTTGCCTTCCGTTTTTCAATCCGACCGAATGGTGGAAACCCCAGGAGTAGAGCCGGAATCACGAGGAGGTGGGCACCATGGTGGAGGTCGAACGATTGCTGGCCGACTGCCTCCGGGACGCTCGCGACATTCCGTGGGGAACGGTACCGGTCGATTCCGCGGGCCCCGAGTACGAGGCCGCGCGCCGCGCGTTCCTGACGGCCGGGCTGTCCGCGCTGCGCGACGACCGGCCCGAGGACGGCTGGGTGCAGATCAACCTCGCGCCGGGCCCGGCCACTTGGCACCGGACGTACCGCGCCGTCGCGGACACGGCCCGCGACCTGATCTCCGCCGGCGCGGCGCGCTCCTTCTTCTTCATGCACAAACCGCCCGGCCTGCGGGTCCGGTTCGAGGCGGGCCGGTCCGATGTCGGGGCACTGCGCGAGGAACTGACGCGCCGCTTCTGCGCGGTGGACGGACAGCCGCAACCGCCGCTGTGCGGGCGGTACGAGCCGGAGACCTACCTCTTCGGCGGCCCGCGATCGATGCGGCACGTCCACGACCTGTTCACGGTGGATTCCCTGGCCTGGCTCGATCACCACGACACCGTCGCGGCACCGGGCCGACCGGAGGCGGTCGCGGACTGGCGGTTGTCCCTGTACCTCCTCGGTGAACTCCTCGACGGCCTCGGCATCGTCGGCTGGGAGCACCGCGGGGTCTGGCAGGTGCTCCAGGACGACGCCGGCCGCAGGCTGGGCACCGAGCCCGACGAGGACACCCGGCGCGCCGCCGCGGGCATCCTCGCGGCCTGGCGAGCCGGCGGACGGAGCCTGCTCGATCCGCTGCCGCCGCAACGGCGGGCGGCGGTCGAGGTGCACGGGGACGCCGTGCGCCGGGCCGCCGAGGGCTGGCGCACCGGCTACTTCGAGTCCGGTGAAGCGGTGATCGGCCCGCGCCGCGCCGCCGCCCACTACGTCGTCTTCCACTGGAACCGGGGGCGGTTCTCCCTGGCCCGGCAGAGCCTGCTGACCCACGCGCTCACCGGTGACGGGAGGTCCTGACGTGGACGAGGACCGGGAACTGGGCGCTGCGGCGCTGCTCCGCGTGGCCGGCATGCCCTTGGCAGCGTGGGCGGCGGCGGGCAACCCGGAGCTGTTCGCACAGGTCGCCGACCACGCCCGACGGGACGAACGGCGGGCGGAGCACGCCCGCCGACTGGCCGAGCAGCTGGGCATCGTGGTCGTGCCGCACCCCGCCCTCACCGCCGCCGACCGCCGCGCCGTGCTGGCCGTGCGCCGTCGGCTGCACTCCGGCGCCGCACCGGGCCCGGCCGACTGCGGGCTGCTGGGGCGGCTGCCCGCCGCCGGCGGCCTCGTCGCGGACGCCGCACGGCTGTCCGGCGAGGCCGAGTCGGCGGCCGTCGCCCTGCGGCGGCTGGAGGCCGCGGTGGCGGCCGAGCGCGAGCGCGTGGGCGCCCTGGGCTGGTCCCTGGTGTGCGCGTCGCCCGTCATGCGGGCCTTCCTGGACGAGGTGGAGCCCGGAGCGGCCGCAGACGTGGCCGGCCGGCTGGCCGCGGGCGAGTCCTGGAGCGGGAAGCGGCTGCGCAAACGGGCGGCATACGTGTGGCGGGCGCTCGGTCGGGCCGCGGCGAAGACCACCCCGCGCGGCTGGGTCGGCCAGGTCATCCTGCTGCCGGTCACCCCGACGGGCGCGAACGGCGGCGGGAACGGCGGCGGGAACGATGACGGGAACGGCGGCGGGGCCGACGGCACCCTGCTGCGGCTCGTCCCGCCGGGCACGACCCTCGGCGAGGTGGCGGCCCAGGCCGTGGAGAACGTCCACGGGGTGCGGGCCCGGCTCGGCGCCCTGGACCTGCGGGCGGCGGACCCGGCCACGGTGCTGGCCCTGGCTCCGCTGCACTTCCCCCAGCCGGCGGGCACCGCACCGGGCGCCGGCGTCCTGCGCTGCTGGGTGACCGACCCGCACGACCGGGGCCGGTTGCGGCAGGTCGACCTGCGGCGCTCCCTCCCCCTGGATCACGTGCTGGCTCAACTGGCCGGCGGCCCTCGCCCGTTGGGCGACCTCGAAGCGGCTCTGCTGGGCACGGCGACGACCGTCGCAGCGGCGGCCGGGGCGGCGGCTTCCGCCCCCACGGTGCTGCGCGGCTTCCTCGCGCACCTGCTCGGACTCGGCGTGCTCCAGGCCTGCGCGGCCCCGCGCCGCCGCACCACGGGCTGGCTCGCCGCCGAGGACGTCCACGCGCGCGGCACCCTTCCGCAACCGGCGCCTCCTCCGACACCTGCACCGAGCGCCGATTCCGCCGCACCCGCGCCCATACCCGCCCCCGCACCCGCACCCGCGTCGGCGCTCCGCACCACCGGCTCCGCCGCCCCCGCCGACGACTCCCGGCCGTGGTTCACCGACTCCTACCGCACCATAGCCTCGGCCGTCTCCGGAGCGGCCGCCCGCCAGGTGCAGCAGGGCCTCGGCACCGCCGCCCGCGTGGCGTGGCTGCGGGAGGCCGACCGGCTCGCGGGGCCGGACCCGCACCGGCTGCCGACCGAGCTCGCGGAGCTCACCGAACGGCCGTGCCCGCTCGGCGAGATCCTCGCGCGCCACCTGCCCGACGGCAGCTGCCCGCCGCCGCCTCAGCCCCCGCGCCGGTACGCGGGCTGGCACCCCGCCGAGACCTCCGGGTCCGGCTACGCCGGGCTGCTGGCCCACCTGTCCGCCCGGGCCGGCAGCGGACCGGTGGACCTGGACGACGACCTGCTGGACACCCTCGGGGCGCCCCCGGCCGCGACCGCGCTGCCGCCCTGGCCCCTGGACTGCCTGCTGCGTCCGCTGCCGGACCCCGGACCGGTCGCGGTACTGGAGACCGCCTCACCGGCGGGCGTGCTGGACGCCCGGTTCGCCGACGCGCTCCACACCCTGCACGGCGGCTACGACAACCTGCGGAGCTACCGGGCCTTCCTCGCCTCCGTCGAGCGGCTGTCCGGGGCCCGCTTCGTCGAACTGCTGGTGCCGCCGCTGGCCGGACGCGCCGCCAACGCCGTACGGCGGCCGGTCATCACCGGCTGGTGGACGGGCGATCCCGATCCCCTGCCGTACCAGGGAGCGGACGGCCTGACGGCCCGCTACCTGCCGCTGGAGCGCATCACCCTGCGACGGGTCGGCCCGCGGATCATCGCCGAGGCCGACGGGTGCCGGCTGCTGCCCGTCCACCACGCCACCCGTACGCCCCTGCCCCCGTACGACGTCCTGGTCCGGCTGCTGCTGGCCGCCGGCCACCCGGCGGGCTCGCGCCTGATCCGCCTGGACGGCCTGGCCGAGGCGTTCCCCGACACGGACCGACTGCCCCGGGTGACCGTCGGCGGCGGCGCCCTGGTCATCAGCCCCGCGGTCTGGCGCGTGCCGCCGGCCCAGCTGTGGCGGCCCGGCGACGGCGACCTGACCAAGGTGCGCGCCCTCGCCGCCCTCGGGCGCTCCGCCGGACTGCCGCGCTTCGCGTTCGTCCGGGCCGTACCCCAGCCGAAACCGGTGCCCGTGGACTTCGCGGCGCTGACCGCCGTCGCCCTGCTGGAGCGGATCTGCGCGCGCCACCCCGGTGCGGACCTGCTGGTCGAGGAGATGCTTCCCGACCCGGGCGGCCTGCTGCTCCACGACCCCGTGCACGGCGGTGCCGCCGTCGCCGCCCAACTGCTGCTCAGACTTCCGTTCGACCAGGGCGCCGAGGAACTCGCGGAGCCCGCCGCCGCCGCACTGCGCGGCGAACCCGACGTCCCCGGTGCGCCCGCCCCTCGCGGGCGGGCCACCGGGGCGGTCTCCACCCATCACCGCTCCTGAAGGAGGACAACCATGCCCGACATCACGGCGCTCACCGACCTCGACGCCCTCATCGGCGACCTGGACGCGCGCATCACCGAGACCACCCTGCCGACCCCCGAGGCCAGCAGCGGCGGCTGCAGCGGCGTCTGCACCGTCCTGATCTGCGACACGGTGCTGCTCTGTAGCGGCGTGTTCTGCTGATCTCCCGTCAGGCCGTCCGAGGGCACGCCCTCGGACGGCCACCCGGACAGCGGCCCCTGACGGCCGCCACCACCGGCACTCCGCCCGGCCCCTCCAGGCCGGGCGGAGTGCCGACCCGTCGTTCCCGAGGAGCCTCAATGAGTGAGTCAAGCCGCCTGCGCGACCGGATCGGGGGTGAAGACCCGGTTGTCGCGCAGGAGCGCCCACAGGACGCTGACCCGGCGGCGGGCGAGTGCGATGACCGCCTGGACGTGCTTGCAGCCCTCGGCGCGTTTCTTGAGGTAGAAGTCCCGGTTGGGTCCGTCCTTGATGATGCTGGTCTGCGCGGACAGGTAGAACACCCTGCGCAGACGGCGGCTGTAGCGCTTGGGCCGGTGCATGTTGCCGGTTCGGCGTCCGGAGTCGCGTGGGACAGGCACGAGCCCGGCTGCCGAGGCGAGGTGGCCGGCGTCCGCGTAGGCCGCCAGGTCGCCGGCGGCGACGACGAGCTCGGCGCCGAGTATCGGCCCGATGCCGGGCAGGGACTCGATGATCTCGGCCTGCGGGTGGGTGTGGAAGGTGTCGCGGATCTGCTTGTCGATCCGCTTCAGCCGGTCGTCCAGGGCCAGGATCTGCGCGGCGAGGTCGGCGACGATCGCTGCGGCGACGTCCTCGCCGGGCAGCACGGTGCGCTGGACGTCGGCGGCCTCCAGCGCGGTGGCCGCGACCGCGTCGGCGTTGCGGACGCTCCGGTTGGCGAGCCAGGCCGTCAGGCGGGCCCGGCCGCGGCGGCGCAGGGCGGCCGGGGTCTGGTAGCCGGTCAGCAGGACCAGGGCGCCCTTGTGGGCGGAGTAGTCGAAGGCCCGCTCCAGGGCGGGGAAGATGCCGGTCAGAACGTCACGCATCCGGTTGATCATCCGAACGCGGTCGGCGACCAGATCCGAGCGGTGGGCGGTCAGCAGCGCGAGGTCGGCGGCGAGCTGGGCGGGCACGTCGATCGCGGTGAAGTCCCGCCGCTGGCGGGCGGTTTCGGCGATGACGTAGGCGTCGCGGGCATCGGTCTTCGCCTCGCCCCGGTAGGCGCCAGCCATGCGGTTGACGGTCCGTCCTGGCACATAGACGGCCTGCTGGCCGTGGGCCGCGAGCAGGGCGAGCAGGAGCGCGGAGGACGTGCCGCAGATGTCCACCGCCCAGTGCACTTCGTCGGCCAGGTCGAGGATCTCACCGAGCGCGGTCAGGATCGCCGTCTCGTCGTTGTCGACCTTCTTCGACCACAGCGTGGCACCGGTCTCGTCGACCACGGCCGCCCAGTGGTGACCCTTCCCGGCGTCAACACCCGTCCAGACATGGGCCCTTCGCTCACTCACTCGCCCCTCCTCGAACCCGTCAGCATCCCATTGGCCCGAGGAACACCCCGCCGTCGTCTCCGTAAACAGCGACCGCACATGGCGCGCACATCTCAATCAGCGGCCAGGGCGCCCCGGAGAGCCGGACGGCCACTCCTCGGGAGCCACAACTGGCAAGACACCGTTAGCCACATCCGGCCCTCCTGGGCCGACAAACACCTTACGGAGCCACCGTGCCGCAGCACACCGCGAACGCCGAGGACACCGGCACCGCCGTCACCGGACTCGCCGTCCGGCTCCTCGACGCCTGGTCCGCCCGGCCCCGCGAGAGCCCGGCGGTCGCCGAGCACCCCTCCGATCCGGGCATCCCCGTCCTGGCCGCCCTGCTGCACACCACCGGGGGGCCGGAGGCCGAACGGTCCGCGGCCCGTGCCGTGGCGGTGTGGGCCCGCACCGCCGGCCAGGGGCCGGGCCACTGCGGGCTGTACGACGGCGGACTGGCCGGAACGCTGGCGGGCCTGCGGCTGGGAGCCCGGGTGCTCCCGGGGCTGCATCCGGTCGCCGACCGGCTCCGCGACCACCTGGTCCGCACCGCGCCGGCCCTCACCTGGCGCTGCGAACAGGTCGCCTTCCCGGACTACGACCTCATCGTCGGCCCCTCCGGCACCCTGCTCGCCCTGAGCACGGGCACCCGCCCGACACCGGCCCAACTCGGCCCGTACGCCGACCACCTGGCCCGGCTGTGCGACGCCGACGAGCTGCCCCGGCTGCGGACGGGGCAGTACGCCGGCCACCCGCACCTGGGCTGGCTCGACGGACGGATCAACACCGGCACGGGCCACGGCGCCGCAGGAGTCGTCGTCGCACTCACCGCAGCCGTACGCCACCTCGGACCGCACCCCGACCTGACGCCCGCCCTGCGCCGCGCGACCGGGTGGCTGATGCGGCAGTCCTTCGACGACGCCCGCTCCATCCGCACCTGGGACGGCGCCGGGCTCGACGGCCCGCCGCCCGCCGGAGCGCGCGCCCGCCAGGCCTGGTGCTACGGCACCCCCGGAGTGTCCTGGGCGCTGTGGGACGCGGCCGACGCGACGGGCGACCGGGAGGCGGCCACCTGGGCCGCAGCGGCCTTCAGCACGCTCGCCGAACGGTACGACGACCGGTTCCACCTCTTCGGCGACCGCGCGAGCGACCTGCTGGCCCTGTGCCACGGCGCCTCGGGCGTGCTGGCGGTGGCCGACGCCTTCGCCCACCACGCCGGCCTGCCCGCCGCGACCGCGCTGAAGGCCCGTCTGCTCGCCCACCTCAGGGCCCGCCTGCCCGAGGTGGAGGCCCTGGGCGCGGAGGGGATGGGCCTGCTCGGGGGCGCGGCCGGCCCGCTGTGCGCCCTGCTCACCGCAGGCCACGACGCCTCACGGGCCTGGCTGCCCTGTCTCGGTCTGCGCTGAGCCACCGACGCCTGTTGTCGGACCCGAGCCTGTTGTCGGACCCGCCCTACGCCTCCCGGAGGTGGGCCAGGACGGCGAGGACGCGGCGGTTGCCTTCGGTGGGGTCGAGGTCGAGCTTCATGAAGATGTTGCCGCAGTGTTTGACCACCGAGGCCTCGGTGATGGTGAGCCGGGTGGCGATGGCCTGGTTGTTGAGGCCCTCGGCCATGAGGGCGAGGACTTCGCGTTCGCGGGGGGTCAGGCGGGTGAGGGGGCGGTCGGCGGACTGCTGGCGCAGCAGGACGCGGACCACGTCGGGGTCGATGACGGTCTCGCCGGCGGCGACCCGGCGCAGGGCGTCGAGGAAGTCGGCGACGTCGCCGACGCGGTCCTTCAGGAGGTAGCCGAGGCCGGCGGGTTGGGCGCCGGCGGCGGCGAGCAGGCGCGTGGCGTACGGGGTGGCGACGTACTGGGAGAGCACCAGGACGGGCAGGCCCGGGTGGTGTTCGCGCAGGTCGAGGGCGGCGCGCAGGCCCTCGTCGGAGAAGTCGGGCGGCATCCGGACGTCGGTGATGACGGCGTCGGGCCGTTCGGTGTCGACGGCGGCGGCGAGGGCGCGGGCGTCGCCGACGGCGGCGGTCACCCGGTGGCCGCCGAGGGTGAGGAGTTCGACGAGTCCGGCGCGCAGCAGGACGGCGTCCTCGGCGATCACGATCCGGAGCACGGGACCTCCAGCCGCAGCGTGGTCGGGCCGCCCGTCGGGCTGGTCACCATGAGCCGTCCTTTCAGGAGTGCCACCCGGTCGGCGAGTCCGCGCAGTCCGGCCCCGGCGGCCGGGTCCGCCCCGCCGTGGCCGTCGTCGGTCACCTGGAGCACCAGCCGGCCGTCGGCGATGCGCCCGCTGACGGTGATCGCGGCGGCGCCGCTGTGCTTGGCGGCGTTGGTGAGCGCTTCGGTGACGGTGAAGTAGGCGGTGGTCTCGACGGGGGCGGGCAGCCGGCCGGGGAGGTCGAAGTCGGACCGGACCGGGATGGGGTGGCGCAGCGCGACCTCGGCGACGGCGGCGGCGAGGCCGTGGTCGGTGAGCACCTGGGGGTGGATGCCGCGGACCAGGCCGCGCAGTTGTTCCAGGGCCTGCCGGGCTTCGCCGCGGGCCCGGGCGACCAGGGCGGTGGCCCGGTCGCCGGACTGGGCGCTGCCGTCGCGCAGCGCGTGGTCGGCGAGGCCGAGGGTCATGCTGAGCGCGACGAGCTGCTGTTGGGCGCCGTCGTGCAGGTCGCGTTCGATGCGGCGGCGTTCGGCTTCGAAGGCGTCGGCGAGCCGGGCCCGGGAGCGGGTGAGTTCGAGGACCTGTCGGCCGGTGTCCTCCTCGCGGGGCCCGAGCAGGAGGCGGGCGAGGGCCACCTGGGCGGCGGTCAGCAGGGCCCCGGCGTAGGCGCAGAGGAGGAGCCCGGCGAGCCCGGCGGCGCTGAACGGCAGGGCGGCGAGCGGCCCGGACACCGCCCTGCCGGGAATGATCATGACGGTTTCGGGAGCCAGCGCCCAGACGATCACCGGGGAGGCGACCAGGGCACCGGAGAACAGCAGCGCGGCGCTGAAGCCGAGCGCGGCGGCGGCGAGGGCCGTGGCGGTGAGCGCGGTGTGGGCCAGTTCGCGCCAGGTGGCGCGCTCGCGCAGGCGGGTCCGCAGCCGGGCGCGGCGGCCGGCGCCGGGCAGCGGGCGGTGCGGGTCGGGCAGCGGTGCCGGCTCGACCAGCCGCAGCCGTCGGCGTTCGAGGGCGGCGGCGGGAATGCCCGCGAGGGCCAGGGCGAGGAGGACCGGCAGCCCGACCCCGACCACGGACAGACCCAGACCGAGCACCAGCAGCACCGTCAGGGCGGCCAGCAGCAGCGGGCCGAGCAGCGCGCCGCCGAGCAGGTAGGCCCAGCAGCGCGGCACCCACGGGGTGACGGGGAAGTGCAGCGGGTGGGCTCGCAGCGCGGCCCAGACGGCCGTCGGCTGCTGCTCCTCCTCGTTCACCCGGTCACTCTAACGAACCCTCTGACCAGGCCTCGGGGCGTCAGGCGTGGAGACGGCGGAGCCGGCCGGGCGGAGTGCGGGCCGGGGGCGGGTCAGGGCGACGGCGGCGATCACCAGGACGCCGCCGGCCAGGGCGTTCCAGCCGACGGGCTCGGCGAGGAAGGCCGCGCCGAGGGCCGTGGACCACAGCGGCATGACGTAGGTGACGGCGGAGGCCACCGCGGTGCCGGCCGTGCGGACCAGCCCGAGGTTGAGCAGGTACGCGAGGCCGGTGCCGACCGCACCCAGCACCAGCAGGGCTCCGGCCGCGCCCGCCCCCGGCCAGTGCGGGGCGCCCGCGGCGAACGGCGCGACGGCGGCCAGCTCGGCGGTGGCGCAGGCGATCTGGACGGCTGAGAGGGTGACCACCGACTCCGGCCGGCCGGAGAGGAAGCGGCGCAGGTAGGTGAAGCCCGCGCCGTAGCAGCAGGCCGCGGCCAGGCAGGCGAGGCCGCCGGCGGCCTCGCCGGAGCCGATGCCGCGCCAGACCCCGAGCACGGTGAGCACGCCGACGAAGCCGAGGGCGAGTCCGGAGAGCCGACGGGCGCCGGGGCGGCGCTCCTCGGCGACGATGAGGACGGCGAACAGCAGGGTGAACAGCGGGGTGGTCGCGTTCATCACCCCGGCGAGGACGGAGCTGACCCGGGTCTCGCCGAACGAGAACAGCGTGAACGGCACGGTGTTGAGGAGCACCGCGACCACGGCGGAGTGCCCCCAGAGCGCGCGGTCGCGGGGGACGCGCTCGCGGCGCAGCACGAGGATCGCCCACAGCGTGACCGCCCCGAGGGCGCAGCGCCACAGCGCCACCCACAGCGGCGGCACCCCCGCCTCCACCGCCACCTTGATCAGCGCGAAGCTCGCGCCCCAGATCGCCGACAGCGCCACGAAGCCCGGCAACCAGCGCCGCACCCGGATCACCTCCACCTTCGTCCCGTTGGTTCCGTGTCGGGTTCCGTCCCGGTCCCGCCCAGGGTCCAGTCTCGGGTCCCGCCTCGGGTCCCGCCTCGGGTCCCGCCTCGGGTCCCGCCTCGGGTCCCGCCTCGGGTCCCGCCTCGGGTCCCGCCTCGGGTCCCGTCTGGACAGAGGGTGGCCCGGTGGCAGAGCATGAGTCCAACAAGTGGCAGTGCCGGATGGATGAGGAAGTCTCATGGCCTCGGAGGTCAACCTGGCCCAGCTGAGGGCACTGGTCGCGGTCGCCGACACCGGTGGGTTCGGCGCGGCCGCCGACGAACTGGGCATCAGCCAGTCCGCCGTCTCGCACGCCGTCGCCGCGCTGGAGCGGACCCTCGGCGCGCCCGTCCTGCTGCGCGGCACCCCGGCCCGGCCCACTCCCCTGGGCGAGCAGGTCCTCCCGCACGCCCGCACCGCCGTCGCCTCCGCAGCCGCCGTGCGCGCCATCGCCACCCGGCACTCCGGCGGCCCCGTCGGGACCGTGCGGCTCGCCGCGCCGACCACCGTCTGCCAGGCGCTGCTGCCCGGGCTGCTCCGGGACTGGAAGGCCGCCTACCCGCAGGTCACCGTCCGGGTCTTCGAGGGCGAGGACGACGAGCTCGCCACCTGGCTGGAGGCGGGCACCGTCGACGCCGCCGTCCTGGTCGACCCCGGGCCGCTCCCGCCAGGGGCGGTCGCGCTCGGGGCCGACTCCATGCACGCGCTGCTGCGCCGCGACCACCCCCTCGCCGGGCAGGAGACCATCCATGTCGCCGACCTGGAGGACGACGACTTCCTGCTCTCCGAGGGCGGCTGCGAACACCACATCCGCGAGGCCTTCCGCCGGGCCGGCACCCGCTTCACCCCCCGGCACCGCATCCGCGACCTCAACACGCTCATCGGCATGGTGCACGCGGGCGTCGGGGTCTCGGTGATGCCCGCGCTGGCGCTGACCATGCTCCCGGCCGACTGCGTGCTCGTCCCGATCCGGCCGGCCGTCCACCGCACGCTCACGCTCACCGGGCCGACCAGCCGGCCGTGGTCGCCGGCGGTCGGCGGGCTGCTGGCGGCGGTGGGCGCCGCGCAGGGGGCGGGGGTCGCACAGGGGGCGGGGGTCGGGGTCCGCGTGGCGGCGCGCGCCTGACGGGGAGCCCGTCCGGCGCCCGGCCCACCGCCGGCGCCGGACCCCGGCTTGACCATTTCGGGGTTGACCGCCCTTCCTCGACAGGTCTATACCAGTGACAGTCTTCGGCAACTACCCCCTGCCGGAGGCCCGTTCGGTCTGCGCGCCACCCCCACCTCCGGCGTGAGCAGCCCCTCCCCCACTGCCGTCCCGCCTGGAAAGGCCCTCGATGGAACGCGCACTTCACCCACACCCCGCCCCCCGGAACCCGCGCCGCCGCCCGCCCCGGGTCGCCGCCGCCGTGGCCGGGGTGCTCGGCCTGGTCGCCGGCGGCGTCGCCGCGCTCGCGAACACCGGCTCCGCCGCCGCCGACACCACGACCGGCCTCGGCAGCAACTGGTACGCCTCGGCGCCCTATCTGATGCCCGAGGACAACAGCCCGCCGGACGCCGCGGCGGTGATGGACGCCACCGGACAGAAGGCCTTCCAGCTGGCGTTCATCCTGGCCCAGGGCACCAGTTGTTCGCCGGCCTGGGGCGGCACCTCCTCGATCGACACCGACACCACCATGCCCGGCGTCATCCAGACCATCCGCGGCAAGGGCGGGGACGTCTCGGTGTCGGTCGGCGGGTACGGCGGCACCAAGCTCGGCCAGGTCTGCGGCACGCCGGAGGCGACCGCCGCCGGGTACCAGAAGGTGATCACCAAGTACCAGTTGAAGGCGATCGACTTCGACCTGGAGGAGCCGGAGTACGAGAACACCGCGGCGATCCACAACGAGATCGGCGCCGCCCGGATCCTCCAGCAGAACAACCCCGGCCTCTACATCTCGATCACCACCGCCGGGACCAACGCGGGGACGGGCTGGTTCGGCACACAGATGCTGAACGAGGCCAAGTCGCAGGGCTTCACGCCGAACAACTACTCGATCATGCCGTTCGACGGCGGGTTCAACGGCGCCGCCGCGCAGACCGACGCGCTGGTGAAGTTCAACCAGATCCTCCAGACCACCTTCGGCTGGTCCGAGGCGACGGCCTACGCCCACGAGGGCGTGTCGATGATGAACGGCCGCACCGACGCCGCCGAGTACTTCCGGCAGGCGGACTTCCAGGCCGTGCTGGACTTCGCCACCGCGCACAACCTGGCCCGGTACACCTACTGGTCGGTCAACCGGGACCGTCAGTGCACGGGCCCGGTGGACCCGGGGCTGTCCGGCTCCTGCTCCAGCGTGGCGCAGAACGACTGGGACTTCACCAAGTACACCGTGAAGTTCGCCGGGGCGACGCCCCCCACCACGCCGCCGACCACCCCGCCGACCACCCCGCCCACCACGCCGCCGACGACTCCCCCGACCACCCCCGGGGCCTGCACCGACCCGGCGTGGAGCGCGAGCACCACGTACACCAGCGGCAGCAAGGTCTCGTACGGCGGCCACAAGTACCACGCCAAGTGGTGGACGCTGAACGAGGTGCCGAGCGCCAGCGGCCAGTGGGGCGTCTGGGGCGACGACGGTCCCTGCTGACACGGGCCGACGGGCTGACGGGCGACGCCCGGGCCCGGGGATCTGCGCACCCCGGGCCCCGGGCAGGCCAGTTCGCGGCCGCGGTCAGTTCGCGGCCGCGAACCGCTCCCGCAGGTCGGCCAGCACCTGCGCCGCCTCCGGGAGGCCGGCGGCCTCGCAGCGGGCGATGCCCGCGGTCAGCCGGGCGACGGCCGCCCCGGTACGGCCGAGGTCGGCGCCCTCGATCAGCGCGGCCAGCCGGACGGCCTCGGCCCTGGACGCCCCGGCCCGCTCGTCGCCGCCCTCGTAGACCGCGATCGCCCGCTCGACCTCGGCCAGCGCCTCCTCGTGGCGCTCGGCCATGGCCAGGCAGCGCGCCCGCTCGTAGTGCGAACCGCCGCGCAGGTACCAGGGGTTGTACTCCTGACCGGCCTGCCCGGCGTGCTCCCCGGCGGCGTCCGCCTCGGCCAGCCGGGCCAGCGCCGACGGCAGCCCCTCCGGGCCCTCGGCGTGCATCGTCAGCCGGGCGAACTCGCGCAGTGTCGCGGCCAGTTGGTCGACCTGGGGGGCCTGGGCGTGGGCCGCGAGGGCGCGGTCGAGGGCGGCCTTCGCGGCCTCCCAGCGGTCCGCCCGGGCCAGCGCCAGCGCGGCCTCGCAGGCGACCATGGTGTGGGTGTCCTGCTCCTCCCAGCCGGCGACGGCGTCGGCCAGCCGCAGGTACTCCTCGGCGGCGTCCCGGTGCTCGTCCAGTTCGGTGAGGCCCCGGGCGAGGTCCAGCCGGGCCTGCGCGAGCATCCGCACGTCCAGCTCCGGCGCGGCGGCGTCCAGCAGCACCGACTCCAGCACCGCGACGGCGTCGGCCGTGCGGTCGGCGGCGCGCAGCACGTCGGCCAGTTGGAGGCGGGCCCGGGCGGCGTCCTCGGCCGCCTCCCGGCCCTTGCGGTCGAAGCGCGCGGCCGCCTCGGTGAGCGCCCGGACCGCGCCGCCGCGGTCGCCGGCCCCCATGGCCGCGTGGCCGAGCATCAGGTAGGTGGGCGCGTACGGGTAGGAGTCGTCGCCCCAGCGGGCGGCCTCGGCGAGCGCCCGGTGGAACACCTCGACGGCCTCGGCGGACTCGCCGCCCTGCAGCAGCACCTGGCCCAGCAGGCCGAGCACCCGCGGGGTGTGCCAGGGCAGTTCGGCCGCGTCCAACTCACCGAGCACCTCGCGCAGTTCGGTGGTGGCCTCGGCCAGCCGGCCCTGCCGGGCGGCCGCGTCGGCCAGGTACTGGCGGGAGGTGGCGGCGCGGCGGGCGGAGCCCAGCTCCACGGCGGTGCGGTGGTAGCCGCCGGCCGCCGCCTCGAAGCGCTCGACGGCCTCGGCGGGCGGCTCGGGCAGCGCCTCGACCAGGTCGTGGTGGGCGGCGTAGGCGCGGACCTGCCACACGATCAGGTGGTCGTCGTCGGCCATCGCGCCGGCGGACCGCAGCTCCTCGGCCCGGCGCAGCACCTCGTCGAGCGCCGGCCAGTCGGCCACCGCGCCCTCGACTTCGCCGAGTTCCACGATCAGCGCGCGGGCCCGGACCATCAGGGCCTGGCCGGGCAGCCCGGCCTGCTCGAACAGGTCGGCGGCGGCCAGCAGCCCGGCCCGGCCGTCGGCGTGCTCGTCCCGCTCCAGCGCCTGGTGGGCCCGCTGCTCGGCGAGTTCGGCGCGCAGCCGCCCGGGGCTGCCGACCGCGGTGCCCTCGGGGTGGGCGAAGCCGTCGGCGGCGGCGCGTTCGGCGATCCGCCGCCAGAGCCGGTCGGCGTCCGGGTGCCCGACGAGCTCCAGCTCGCGGGCCCGGACCACCAGGGCGGTGAAGTCCTCCGGCTCCGGCTCGACGGCCCTACGCGGTGCGGGCGCGAGCGCCGGGGCGGCGGCCAGCTCGGGCGCGGCGGCGGCGCGCACGCCGAGGGCCAGCGGCTCGGCCAGCAGCGGCTCGCGGGCCAGCCGGGCGCGCCGGTCGGCGCCGACCGCGTCGGTGCCGTTGCGGGCGTCGAAGCGGGCGGCGAGCGCGTCGGCCTCGGCGCGCACGTGGGCGAGCAGGGTGTCCGCCGTCCAGGAGGTGCCGGGCGGGCCGCTGACGGCGAGCCCGCCATGGCCGCCCCGGGCCAGGACGGCGAGCAGCACCTCGACGCCGGTGAGGAAGGACAGCAGCCCGGACGGCTCGCCGGCCACCGCGAACAGGTCGCGGTTCTCGGCGAGCAGTTCCAGGCCGCGCGGCTCGTTGCCGGACAGCGCGCAGAACTCGACATGGCGGCCGACGGCGTGCGCCATCGAGGCCTTGCCGCGCGCGGCGCGGTAGCCCGTCAGGTGGCTGGAGCGGGCGTCGTCCAGACGGCCCCGGCGCAGCAGCGGGAGCAGGGCGGCGGCCTGGCTGAGGGCGGGCTCCTGCTCGCAGCTGCTCCGGCCGTCGAGGACCGGCTGCAGGACCTCCAGCGCCCGGGCGTCGTCGCCCGCGTCCGCGAAGTGCTCGGCGCGCGCCCGGGTCTCGCAGGCGTGGCAGTCGCTCAGCTCGGAGCGCGGGCGGGCCGTCCACAGCTCGTAGGCGTCCTGGCGGCCGGTACCGGTCTGCGCGGCCAGGTGGTAGCGCTGGGCGTAGTACGGCTGGAGGTCGAAGCCGGCCGCCCGGTAGCGGTCGCGCAGTTCGGTGTGCCAGCGCCGCAGGGCCGGCAGCGGCACGTCCGGGTTGCCCAGGAGCGCGCCGGCCACCCACTTGAAGCGCCAGAACACCTGCTGGCGGGCCCACTCGCCGAAGCCGTCCGGGTCGGCGTCCCACAGCTTGAGGAGGCGGGCGAAGACGACCGGGCTCTTGCTGCGCTCGCCGTCGTACTCGTACGCCTCCATCAGCTCCAGCAGGGCCATCGAGCGCGCCCCGGTGTCGTCGAACTGCTCGGCGGCGTCGACGAGTTCCTCGGCCGCGACGGTCCGCTGGCGGCCGTACGGGCGGGCGTCGTTCTCGCGCAGCGCGGCCATCACCGCGTCGGGGGTGTCCAGCATCAGGCCTCCTTCGGGTCGGTGCGGTCCGGGCCGGCCGACTCGTGGCCGAGCATGGCGTGGTCGAGCAGGCTGATGAACGAGCGGTTGAGCAGGGCGCTCTCACTGGCCTTGAGCGGGCGGCGGGTCATCAGCACGGCCTGCCCGTACAGCGCCTCGACGGCGGTGACGGCCAGCTCGCGGTTGGTGACTGTCGCGGCGCGGCGCACCAGCGGGTTGAGGTGGTTGAGCACCAGTTGGGCGCGGGGCGCCTCGGCGCGCAGCGAGCCCAGGATGTCCGCCCACAGGCCGTCGGCCTCCTCGGCGAGCTGGGCGCGGCTGCGCTCGTGCCGGGCCTCCCGGTTGTCCAGCAGCAGCGCGGGCGCGTTGGTCGGGTGGAAGCTGCGCAGGGCGACGTCGCAGTCGAAGCGGCCGACCACCTCGCGGGCGACGGCGAGGAACGCGTTCGCGGCGAGCTCGGCGGCCGGGTCGACGGTGTCCAGGTGCGCGGTGACGGTGCCCGGGTCGAGGTCGGAGACCGAGACGCCGGGACGGATCTCGGGCAGCCGGTGCACCAGGTCGCGGTCGTAGGTGTAGCCGCCGTTGACCACGCCGAGGCCGGCGGCGCCGGCGATCGGGGCGACCTGGCGGAACTCCTCGACCGTGCGGGTCACCAGCACCACCGGGTGGCTGCGGGTGAACTCGTCCAGGGTGACGTTGCCGTCGGTGGTCTCGAACGGCAGCCACGGCAGCATCATCCGCAGCAACTCGTCGTCGTAACGGGCGAGTTCCTTGACGGCCAGGTGGTGCACGGACAGGAAGCGGTGCAGCAGCGCCGGATCGCTCGCGGACAGGCCGGTCAGCCAGTCGCGGATCCGGACGCCCAGCGCGTCGCGGACGGCGGCCAGCGTCTCGTCCGCGTACAGGCCCTCGCGGGAGGCGGTCGGGCGCAGGCCGTCGGTGTCCACCACGCAGCGGACGAAGAACGCCCAGTCCGGCAGCAGTTCGGCGGCCTGGTCGGACAGCAGCATGCCCTTGAGGTGCACCCGGTGGCCCGAACGGCGGGACGGCGGGGCCGCGTCCGGCAGCACGTAGGCGACGCCGCGCAGGCCGACCAGCGGCAGGTCCAGGTCGATGGTGTCGAGCGGGGTGAAGTCGAAGGCTGCGCGGCAGTACTCGGTCAGCGCGTCGCGCCGGGCCAGCGGCGAGCCGTGCCGCTCGGCCCACGGCGGGGTGCGGTTCACCCGGTGCTCGGTGCCGTTCGCGTCCACCACCGTGACGTCGTGGCGCAGCAGGCTGCCGAAGTCCCGGGCCAGCGCGAGGACACGGCCCGACCGCGTCCACTCGGCGGCGTCGGCGCGGGGGACCAGCGTCACGGTGGTGCCCGGCTCCGGCTTGGCCGCGGCGGGCAGGGTGCGGATCGTGTAGCGGCCGTCGGAGCCGCCGCGCCACTCGATCACCGGCGCGTCCGGGGTGGCGGCGGAGCGGGTCACCACGGTGATCTCGTCGGCGACCACGAAGCAGGCCAGCAGGCCGATGCCGAACTGGCCGATGAAGTCGCCGCGGGCCTGGGCCAGCCCGGCGCCGTCCAGCCGGCCGTCGGCGTCGCGCTTCGAACTGCGGCCGATGGTGGCGAGGAAGGTGTGGACGTCCGCCTCGGTCAGGCCGACGCCGGTGTCGGTGACGCTCAGCTCGTCGTCGGCGCGCACGACGATCCGGGCCGGCGCCTGCGGATCGAGGGCGCGGCGGGCGGAGATCGCGTCCACCGCGTTCTGCAGCAGCTCGCGCAGGTACACCCGCGGGCTGGAGTAGAGGTGGTGGGAGAGCAGGTCCACCAGGCCGCGCAGGTCCACCTGGAAGGTGTGCGCGCTCGCCGCGTTGTCGGGCGTCGGGTTCTCGGATGGGGACACCTGGGGCTCTTTCGATCGCGGGGCGGGTGACGGAGGTTCTGGGCGGGCCGGGGCGTCAGTACGCGCAGCGGTCCCGGTGGGAGGCGAACGCCTTGAGCGGATCACCGGACAGGAAGTGCCAGGGCGACTCGGTGACGGCGCCGTCCAAGGCCTCGAACAGCAGGCGCGCGGTCTTGCGCTGGCCGGCCAGCGAGAAGGCCATCGCGAAGGCGTTGAAGGAACCCTGCCAGCCGCGGACCGGCGTGAAGTCCGGGTGCAGCACGGAGCGGAAGGCCGCCTCCTGCAAGTCGGCCACCACCTCCGCACTGGCCAGGTAGGCGCGGTCCTCACCGTCCGGGAGGTCCAGCCAGCGCTCCAGGTGCGCCAGCACGACCAGCTCGCCGAGCTGGCTGCCCTCCGGCGCCGCGAGCATCGAGGACCGGGCGAAGGCGTGCATCTCCTCGTGCGAGCCGCCCCACTTGGCGCACAGCTGCTGGAGGCGCTGGCGGTGCGAGGCCGGATGCCCGGGAGCACGGCGCACGGCGGCCTCGAAGCGGCAGGTCGCGACCTCCGCCGGGAGCGAGGCGCCGCGGGCGCTGATCTGCAGGAAGTACCAGGGGGCGAGCCAGGACGGCTCGCGCTCGGCGACCTCCAGCAGCTGCTCCTCGGCGACGTCCAGCCGCTCGTGGAACACCTTCCACTGCTTCTCGGACACGTGCTTCGCCCGGGCGCCCGTCCGGGCCTCCCAGGCCCAGGTGACGTGCCGGGCACCGGACAGCAGCAGCGCCGACGTGTCCTCGGGCCGGTCGGCGAGGGCCCGAGCCGTCCACTCCTCGACCCGGGGCACCTCGGCGATCGCACCGACCCGCCCGGTCAGATCGGCGCCGTCCCCGACGGCGGCCAGCGCGGGGCCCAGGGCCGCCCAGTCACCGGCGGCGGCCTGGCCGAGCATCAGGCGCAGCGACTCGTCCCCGAGCGCCGGATCCAGCCGCGGCGCCGCAACGGCCGCCACGGGCGCGGACCCGACGGCCCGTCGCACCCTCCCGCGCCAGCCCGCCCCGCTCTGCGCGGCCTCCTCGCCGGAGCGGCGTCGGAACAGCGGCATGTGTGGCCCCCTCGAACATCATCGGCATCTTTCGCATGGCCGCACGACGGCCACCCCAGATGAGTAGATATCACGGCCGACCGACATCCGTTTCCCCAGCCCAGGGGCGGTCCCGGTCCGGCCCGCGCGGGGACCGCCCCACGGCCCGCCGACCGGGGCGAACGGCCGGGGCCGACGGCCGGGGTGAGGGCACGTCGAACGGGGTGAGGGCACGTCGAGGGCGGCGGCGCCGTCCGGTCCGACGCCGTCCGGTCCGGCGCCGAGCGCAAACGGCCCCGGCGCCTCCTCGGCCCGGGGCTTCGCTTCGCGTACGCGGCGGCCGTCAGGCCAGTCCGAGCCCGGCGTCCGGGGTCCTGCCCGCCTGGGCCTGCTCGATCCGCTTGACCAGCATCGCCCCGAACCGCCGGGCGGCAGCCACGTCGGCCGGCCCGCCCTCGGTGGTCACGCTGGCGACGACGGTGCCCGAGCGCAGCACGATGCCGATGCCCTCACCCTCGCCCAACTGACCCTGGAAGACCTGGCTCTCGCTGCCCAGCACCGGGGAGTCGACCTTGCGGAACGGCCCGGCTCCGTAGGAGGCGTAGGACTCCTTGAGCTTGCCCTTGGCGGCGTCGCGGTTCGGCAGCGTCTCGACGATGAAGCGGGCGACCAGATCCCCCGAGGAGAACCGGACGGAACCGCTGAGCGGCTTGCCGGTGCACGGCACCGACGCGGTGCAGGTGGTGGCGTGGTCGATGGTGTCGACCTTGCGCTTCTCCTCCTCCCAGCCCGCCATCGCCTTCGCGTCCGGCAGCACCTGCCCGACGAGCTTGTCGTCCAGCAGCACCGCCTCCAGGTCCGCCCCGGGCGTCGCCGCACCGGCCGGCGGAGCGGAGGCCCCGGCGCCGCCGCCTCCGGTCGTCGGCGCCGAGGCCGCACCCGAGGCCGCACCCGCCCCCGTCGCGGCAGCAGACGCGGACGCCGACGCCGGGACCGAAGCCCCTGCACCGCTCTCACCGCCCGCCGGACCCGTCGCGCTCGCCACCGCGCTCGCCGCCCCCGCCGCGCCCTTGGCCGCGTCCGAGCCCGCCGGGGAACTCCCCGTAGAACCCGACGAGCACCCGGCCAGCACCCCCATCAACGCCCCGGCCGCCACTGCGGCAGCCACCCTCCGACCAGCCATCCCCATCCCCATCGCCCGCTCCCTCCGGATGTCCGTGACCCATCAAGATAGCCGCCGCCCCCGGCCCACCCGCGTCCGGGTGCACCCGGGCCGATCAAGGACGGAGCGGGGGCGTGAACGGCGGGGGGGGGGGGGGGGGGGGGGGGGGGGGGGGGGGGGGGGGGGGGGGGGGGGGGGGGGAGGGGGGGGGGGGGGAGGGGGGAGTATCCGGCAGCAGGGGGGGGTAAGGCGG
>NZ_JBWKER010000002.1:93499-258131 GCF_056435345.1 Kitasatospora sp. NPDC043950
CTCTCATACTCTGCTACGCTGCCGCCGGCAGTCCACCCCCCCCCCCACCCCCCCCCCCCCCCCCCCCCCCCCCCCCCCCCCCCCCCCCCCCCCCCCCCCCCCCCCCCCCCCCCCCCGGGACTGCCGGAACTACCTGAACTACCTGAGGATCAGACCGCCGGGGCCGGGTAGGTCGGGAACTCGACGCCCGAGACGTACTGGACGACCCGGATGACCTGGCAGGAGTAGCCGAACTCGTTGTCGTACCACAGGTAGAGGATCGCGTTGTCGCCCTCGACCTTGGTGGCGCCGGCGTCGACGATCGAGGCGTGGCGCGAGCCGATGAAGTCGCTGGAGACCGCGTCCGGGGAGTCGGTGTAGTCGATCTGGCGCTTCAGCGGCGAGGTCAGCGAGACGTCGCGCAGGTAGTCGAGGACCTCCTCGCGGTTGGTCTCGCGGGCCAGCTGCAGGTTGAGGATGGCGATCGAGACGTCCGGCACGGGGACGCGGATCGAGCTGCCGGTGATCTTCGCCTGGAGGTCCGGGAGGGCCTTGGCGACGGCCGAGGCGGCGCCGGTCTCGGTGATCACCATGTTGAGCGGTGCCGAGCGGCCGCGACGGTCGGCCTTGTGGTAGTTGTCCAGCAGGTTCTGGTCGTTGGTGAACGAGTGGACGGTCTCCACGTGCCCGCGCAGCACGCCGTACTCGTCGTCCATCGCCTTCAGCGGCGGGACGATGGCGTTGGTGGTGCAGGAGGCGCAGGACAGGATCTGCTCGTCGGGCTTGATCGTGTCGTGGTTGACGCCGTGGACGATGTTCGGGACGTCGCCCTTGCCCGGCGCGGTCAGCACGACCTTGGCGATGCCGGGGCGCAGGTGCTTGGACAGGCCCTCCCGGTCGCGCCAGCGGCCGGTGTTGTCGATCAGGATGGCGTCCTTGATCCCGTACTCCGTGTAGTCGACCTTGGTCGGGTCGTCGGAGTAGATCACGGTGATCTCGTTGCCGTTGGCGATGATCTTGTTGTTCGCCTCGTCGACGGTGATCGTGCCCTGGAACTGGCCGTGGATGGAGTCCCGGCGCAGCAGCGAGGCGCGCTTGACCAGGTCGTCGCCGCCGCTGTCGCGCACGACGATGGCCTTCAGGCGCAGGCCGTTGCCGGAGGCCTTCTCGATCAGCAGGCGGGCGACCAGGCGGCCGATCCGGCCGAAGCCGTAGAGGACGACGTCGCGGGCGTCGCGGCGCTCCAGCTTGTTCTCGCCGGTGGCGCCGGAGACGGCCCGGGCGGTGAACTCCTCGACCGACAGGCCGTGGTCGTCGGCCCGGTAGGTCGCGGCGAGCATGCCGATGTCGATCTGCGAGGGGCCGAGGTCCAGGGTGGTCAGCGCACTCAGGAAGGGCATCGTCTCGGTGACCGAGAGCTCCTCGCCGGCTATCTGGCGGGCGAAGCGGTGCGTCTTCAGGATGCTGACCACCGACTTGTTCACCAGGGACCTGCTGTGCAGCAGGACGGTCACGTCCCGCTCGCGGTGCAGTCGCCCGATGATCGGGATCATCGACTCCGCGATCTCCTCGCGGTTCTTCCAGTCCGTGAACACGTCGTCGTTGACAGTCACAAGTCCATCTTTCGAGCTGAGGGTGTTGCGCACATGGTAGCTTCGCCCGCCCCCACCCCTTCGGCCGGTCCCTCCCCCCGCCTGCCCGGCCGCGCCCCGCCCGCACCGCCCGGACCTGCGGCTTCGTCCCGACCGGGGCCCACCGCCCCGACGCCCGCCCACCGCGAAGGTGATCACCGCCACCCCCGGGGCCGGTCGCGGGAGCCTCGCCCACGGCGGATTTGCCGGGGGTGCGGGGTGGTGGGGTAATGGAAGCGACCCGTGCTTGAGCGTTCCGCGAACGACCCGGGAGCAGCCATGACAGACGGTCCCGAGCCCATCAGTGCCGAGGCCCTGCGCGCCGTGCAGGAGGAGTTGGCCGAGCTGCGCGGCGAGCGGGCGAAAGTGGTGGGGACGCTGCGCGGGGAGGACGTCGGCGACCGGGCGGACGCGGCGGACGAGTTGCAGCGGGCCGACGACGTCGCCCGGCTGGACGAGCGGATCGCCGAGCTGGAGGCCCGGGTCCGCGAGGGGGCCGCCGCCGGGCCGCCGTCCACGGAGGTGGTGGGGGTGGGCTCCACCGTCACCGTGCGGTTCGCGGACGGGGTGGAGGAGACCGTCGAGGTGGCGGAGCTCGCCGAGGTGCGGGAGGAGACCCTGGTGACCGCAGACAGCCCGCTCGGGCGAGCGCTGCTCGGGCGGCATGCCGGGGAGACCGTGAACTACGAGGCGCCGAACGGCGCGGCGAGCGCGGTCGTGCTGTCGGTCGGCGGACGGAGGGCTTCGTGAACTCCCCCGACGGCCGCGCGCGGGACGACTCCGCGCAGGACCCCGCGCAGAACCACGCCGCCCGGAACCGCCCCGCCCGGGACGAGCCGGCCGTGGGCCCCGACCCCGTCGGGCCGCCGCAGTTCGCGCCGTACCACCACCCGGCCGCCGGCTGGGGTGCCGCGAAGAGCGTGACGCGCTTCCTGGTGAAGGAGGGCGCGTACGTGGACGGGCCCCGGGCGATCATGCGGATGAACCACGAGAACACCGGGTTCGACTGCCCCGGGTGCGCCTGGCCGGACGACACCAAGGGCCTGCACCTGGACATCTGCGAGAACGGCATCAAGCACGTCACCTGGGAGATGACCCGCAAGCGGGTCGGCCGCGAGTTCTTCGCCGCCCACTCGGTGACCGAGCTGTCCGGGTGGAGCGACTTCGCGCTGGAGGACCAGGGCCGCCTCACCGAGCCGATGGTGTACGACGCCGCCTCGGACCACTACGTCCCGATCAGCTGGAAGGACGCCTTCGAGCTGGTCGGCCGCACCCTGCGCGAGCTGGACGACCCGAACCGGGCCGCCTTCTACACCTCCGGTCGGCTCGGCAACGAGGCCACCTTCCTCTACCAGCTGATGGCCCGCGAACTGGGCACCAACAACCTGCCGGACTGCTCCAACATGTGCCACGAGGCCAGCGGACGCGCCCTCCAGGCCTCGCTGGGCACCGGGAAGGGCACGGTCGACCTCAAGGACTGGGAGGTCACCGACGCGCTGTTCATCATGGGCGTCAACGCCGCCTCCAACGCGCCCCGGATGCTCACCGCCCTCGCCGACGCGCACCGTCGCGGCGCGCAGATCGTGCACATCAACCCGCTGATCGAGGCGGCCGCCACCCGCACCATCGTCCCGCACGACTTCGTGGACATGGCGCTGTTCAAGTCCACGAAGACCAGCACCCTGAACCTCCAACCGCGCATCGGCGGCGACATGGCACTGGTGCGCGGCATGGCCAAGGCGATCCTGGAGCAGGCCACGGCCGACCCCCGGGCCCTGGACCGGCAGTTCATCGAGCGCCACACCACCGGGTTCGAGGCCTACCGCGCGCTGTGCGGGGCCACCCCCTGGGAGGAGATCGAGCGGCAGAGCGGGCTCGACCGGGCCGAGGTCCTCAAGGCCGCCCGGGTCTACCGCGACGCCGACCGCTCCATCGTCAGCTGGTGCCTGGGCGTCACCCAGCACGAGCACGGCGTGGACACCGTGCGGGAGATCGTCAACCTCCTGCTGCTGCGCGGCAACCTGGGCCGCGAGGGCGCCGGCCCGTCGCCGGTGCGCGGGCACAGCAACGTCCAGGGCAACCGCACCTGCGGCATCGACCACCGCCCCTCACCCGAGTTCCTGGACCGCCTCGCCGAGGCCTGCGGGATCGACCCGCCACGCGCGCACGGCCTGGACACCGTCTCCGCCATCGAGGCGATGCGGCGCGGCGAGGTGACGGTCTTCGTCGCCATGGGCGGCAACTTCGCGCTCGCCGCGCCCGACACGCCCTACACCCACGAGGCGCTGCGCGGCTGCGAGTTGACCGTCCAGGTGAGCACCAAGCTGAACCGCAGCCACCTGGTGCACGGCCGCCGGGCGCTGATCCTGCCGTGCCTGGGCCGCACCGAGAAGGACCACCAGCGCGGCGGGGTGCAGAGCACCTCGGTCGAGGACTCGATGAGCATGGTGCACCTGTCCGTCGGCATGAAGCGCCCGGCCTCCCCGCACCTGCTGTCCGAGCCCGCCATCGTCGCCGGGATGGCCCGCGCGGCGCTGCCGGACAGCGGGACACCGTGGGAGTGGTACATCGAGGACTACGACCGCATCCGCGACACCATGTCCCGGGCCCTGGACGGCTTCGAGGACTTCAACCGCCGGGTGCGGCTGCCCCTCGGGTTCCGGATCAAGCAGCCGGCCCGCGAACTGGTCTTCCTCACCCCCTCCGGGCGGGCCGAGTTCTCCACCGCCCCGCTGCCCGACGTCGTCCCCGCCCCGGGCACCCTGGCGCTGGGCACCATGCGCTCCCACGACCAGTGGAACACCACGATCTACTCCGACAACGACCGCTACCGGGGCGTGCGGAACCTGCGCACGCTGGTCTTCCTGAACACCGACGACATGCGCGAGCGCGGCATCGCCGAGTTCGATCCGGTCGACATCACCAGCACCGCGAAGGACGGCAGCACCCGCACCCTGAACGGCTACCTCGCGATCCCGTACGACATCCCGCGCGGCTGCGCGGCGGGCTACATGCCCGAGATGAACGTGCTGTGCGCGATCGCCGACCACAGCACCCAGAGCGACCAGCCGATCATGAAGCACCTCAAGGTCACCGTCACCAAGGCGTAGGAACCGAGGACGGCGCCCACTCCTGAACGCCCACTCCTGAACGCCCACTCCTGAACGCCTACTCCGACGGCTGCGGCGTCCAGCGGTGCAGGCCCTTGCGGTCGTAGTACCGGGTCATCCCGAAGCCGAAGGCCAGGGCGAGCAGCACGCCGACCGCGATCATGGTCCAGCCCCGGGCCAGGCCCGCGTCCGCCCGGGCGTCGAAGAACAGGATCGCCCGGATGCCGTCGCTGAGCTGGCGCATCGGCTCGAAGACGCTGAGGAAGCGGTAGAAGCCGGGCACCGCCTGGAGCGGGATGGTCGCCCCCGAGGAGGGCAGCGCCAGCGCGATGAAGACGAACATGGACACCAGCTGCCCGATCCCGCCGAACGCCGCGTTGATCGCCTGGACCCCGAGGCCGACGGCGAGGCTGGCGCAGTAGGCGAAGACCCAGAGCAGCGCCTGGTGCGGGGCGTCCATGCCGAGGACGGTGACCGAGCAGAGCATCACCAGGGTGGTGGTGAGCAGCATGATGCCGGCCGTCATGACCATCTTCAGCAGCAGAGTCTGGGTGCGGGTGATCGGGACGGTCGGGCGCCGGGTGTGCCAGGGGCCGAGCTCGCTGTCGCTGTAGCCAAGCGCGGTGTCGACGCCGTTGTGGATGATGTTGCCGCCGATGAAGCCGGTCAGCACGGCCAGCAGGGTGTAGTAGAAGGCGCTCAGGCCGAGCCCGCTGTGGGCGCCGATCGGGTGGCCGACCCGGGTGGTGACGGCGAGCGGGTCGGCGAGCAGCAGCCGCGCGGTGGCGCTGGTGCCCGTGCCGGAGCCGGAGCCGGCGGAACCGGACGGCGGCGCGGCCGCGGTCAGCTCCTTGCCGAGCGCCAGCGAGGCCTGGTGGGCGGCGGACTGGGTGATCTGGGAGGCCAGCGAGGAGCCGAGGCTGCCGAGGCCGGGGTTGGTGAGCACCGTCAGGGTGGGCCGTTCGGTGGCCCGGCCGGTGGTCAGTGCCGCCACGTCGGCGGTGAACGCCTGCGGGACGAGCAGCGCGCCGTAGACCTTCCCGGTGGAGAGCTGGTCCATCGCCTCGGCCTGGTCGACCTGGCGCCAGTCGACGGTGCTGCCGGGCGTCCCGGCGACGATCTCCCGGCTGAGCCGCGCGCCCAGGGTCTCCGCCCGGCCCGGCGGCGGCGGGCCCTGATCCGCGTTCACCAGGGCGATCGGGAGCCGGTGCAGGTGCCCGGTCGGGTTGAGGATGCCGCCCATGTAGAGCAGCGAGAGCACCACGGCCAGCAGGCCGCACAGGATGCTCGGGACGAGCCACAGCTTCGCGTGGCGGGCGAGCACGAGGGCCCGCGCCTGCCGGGGACCACCCTGGGAGCCTGCGGACGCCATGCCACCCCTCGGATTCGGGCGCAACCTGGTGCTGCTGCCGATGCGGTGGGAAGTCGTTCCGTGGCGGCCCGGCGGCAAAACCCCACGTCACCCGATCCGCCCCGCCGCCCCCCGCCACCCCTCGCCGCGCCTCGGCCGGGACGACCGGAGACAGAAGGTAAAGGTTCTACCAAGTACGCAAGTATCGGCCTCCGCGCGGTCTATGCTTCTGGAGGTTTGAAGAAGGCACCTCGTTCGGTGAGGCTTCTTCACGGACACAGGCCACTGATCCGACGACGTCGAGAGACGCCCAGGGTTAGGACAGATCTTCCCGACCTAAGGGTTGATCCGAAGTGGCTTCCGGCCCGACCGGGCTGGACACGCCGTGGAGTGCCAAAGCTCTGACGAGTTGGGGTGAACCGGCGGTCGCTTCGCGCGCCGGCGAACTCCTTGCCGCGTCGATCACACGCACCACGGGGTGCGTCGACCGGGAGGAGGCGAGAGACATGGATTGCAGTAGTCCGGGCCACAGTTGCCCCTACCCCCGCCTGTCCTCGCACACTCCCGGCACGCGGTAACGACCCTCCCTGCGAACATTTCTGACGGTACATCACCTCAACACCCGGCTTCGCCGTGCCCGAACGGGCCCGCACCGCCGGGTGGCGATGCGCCGCGCCCGTCCGCAGGGGGATCGCCGCCGTGCGCCCCCGATCGCCCCGCCTGCCCCGGGGCCCACGGGAGGATCGTCATGACCACCAACGCCACGCTCAACTCCAAGGTCCCCGCCCCGCGTTCAGCGGTACTGGACGACGCCCACGTCGGCGACATCAAGGGTGCGCTCGGCACCATCCGGCTCGACGACACCACGCCGCGCCGCGGCCTGTCCGCAAGACTCAAGACCCTGCTCGCCATCGTGGGCCCCGGCCTGATCGTGATGGTCGGCGACAACGACGCGGGCGCCTTCTCGACGTACGGGCAGGCGGGGCAGAACTACGGCACGCAGTTGCTGTGGACGCTGCTGATGCTGGTCCCGGTGCTGTACGTGAACCAGGAGATGGTGCTGCGCCTGGGCGCTGTCACCGGTGTCGGCCACGCCCGGCTGATCCTGGAGCGCTTCGGGAAGTTCTGGGGCGCGTTCAGCGTCATCGACCTGTTCCTGCTGAACGCGCTGACGCTGGTCACCGAGTTCATCGGCGTCACCCTGGCGGCCGGATACCTCGGGCTGCCGAAGGTGGCCGCGGTGGTGCTGGCGGCAGTGGTGATCATCGCCTCGGCGTTCACCGGCTCGTTCCAGCGCTTCGAGCGCGTCGCGGTCACGCTGTGCGTGGGCTCGCTGCTGCTGGTGCCGATCTACTTCATGGTCCACCCGAAGACCTCGCAGATGGCGCACGACTTCGTGGTGCCCGGCATGCCGGGCGGCTCGGGCCAGCTGGCGGCCGTGATGCTGGTGATCGTCTCCATCGTGGGCACCACCGTCGCCCCGTGGCAGCTGTTCTTCCAGCAGTCGTACGTCATCGACAAGCGGATCACGCCGCGGTTCATGAAGTACGAGAAGGTCGACCTGTGGATCGGGATCGCCATCGTCATCATCGGCGCCGCCGCGATGATGGGCTTCACCGCCGCGGCCTTCGCCGGCACCGACGGCTTCGGCCAGTTCTCCGACGCGGCCGCCGTCGCCAAGGGCCTTGAGGACAAGGCCGGGCACGTGGTGGGCGTGCTGTTCGCCATCGCCCTGCTGGACGCCTCGATCATCGGCGCCTTCGCCGTGTCGCTGTCGACCGCCTACGCGATCGGCGACGTGTTCGGCATCAGGCACTCGCTGCACCGGGGCGTCAAGGGCGCCAGGGGCTTCTACGCGATCTACGCGGGCCTGGTGGTCGCGGCGGCCGCGATCACGCTGCTGTCCACCGGCTACACCCAGGGCCTGATGACGCAGTTCGTCCAGGTGCTGGCGGGTGTGCTGCTGCCCTCGGCGACGGTGTTCCTGCTGCTGCTCTGCAACGACAAGGCCGTCCTGGGGCCGTGGGTCAACGGGCCCAAGACCAACGCCTTCACCTCCGCCGTGGTCGGGGTCCTGGTGATGCTGTCGCTGATCCTGACCGCCGCCGTGGTCTGGCCCGACATCAGCTCGCAGGCCATCCTGTGGATCATGGCCGGCTGCGGCGTGGCGGGCGTGCTGGTCGCCGGGTACTTCTTCACCTTCGGCCGCACCGCCACCAAGGAGGACCCGATCGACCGCACCGGCCGCGAGGAGTGGCGGATGCCCCCGCTGGAGACCCTCGGCAAGCCGGTCATGTCCACCGCCCGCAAGGTCGGCATGGGCGCCCTGCGCGCCTACCTCCTGGTCGCGATGGTGATGGTCATCATCAAGATCGTCCAGACCGCGCTCAACCACTGAGCCGCCGCCGGGGCGGCGCCCGACAGTGCCGCCGCCCCGGCCCCGACCCGGAAACCTCGACCGCCCCGCACCCGGGGAAGGAAGGAAGTACGGCCATGCGCACCGCCCTTCACCACCACTGCCCGCGCGTCCGCCTCGCCCTGCACGACGGCGTCGAGAGGGACTACCGCCTCGACGACCCCGGCGCCTGCCCGCACTCCGGCACACCCAACACCCGGGCCTCCGCGTACGAGCCGCGCGTGCACCTGACCTACCTGCTGGCCCGCCAGGGCCACCGCCCGGACTGGCTCGCCGACTTCGCGGACCTCCCGCCGGCCGCCGCGCGCCGCCTCAGCCGCGCCGCCGCCCGCCACCGGCCGCACGGCTGACGCCCCGCCGACCGCACCACCCGCGCCCTCGCGCACCCCCTCCACCCGCCGCCCCGTCACGGAGGTGACCTGCCATGTCCATCGTCGCCGCGTTCCACCCCTCCCTCCCGTCCGCCGGCCGCGGCCGCCTGCGCGCCGCGCTCGCCGCCGTGGGCCGACGCCTGGCGGAGAGCCCGCTGGACAGCCCCGTCCTGCACGCCGTCACGACCCAGGCCCCGGCACCGGCCGCCGCCTCCGCCGACCGCCCCGCCCGGCTGCGGGCCAGCTGGCGGACCGTCACGGCCCCGGACAGCACCGCCCGACTGGAAGCCTCCTGGCACCCCTGGCACCCCGCCCGCTGACCGGCCCGTCCCGATTCGTACAGATCCGCACCGACTCCGCACCGACCCGCCGAAGGAGCATCCGCCATGGCCGTGCGCTACCCCAGGCTCGAAGCCATCTTCTCGGACCACACCGCCGCCGCCCCGCCCCGGCGTCCGCGCCCCGCCCCGGCCCCCCGGCCCGCCGTCGACCCGGACACCGGCCTGGTGGTGGACCCCGAACAGCGCACCGTCACCGTCGACGGGCAGCAACTGACCCTCCCCTACCTGGAGTTCGAGCTGCTCGCGCACCTGGTCGACAACCCGCTGCGGGTCCACTCCCGCCGCCAGCTGATGGAGACGGTCTGGGGCCGGCCGGACACCGGCGACACCCGCACCATCGCCACCCACATCGCCCGGATCCGCCGCAAGCTCGGCCCCGGCCACCGGGAGGCGATCGCCACCGTTCGCCAGATCGGCTACAAGTACGACCCCCGCCTGACCCGCGTCGCCTGACCGCCGACCGATCGCACCGACCGAGGCCCGATCGCCCGCCCCGGCGGCACCCCGCCGGCCGCCACCCCACCGAAGGAGGACACCGTCGTGACCAGAACCGCCCTGTTCCCCTGGACCAGCAGAGGGACGGCGCTGTGCGGCGTCCTGCTCCTCCTCACCCTCCAGGGGATCGCCGTCGGCGTCGCCCCGGGGCGGCTGCGGATCTTCCTCTCCGGCGTGCTCATCGGCGCCTCGGCGGCCGGGCTGCTCCTCGCCCTGCTGCTCGCCCGCAGCGGGCGCGGCACCGCCCGACCCGCCGCCCCCGACGAGGACGACACCCAGTGGTTCAGCGCCCGCTCCCTGGACGGGTTCCCGATGGAGCAGGTCCGACCGCTGCTGCTGTCGCCCGGCGCCCCCGGCCTGAACCGGCTCTACACCGCCTGGGTGTTCGCCACCCACGGGCACGACCCCCAGTGGATCGCCCACCACCTCGACCTGTCCACCCCGACCGCCCGGCTGCTGGTCACCGCGGCCCGGCACCACACCGCTCCCGAGAGGAGGCCGCAGTGATCACGGCCCTCGACCACGTCCAGCTCTCCGCACCCCCCGGCAGCGAGGCCCTGCTGCGGGCCTTCTACGGCGACGTCCTGCAGATGGCCGAGATCCCCAAGCCCCGGCCGCTGACCGGGGGCGGCGGCTGCTGGTTCGCCGCCGACGGCGGCCGGGTCCGGCTCTACCTCGGCATCGAGGAGCGCTTCCGCCCCAGCACCAAGGCCCACCCCGGGATCGCGGTCTCCGAGATCGACGACTTCGCCTCGCGGCTGTCCGAGCTCGGCGCGCTCGTGGTGTGGGACGACAGCCTGCCGCCCCGGCGCCGCTTCTACACCACCGACCCCGTCGGCAACCTGCTGGAGTTCGTCGAAGCGGCCTGAGCCGGCGCGCGGAGGAACCCCGGATCCATTTGCCTACGGACGTACCCGAGGAGCAGACTGCCCGGGGCCCGCAGGACGGGCCCGGGACGACACCAGACGACACCACCGGAGGAGGCGGCCATGGGCGAAGACCCTCCCAGTACGCGCCGCCGTACCGGCCGCCTCCCCCACGCCCGACCGCGCGCCTGACGCAACGGCCCGGGGGGACGCGGCGTTCGTCCCGATCCCGCTGACGTCGCACGCACCTCTCCCGACCCCGGGGCCCCGGGTGCGCGCCGGAGGTGCACCCCATGACCCTGCCGAAGCCGGCCCCGGGCGCCGCCCGGGGCTCACTGCCGTCCCGGACGGCCGCCCGCCTGGCCCGGATGACCTGGGTGGACGCGCTCGTCGCGGCCGCCGTCCTGGTGCTGCTCTACCTCGCGCTGCGGGTCGGGCAGGGCACCACCGTCCGGTTCTCCACCGGCCGGAACGCGGCGGTCGACACCGACCCGGCCCGGCTGCCGTACGACGCGGCCCGCTCGCTGCTGCGGATGTTCGCCGCGCTCGCCGTGTCGGTGGTCTTCACCTTCGGCTACGCCTACGCCGCGGCCCGCAGCCGCCGGCTGGAGCGGGTCCTGATCCCGGCCCTGGACATCCTCCAGTCGGTGCCGGTGCTCGCCTTCCTGACCGTCGCGGTGACCGGCTTCCTCGCCCTGTTCCCCGGCTCCGTACTGGGCCTGGAGTGCGCGGCGGTGTTCGCCATCTTCACCTCCCAGGCCTGGAACATGACCTTCGGCTTCTACTGCTCGCTGGTCTCGCTGCCGCCCGAACTCGACGAGCTGTCGCGCTCGTTCCGCTTCACCCGGTGGATGCGGTTCTGGAAGGTCGAACTGCCCTCGGGCATGATCGGCCTGGTCTGGAACGGCATGCTGAGCTTCGGCGGCGGCTGGTTCTTCCTGGTCGCCTCCGAGGCGATCAGCGTCGACAACCAGCGCTACGCGCTGCCCGGGGTCGGCTCCTACGCGGGCGCGGCCATCGCCGCCGGCGACCTCGGCCGGGTCGGCTGGGCGATCGCCACCATGGCCGTCCTGGTGGTCGGCGTCAACCTGCTGTTCTGGCGCCCGCTCACCGCCTGGGCCGAACGCTTCAAGAACGAGCAGTCCGAGGCCACCGAGGTGCAGCGCTCCGTCGTGCTGGACCTGCTGCGCCGCTCCCACTGGCCCGGGCTGCTCGGCCGGCTGCTGCGCCCGGGGTGGCGGGCGCTCTCCCGGGCCGGGCGCCTGCTGGGCACCGACGACCGCCCGCTGGCCGTCGACCCCGGGCGGCGGCGCGCCGGGGACACCGCCTTCGCCGCCGTCGCCGGCGGCCTCGTGCTCTGGGGCCTGGTCGACCTCGGCCGCTACCTGCACGGCGCGACCGGCCTCGGCGTGTTCGGCGAACCGCTGCTGCTCGGCCTCGCCACCCTCGCCCGGGTCGTCGTCCTGGTGACCGTCGCCACCCTGGTCTGGGTGCCGGTCGGCGTGCGGATCGGCTTCTCCCCCCGGCTGACCCGGATCGCCCAGCCGCTGGTGCAGGTGCTCGCCAGCTTCCCTGCCAACTTCCTCTTCCCGCTGGTCGTGTGGCTGCTGCTGCGGACCGGGCTGTCGATCGACCTCGGCGGCGTCCTGCTGATGGCCCTCGGCGCCCAGTGGTACATCCTGTTCAACACCATCGCCGGCGCCATGGCCATCCCCACCGACCTGCGCGAGGCCATGGACGACCTGGGCGTGCGCGGCTGGCAGCGCTGGCGGCGGCTGATCATCCCCGGGATCTTCCCGGCCTACGTCACCGGCGGACTCACCGCCTCCGGCGGCGCCTGGAACGCCTCCATCGTCTCCGAGGTCGTCACCTTCGGCGGCACCACGCTCACCGCCACCGGCCTCGGCGCGTACATCGCGCGGGCCACCGAGCACGGCGACTACCCGCACCTGCTCGCCGGGGTGGCGGTGATGAGCCTGTACGTCGTCGCCCTCAACCGGCTGCTCTGGCGCCGCCTCTACCGCCTGGCCGAGCGCCGCTACTCGCTCTGACCCGCGCCCGCTCCCCGCCCCGGAGGTCCCCGCATGCGCTTCCCGTTCCCGCGCGCCGCCCGCACCGCGCCGCCCGCCGCCGCTGTGTTCTCCCCCGCCGACTCCTCCGACTCCTCCGACTCCCCCGGCTCCCCCGGCTCCCCCGGCTCCCCCGCCGACGGCGAGATCCTGCTGGAGACCGTCGGCCTCACCAAGGCCTACGCCGGCGCCGACGGCGCGCTGCCCGTGCTGTCCGGCATCGACCTCACCGTCCGGGCCGGCGAGATCGTCGCCCTGCTCGGCCGCTCCGGCTCCGGCAAGTCCACCCTGCTGCGCTGCCTGTCCGGACTGATCCCGCCCAGCTCCGGCACCGTCGCCTACCGCGGCACCCCGCTCACCGGCGCCAACCCGGGCAGCGCCCTGGTGTTCCAGACCTTCGCGCTGCTGCCCTGGCTGACCGTCCGGCAGAACGTCGAACTCGGCCTGGAGGCCCGCGGCGTGCCGCCCCGGGAGCGCACCGAGGCCGCCGTCCAGGCCATCGACCTGATCGGCCTGGCCGGCTTCGAGTCCGCCTACCCCAAGGAGCTCTCCGGCGGCATGCGCCAGCGCGTCGGCTTCGCCCGCGCCCTGGTCGTCGAACCGGACGTGCTGATGATGGACGAGCCCTTCTCGGCGCTGGACGTCCTCACCGCCGAGAACCTGCGCGGCGAACTGCTGGAACTGTGGGAGTCCGGCCAGTTCCCCACCCGCGCCGTCGTACTGGTCACCCACAACATCGAGGAGGCGGTCCTGATGGCCGACCGCATCGTCGTCCTCGGCTCCCGCCCGTACGGCACCATCCGGGAGACCGTCGAGGTCGACCTCGACCGGCCCCGCGACCGCGACGCCGCCGCCTTCGACGAACTCGTCGACCGGGTCTACCGGATCATGACCGGACGCCCCAAGGAGACCCGCCTGCCCGGCCGCGCCGACGGCGCCCGGCCCGACCGGCGCACCGTCGCCAACACCCCGCTGCCCACCGCCAGCGTGGACGGCCTCGCCGGCCTCGCCGCGATGATCGCCCACCGCGGCGGCTGCTGCGACCTCGCCGACCTCGCCGACGAACTCGGCCTCGACATCGACGACATGCTCCCCCAGCTCGACGCCCTCGACCTGCTCGGCTTCGCCGAGATCCACGGCGACGACCTGCTGCTCACCGAGGCCGGCACCGCCTTCGCCGGAGCCGACGTCCAGGAGTCCCGGACCATCTTCGCCGGAGCCGCGGTGGACGTCCCGCTGGTCCGGCTGATCACCAACGGCCTGCGCGGCCGCCCCGGCACCGCCGTGCACGCCGGCTTCTTCCGCGACCTGCTCGCCCACCACTACACCAGCGAACAGGTCGACCGGCAGCTGGAGACCGCCACCGACTGGGGCCGCTACGCCGGGCTGTTCGGCTACGACGCCGCCCTGCGGGAGTACCGGCTCGACGAGGAGACGCCCTAGGACGGGCCTCAGGCCTGGCCGGTGGCCGGGCGGCGGCGGGCGGAGCGGACGGCGCGGGCGAACGGCTGCTCGGCCGTCGCGGCGGCCGGGCCGGTACCGCCGCCGTCACCGCCGTCACCGCGCCCGGGCAGGTCGTTGGCGATCAGCGCCGCCTCCGTCAGCAGGCCGCGCACCTCGGCGGCCCGGTAGAAGATCCGGGTGCCCTCCCGGCGCGAGACGACCAGCCCGGCCGCCCGCAGCCTGGCCAGGTGCTGCGAGGTCGCCGCCACGTGCGCGCCCAGCAGCTCCGCCAGTTCGCTGACCGGCAGCTCCCGCCGGGTCAGCGCCCAGAGCAGCCGGTACCGGGAGGGGTCGGCGACCGCCTTCAGCACCGCGACCGCCCGCTCCGCCGCGTCCGTGTCCCACGCCTCTTCCTGCGCACCCATGCCAGGATCCTACCGAGCCGGCCCCGCCGCCCCGGCGGCGCCGAACCCGGTGCCGTCCGGCCGGGCGCGGGCGTCGACAGCGGGCGTACCCGGCGGGCGTCGACAGCAGGCGTGCCCAGCGGGCGTCGATAGCGGGCCGATGGCCGGAGCTGCCAGGCTTCAGCCATCCTTTCAACCGCTGCCGACCGGCCGCGCCGTCCAGGAGTTGGAGTCCGTACGAGATGATCGAGCACACCACGTTCCGTACCGCGGTCAGCGAATCGCACGAGCACAATCCCTGGGGCTGAGCGGCCTGGGTCCGCCTTCGGACGCCCGCCCGCCGGGCGGTGTCGGGGAGGACGGACCCGGCCGCCGTGGTCGGTGGGGCGACCACGGCGGCGGTTGGGGGGTGGGGGCGGGTCATGCCGTCAGGCCGCCGCGAGGGCCGCCCTGACCGCGGCGCCGACCTGCTCGGTGGTGAGGGAGCCGCCGAGGTCCGGCGTGCAGGCGCCCTCGGCCACGGCCGTGCCGACGGCCAGCTGGATCGCCTTCGCCTCGGCGGCCCAGCCCAGGCGCTCCAGCATCAGCGCGGAGCTGAGGATGGCGCCGAAGGGGTTGCCGATGCCCTGGCCGGCGATGTCGGGCGCGCTGCCGTGCACCGGCTCGTAGAGGCCGAACCCGGTGTCCGGGTTGATGTTGGCCGAGGCCGCGTTGCCCAGGCCGCCGGCCAGCATGGCCGCCAGGTCGCTGAGGATGTCGCCGTACGAGTTGTTGGTGACGATCACGTCGAACTGCGACGGGTCGGAGATCAGCTTCATCGCGGCGGCGTCGACGTAGAGGTGGGTGGAGCTGATGGCGGGGTACTTCGCGGCGGCCTCGCGGAACACCCGCTGCCACACCTGGCCGCCGTGCCGGACGGCGTTGGACTTGTCGACCATGCAGACGCCGCGCTCGGCGATCGAGTACGCGTACTCCATCACCCGCGAGACGCCCATGTAGGTGCTGACGTCCGCGTCGACGGCCATCTCGTGCACGGTGTTCCCGCGCAGCACACCGCCGATGTCGGTGTAGAGGCCCTCGGTGTTCTCCCGGACGATCACGGCGTCGATGGCGCGGGTCCGGGCGTCGCGCAGCGGGCTCAGCCGCTCCTGGAGCAGGGTGGCCGGGCGGTGGTTGACGTACAGGTCGAGGTCGAAGCGCAGACGCAGCAGGACGCCGCGGCCGTAGTCCGAGGTCTTCACGCGGGGGTCGCCGATGGCGCCGAAGAGCACCGAGTCGCTCGCCTTGATCCGCTCGAAGTCCTCGTCGGACAGGGAGACCCCGGTCCGCAGGTAGGTGTCGGCGTTGACGTGGTCGAGCACGTCGACCGCGAGGTCCAGGCCCAGCGACTCGATGGTCTCCAGGGCCTCCTTGGTCACCTCGGGGCCGATGCCGTCACCGGGGATGACGGTCACTGTCTTGGTCATGGGTCTCTCACCGTTTCTGGGGTGGGGCCGGCCGGGTGTGGGTCGGGTCGGCCGGGCCGGGGGCGTCGGGCAGGGTCACCGCCGCGCGGCCCTGGGAGCTGCGCCGGGGGGTGCGGTCGTCAGGAGGCCCGGCGCTGCTTCGCGGTGTCCGGGGAGGAGAAGGCGCCGCGGGTGATGCTGGTCATCCAGGCCGGGCGGCCCTGCTCGAAGGCGGCGATCGCGTCGGCCTTGCGCAGGGTGACGTCGATGTCGTCGAGGCCGTTGAGCAGCAGCCAGCGGGCGCGTTGGTCGGCCTCGAACTCCCAGGTCCCGAGGTCGGTGCCGACGGTCAGCTGCTCCAGGTCGACGGTGATCTCGAACTTCGGGTCGGCCTGGGCGCGTTCGGCGAGGTCGGCGACGACGGGCACCGGCAGGGCGACGGCCAGCAGACCGTTCTTCAGCGCGTTGCGCAGGAAGATGTCGCCGAAGCTGGTGGCGATGACGGCCCGGAAACCCCAGTCGCGCAGGGCCCACACGGCGTGCTCGCGGGAGCTGCCGGTGCCGAAGTTGTGGCCCGCCACCAGGACGCTCGCGTCCTGGTGCTGCGGCTGGTTCAGGACGAACCCGGGCTCCTTGCGCCAGTGCCCGAACAGGGTGTCGGCGTAGCCGGTCTTGGTCAGCCGCTTGCAGAACTCGGCCGGGATGATCTGGTCGGTGTCGACGTCGTCCCGGGACAGGGCCACGGCCTGTCCGGTGTGCGCCGTGAGCGGCTCCCTCATGCCTCTGCCCCCTGCTGGTCGGTCTGGCTGCGGTCGGTCGAACGGGTCGAACAGGCCGGTCGGGTGGAACGGGTCGGGCGGGTGTGCCCGGCGGGCGCGGTCACAGCTCGGTCGGCGCGGCCAGGCGGCCGACCACGGCGGTGGCGGCGGCGACGACGGGCGAGACCAGGTGGGTGCGGGCGTGGGTGCCCTGCCGGCCCTCGTAGTTGCGGTTGGAGGTGGACGCGACCCGCTGGATGCCCTGGAGGCGGTCGGCGTTGATGCCCATGCACATCGAGCAGCCGGAGAGCCGCCACTGCGCGCCCGCGTCGAGGAAGACCTGGTCCAGGCCCTCCTCCTCGGCCTGGGCCCGGACGGCCATCGAGCCGGGGACGACGAGCATGGTGATCCGGTCGGAGACCTTGCGGCCGCGCAGCACGTCGGCCGCGGCCCGCAGGTCCTCGATCCGGCCGTTGGTGCAGGAGCCGAGGAAGACCGTGTTGATCTCGACGTCCCGCAGGGCGACGTCCGGTTCGAGGCCCATGTACTCCAGGGCGCGGCGCGCGGCCTGCTGCTCGGCGGGGGTCGCGAAGGTCTCGGGCGCCGGCACCGCGGCGTCCAGCGGGACGGCCTGGCCGGGGTTGGTGCCCCAGGTGACGAAGGGCTTGAGCCCGGTGACGTCCAGTTCGACCACGCGGTCGAAGGCGGCGCCCTCGTCGGTGCGCAGGGACTGCCAGTAGCGGACGGCCTCGTCCCAGTCGGCCTCGGCGGCCGGGTCCCAGCGCTCGCGCAGGTAGGCGAGCGTGGTGTCGTCGGGGGCGATCAGGCCGGCGCGGGCGCCCGCCTCGATGCTCATGTTGCAGACCGTCATCCGCCCCTCCATGGAGAGGTCCTCGACGGCCTTGCCGCGGTACTCGATCGCGTAGCCGTTGGCGCCGTTGGCGCCGATGTGCGCGATCAGCGCGAGGATCAGGTCCTTCGGCGTGACGTCGGCCGGCGGCTCGCCGACGAACTCGACGGACATCGTCCGGGGGCGCTGGAGCGCCAGCGTCTGGGTGGCGAGCACGTGCTCGACGTCGCTGGTGCCGACGCCGAAGGCGAGCGCCCCGAAGGCGCCGTGCGTGGAGGTGTGGCTGTCACCGCACACCACGGTCATGCCGGGGCGCACGAAGCCCAGTTCGGGCGCCACCACGTGCACGATGCCCTGCCGATCGTCGCCGAGCGAGAACAGCTCGATCCCCTGCTCCTCGCAGTTCTCGCGCAGGCGCTCCAGCTGGGCGCTGCCCATCGCGTCCTTGACCAGCAGCGTGTTGGTGGGCACGTTGTGGTCCTCGAGGGCGAGCGCGAGGTCGGGCCGGCGGACCCGGCGGCCGGCCAGCTGGAGGCCGTCGAAGGCCTGCGGGGAACTCGCCTCGTGGAGCAGGTGCAGGTCGATGTAGAGCAGGTCGGGCTCGCCCGGTGCCTGGTCGACGACGTGGCTCTGCCAGACCTTCTCGATCAGGTTGCGCTCGGTGCCGCCCATCAGCTGGCCACCGCCATCTCGCTGGTGCGCTCCAGGCGCTCGGCGATGATCTCGCGCAGCTCGCCCAGTTCGATGCAGGTGCCGTCGGCGCGGCCCGCGATGTAGGTCTCGTAGATCTCGTCGAGCAGGTCGCGCTCGGCGCCGATTCCCATCTGGTCGAACAGGTTGCGGACCACATTGCGCCCGGAGTGCCGGCCGATGAGAATTCCGCGCTCCCGGCCGAAGCTGTGCGGCTCGACGTATTCGTAGGTCACCGGATTGCGCAGCATTCCGGCCTGGTGGATTCCGGCCTGGGTGGCGAAGGCGTTCTCCCCGAATATCGCCTTGTTGCGCGGCGTCGACATTCCGATGATCCGGGCCAGCAGCTGGTAGGCCTCGTAGAACTTCTCGGTGCGCAGCCGGCTGGTCAGGCCGAGCTGCTCGCCCTTGTAGAGCAGTACCGCCGCCAGTTCCTCCAGCGGGGTGTTGCCCGCGCGCTCGCCGATGCCGGCGATGGTGGCCTGCACCTCGTCCGCGCCCGCCTCGACGCCGGCCAGGGCGTTGGCGAGGGAGAGCCCGAGGTCCTGGTGGCAGTGGGTGGACAGGATGATGTGGTCCGGGATCCAGGAGCGGACCCGCGCCACCTGGGCGCCGAACTCGGCCGGGATCAGGCAGCCGGTGGTGTCGGCGAGCGCCACCGTGCCGGCGCCCTCCTCGATGCCGGCCTCGATCATCGGGCGCAGCAGGTCGTCGCTGCCCCGGCTGGCGTCCTCGATGCCGAGCGTGATGTCGGTGAAGCCCAGCTCGCGGGCGAACCGGATGCTGTCGATGATCTCGTGCAGGCCCTCGGCCCGGGTGAGGCCGCGCTTGTGCTCCAGGTGGACGTCGCTGCCGGTGGCCATGATCTGGACCTGGTGGCGCTCGACGCCGCCGGCCTCGGCGGCCAGCTCGATGTCCGCGCGGACGGCCCGGTTGAGAGTCGCCACCTTGGCGGTGGTGAGCGCGCCCGCGATCAGTCTGGTCGCCTCGAAGTCACGCGGTGAGGAGCTGGGGAAGCCGGCCTCGATGGTGTCCACGCCGGTCGCCTCGATGGCGAGGGCCAGCTCCAGTTTCTGGTCGGGGTTCATCGCGTTGCCCGGGGCCTGTTCGCCGTCGCGCAGTGTCGAGTCGAATACCCGGAGCCGCCGTGCGGTGGGGACGGATTTCGAAGACATGGATTTTCCGCCTCTTTCGGGAACGCCGCCGGACGGGCGACCGGACGGGAGGTCGCGGTGTGCGGCGGCGGAGGATTGTGGCTGGCAGCGGTGACTTTACTGGTCCGGAATCACTGCCCGTCAAGACTTTTCGAACAAATAATCATTCGATGGCGGGCCGATAGCGGGACCCCTGACAATAGGCTTGACGCGCCCTTTTCCCAATGCATCGTGTACTGAGGCAAGGAGTGGTTTTCATGCGAGATATCCCGTCCGAGGAACGTCCGCCGGCCCGGTTACCGCGCCCGGGGCGGGTGGGCTGATGGCGAGGGTCATCGTCGAAGCGCTGGACAGCGTCCACGGGCGCACCGCCGTCGGCCTCGACGCGAGACTGGAGTCGCTGGTCGACAACGAGTGGGTGCCGGTGGTCGAGCGCAGAACGGACGCGAGCGGCCGGATCGAGGAGTGGGGCGGGACGGACGGCGGGCGCGGCCTCTACCGGCTGGTGTTCGACGTCGACCGGTACTTCAGCGGGCTCGGCCTGTTCACCGTGCACCCCGAGGTGGCGGCCACCTTCCGGGTCTCCGACGGCGAGTCGGGGCACCGGGTGAGCCTCACCCTCTCGCTGAACCACTACGCGGTGGCCTTCATCGCCGACTAGGAAGGTGGACCCGGGCCTGCGGGGGGCTCCGGGTCGCCGGCGGCCAGCCGGGCGGAGCGCAGCAGGTCGAGCGTGCGGGCCTCCTCGGCGGGGGTCCGCATGAGGCGGAACACCAGCCGGGCCCGCCGCAGGTGCTGGACCGCCAGGTCGGCCTCCCCGGTGCCGAGCGCCAACTCACCGAGGGTGACGAGGATCCGGCCCATGATCAGCCGCTCGTTGGAGCCCTCCGCGAGGAGCAGGGCGCGGTGCAGGGCGTGGGCGGCCTCGCCGCTCTCGCCGAGCCGGTGGCGGGCCGCCCCGATGCCGTGCAGGGCGTAGATCTCGCCGGTGTGATCGCCGATCAGCCGGACGACGTCGAGGGCGCGGGAGAAGGCCTCCAGGGCCCGGTCGTAGCCGCCGCGTTCCAGGTGGCTCTGGCCCATCCGGTGCAGCACCTGGGCCTCGACCCGCCGGCCGCGGCCCTCCCGGCTCAGCCGCAACGCCTCGTCGAGGAGCTCTCCGGCGCCCTCCTCGTCGCCCTCGCCCAGTTTGAGCTGGGCCAGGTTGTGCAGCACGTAGGCGACGGCGACGGAGCCGCCGCTCGCCCGCAGGACGGTGAGGGCGGCCTGGTAGTGGGCGGTCGCCTCGTCGATCCGGCCGTCCACCCGGGCGAGGTAGCCGAGGCCGCGGGCGGTGAGGGCGGAGCCGAGGTCGTCGCCGAGGTCGGTGAAGATCCCGGCGGCCTGGCGGAAGCGCTCCTCGGCGGCGGCGAAGTTCTGCCGGGTCAGCGCGAGCGAGCCGAGGGAGTGCAGTGCGGCGGCCTGGCCGAGCCGGTCGCCACCCTTGCGGGCGGCCGCGAGGGCGAGTTCGTGGGTGTCGCGCCAGTCGTCGAGCCGGCCGTGGGTCTCCAGGAACGTCACGGCGGTGACGGCGAGTTCCCAGCAGTGCGCGGTGAGGCCCATCATGGCCGCCTGTCTGACCCGGGGCACGAGCATGGGCCGCTCCCGGGCGAACCACCGCAGCGGCTCGGCCAGCAGCCGGTCCACCGTCCGGGCGGGCAGCGGGTGCAGGGCGGTGCCGCGGCCGCGGATCAGCACGTCGCGGCCGTACTCGCGCTGCCTCGCCTCGATCAGCAGGTAGAGGAAGCAGCCGATCACCCGGGCCAGTGCGGACTCCCGCTCCTCGACGCTCTCCTCGTCGACGAGGCGTTCGCGCGCGAAGACCCGGACCAGGTTGTGCAGCCGGTACTGGGTGTGGCGTCCGGGCGCGGTGCCGACGGCGTCCAGCAGCTGGGCGTCGGAGAGTTCGTCGATCAGGTCCTGGACCTGGTACTCGGGCAGGTCGAGCAGCGCCATGCCGACCCAGGTGGAGAACGGCCCCTCGTCGATCAGGGCGATCCGCCGCAGCAGCCGGCGGGCGTCCTCGCTGACGCTCTCGTAGGTGAGCGAGAGGCCGGCCCTGATGCCGACGTCGGCGTACTTGAGCTCGTCGAGCCGGCGGGTCCCGTCCTCCAGCCGCTCCACCAGTTCGGTGATCTCCCAGTGCGGCCGGGCGGCGAGCCGGGCGCCGGCGATGCGCAGCGCCAGCGGCAGGTGGTCACAGAGTTCGGCCAGCGCCTTCGCCGCCTCCGGTTCGGCCGCCACCCGCGCGGGGCCGGCGATCCGGCCGAGCAGTTCCGCGGACTGGTCGGGGTCGAAGGTGTCGACGTCCACCCGGACGGCTCCGGCGAGGCTGCCGATGTGCCGCCGGCTGGTGACGATCACGGCCGAGGTGGGCTTGCCCGGCAGCAGCGGGGTGATCTGGCTCTCGGTGGCGACGTTGTCGAGGACGATCAGCACCCGGCGCTCGGCGAGCAGGGCCCGGTACATCTCGGCCCGCTCCTCCAGCCCGTCGGGGATGGCGGTGCCGTTGACTCCGAGGGCGCGCAGGAAGCGCTCCAGCACCTGGGCCGGGCCGACGGTGTCGGGGGCCCCGGCGTGCAGGTCGGCGAAGAGCTGCCCGCCGGGGAACTCGGCGGCGATCTGGTGGGCCGCGTGGACGGCCACGGCGGTCTTGCCGACCCCAGCCTTGCCGACGACGGAGACGATCGGGACGGCGAGCCGGGACTGGTCGTGGGAGGAGAGCAGCAGCCGTTCGCGCAGGCCGGCGAGCAGGTGCTCGCGGCCGGTGAAGTCGGCGAGGTCGGCGGGGAGCATCTCCGGGACGGTGACGGGGGCGGCGGTGGCCACGGGCGGCGCGGCGGCGGACTCGGCGGCCGGGGTGGCGTGGGCGGCGGCCGGACGGCCGTCGGGCAGGTCGAGCCGGGGGTCGCCGGCGAGGATGGAGAGTTCGAGCCGCTGAAGCCGGGGGTCGGGTTCGACACCGAGTTCGTCGATCATCCACTGACGGGTGTCGCGGTAGACCTGGAGCGCCTCGGTCTGGCGCCCGGAGCGGTAGAGCGCCAGCATCAGCTGGCCGCGCAGCCGCTCCCGTAACGGGAACTCGTCGACCAGGCCGATGAGTTCGCCGACGGCCGCGCCGTGCCGGCCGAGTGCGAGTTCGAGCTGGACGCACTCCTCGGTGGCGCCGACCCACTGCTCGGTGAGCTGGCCGGCGGCGGACCGGAGCGCCTCGCTGGGCAGGCCGCCGAGGGGGTCGCCGCGCCACAGTCCGAGCGCCTGCCGGAAGAGGGCGGCGGCCTCCGCCTTGCGGTCGCGGTCCTCCGCCGTCCGGTCGCGGTCCGCCGCCTTCCGGTCGCGCAGCGCCCGCGCCTTCCCGACCAGGTCGCGGGCCTGGAGCAGGTCGAGCTGGGCGTCCGCCGCCTTCACCATGTAGCCCTGCGGGTGGGTGGTGATGACGTCGGAGAGGCCGTGCACGGCGAACAGCCGGCGCAGGGCGGAGACGCTGATCTGCAACTGCGCGCGGGCGGTGGCCGGCGGGGCCTCCTCGTAGAGGGCGCGGACCAGGCGGTCCACGCTGACCACCCGGTTGACGTCGAGGAGCAGCGCGGCGAGCACCGTCTGCTGCCGGATCCCGCCGAGGTTCAGCGGCCTGGCGTCGACGAGCGCTTCGAGCGGGCCGAGAATGCGGTACTCGACCCGGGGCACGGGTGAGGAACTGCCGTCGTGGCGTATGCCGGAACCAGGTCGGTACCCCACCGTTTCCACTCCCCCCAGAGGAATAGGCGCAGGATCGCAAGGCACTCTAAGGACGGCCCGGTCAATGGGTCAACGATATTCAGTTCTCCCCAAAAGACGCCGCCTGACGGACTGCGATCGGCGTCCGCGCCCCCGGGTGACCGACGGGGAATCGGCGCGGAAAGGCCGGTTGGCCGGATCGGCGCGCACCGATCCGGCCAACCGCGGCCCGGGGCGGTTCTCAGGCCTTCATCAGCTCCGCGACCCGGAAGGCGAGGTCGAGGGACTGGCGGTGGTTCAGCCGTGGGTCGCAGGCCGTCTCGTAGCGCTGGTGCAGGTCCTCGGCGCGGACCTGGTCGCCGCCGCCGAGGCACTCCGTGACGTCGTCGCCGGTGAGTTCGACGTGGATGCCGCCGGCGTGCGTGCCCAGCTCCCGGTGCACCTCGAAGAAGCCGGCGACCTCGCCCAGGATGTCGTCGAAGCGGCGGGTCTTGCGGCCGTCGTCGGTCTGGACGGTGTTGCCGTGCATCGGGTCGCAGATCCAGGCGACCCGGGCGCCCTCCGCCGTGACCTTCTCCACCAGCGGCGGCAGCAGTTCGCGCACCCGGCCCGCGCCCATCCGCACCACGAAGGTCAGCCGGCCGGGCCGGCGGTCGGGGTCGAGGCGGTCGACGTAGCCGAGGACCTCGTCCGCGGTGGTCGTGGGGCCGAGCTTGACGGCGATCGGGTTGTGGATCCCGGCGAAGTACGCGATGTGCGCGTCGTCCAGGCCCCTGGTCCGCTCGCCGACCCAGAGCAGGTGCCCGCTGGTGGCGTAGTGCGCCCCGGTGCGCGGGTCGGTGCGGGTGAGGGGCTGCTCGTAGTCCAGCAGCAGTCCCTCGTGGCTGGCGAAGAACTCGGCCTCCAGCAGCCCGGCCGGGTCGCAGCCGCAGGCTTGCAGGAAGCGCAGTGCGCGGTCCACGCCGTCGGCCAGTTCCTCGTAGCGGCGGGCCTCGGCGGAGTCCTCCAGGAAGCCGCGGTTCCACTGGTGGGCCTGGTAGAGGGAGGCGCTGCCGCCGGCCGCGAAGCCGCGGACCAGGTTGAGGGTGACCGCCGACGCCTCGTACATCCGCCGCAGCCGCGCCGGGTCCGGGCGGCGGGCCGCCTCGGTGAACTCCGGGCCGTTGACCGCGTCGCCCCGGTAGGAGGGCAGGCTGAGGCCGTCGCGGGTCTCGTCCGGCTGGGAGCGGGGCTTGGCGTACTGCCCGGCCAGCCGGCCGATCTTCACGACCGGGACGCCGCTCGCGTAGGTCAGGACCACCGCCATCTGCAACAGGGTGCGCAGCTTGGCGGTGACCGCGTCCGCGGTGAGCCCGCCGAAGGTCTCGGCGCAGTCGCCGCCCTGGAGGACGAAGGCCTCGCCGGCGGCGACGGCGGCCATCCGGTCGGTCAGCCGGTCGCACTCCTCGGCGAGGACCAGGGGCGGGGCGGCCGACAGGTCGGCGACCACCTCGCGCAGCGCCGCCCGGTCCGGCCACTGCGGTTGCTGGGCCGCCGGCAGGGAACGCCAGGCGGCAGGTGCTCCGGTCTGCGGAATTCGATTCATCACGGCCCTCGGATGGGAACGGAAATCGCTGGCCCGCTCATTGCAGCCCGGCCGCGGAAAGAAGGTCAAGCGTCCGCGAATTGGCCTGCTCCCGCACCGGAGAACTGGTCTGACCGCCTTCCGGGACGAACGGATTGACTGGAGGCCATTGGTTCACCGGCCGTACCCAGCCGGCCATTCACGATGAGGATTCCGATGCCAGACGCGCCATCGCACCCTCCGTTCGCCGTCCGGCTCGGCACCGAGCCGCTGCCGCCGCACGACCCGCTGGAGCTGTACACGCGGCTGGGCGACCGGCTCGGCGCGGAGCAGGTGTACCTGCTGGAGAGCCTGACCGAGTCCGGCCGGCAGGGCGGGCCCGCGGTGCTCGGCTGCGGCCCGCTCGCCGAGATCCGGCTGTACGGCTCGTACCTGGAGATCGACGGGATCGCGGAGCTCGCCCCGGTGCTGCGGGCGACCGCCGAGGCGGCGGGCCTCACCCCCGCCGCGGACGCCCCCGCGCGGCTGGAGGCCCCCGAGCCGGCCCGCGTCTGGGAGTTCCTGCGGCGCGCGCAGGGCCTGTTCGGCCTGGAGCCGGGCCTGCCCGGCGACCGCTTCCACTTCGGCTTCCTGGCCCGGTTCGGCTACGACGCGGCCTGGCACATGGAGGACCTGCCCGCCCGGGCGCTGCCGCCGGCCCGCCCGGACGCCGTGCTGACGCTGTTCCGCGACAGCGTGCACTACGGCACCGACGGCGCGCCGGTCCTGCGGACCGCCGACAGCCCGGCCTTCGGCGAGCACGGCCGCCACGACCTCGCGGGCGCGGCCCGGGAAGCGGCCGGGCAGGAGCCGCAGGCCGCGTGCCCGCCGGCCGTCCGCCCGCAGTCCGTGCACGACAGCGTGGACCGCGACACCTTCCACGGCTGGGTCCGGCGCTGCCTGGAGCACATCGGGGTCGGCGACATCTACCAGATCCAGGTCGGCCACCGGATCGACGTCCGCACCGCGCTGACGCCGGTCGAGGTCTACCGGCGGCTGCGCTCGCGCAACCCCTCCCCGCACATGTACCTGCTCCCGAACGGCGAGGGCACGCTGATCGGCGCCAGCCCCGAGCTGCTGTTCCGGATCGAGGACGGCCGGATCGTGATGCGCCCGATCGCCGGCACCACCCGTCGCGACCAGGACGAGGAGGAGAACGAGCGGCGGATCAAGGCCCTGCTGGCGAGCACCAAGGAGCAGGCCGAGCACGTCATGCTGGTCGACCTCTCCCGCAACGACATCAGCCGGGTCTGCAAGCCGCACACCCTGACGGCCGACGACCTGATGGTGGTGGAGACCTTCTCGCACGTCTTCCACCTGGTGTCCACGGTCAGCGCCGAGTTGGAGGAGGACGCCGACGTGTGGCGGTCGCTGTGCGCGACCTTCCCGGCCGGCACCATGACCGGCGCGCCGAAGCTGCGCGCCATGGAGATCATCCACGAGATCGAGCGGGAGCCGCGCGGAGCCTACGCCGGTGCCGTCGGCCTGATCGACGTCGGCGGCTGGAGCGAACTGGCCCTGTGCATCCGCACGATCGCGCACGACGGCGCGGTGTACTCCGTGCAGAGTTCCGCGGGGATCGTCGCCGACTCGACCCCCGAGGGCGAGTGGAACGAGACGTTGGCGAAGCTGGGCGCCGCCTACTGGGCGCTGACGGGTGAGGAGTTGACGGCGTGAAGGTTCTGCTGGTGGACGCGCGGGACAGCTTCGTCCACATCATCGACCAGTACCTGCGGGCGCTCGGCGCGGACACCGAGGTGGTCCGCTCGCACACCCGCACCCCCGAGCAGCTGGCCGCGACCGCGCCCGACGCGGTCGTGCTCGGCCCCGGCCCCGGGCACCCGGCGGCCTCCGGCCACGTCGAGCTCGTCCACCACTTCGCCGGGAAGGTCCCGCTGCTCGGCGTGTGCCTGGGCCACCAGGCGATCGGCCTGGCGTTCGGCGGGCGGGTCCAGGTCGCCGACCGGCTGATGCACGGGCGCACCAGCACCGTGACGCACGACGGGCGCGGCCTGTTCGCCGGCCTCGGCAACAGCCTCACCGCGACCAGGTACCACTCCCTGATCGTCACCCAGCCGCTGCCAGAGGACCTGGAACTCACCGCGACCGCCGACGACGACGGCTACGTCATGGGCATGCGGCACCGCAGCCTGCCCATCGAGTCGGTGCAGTTCCACCCCGAGAGCATCACCACCACCGGCGGCATGCAGCTGCTGGAGAACTTCCTCGCGGTCGGCGCCGGGCGCTGACCGCACGCACATCGGAACCGACGAGCGGAAATGGGTGACCAGTGACAGGGAATGGTGAATCGCGCAGCTGGCCGCAGCTGCTCACGGCGCTGATCGGCGGGACGGACCTGAGCACCGCCGACACCGCCTGGGCGATGGACCGGGTGATGCGCGGCGAGGCGGCGCCGGCGCAGCTGGCCGGGTTCCTGGTGGCGCTGCGGGCCAAGGGCGAGACCGCCGAGGAGGTCGACGGGCTGGTCCGGGCCGCGCGCGAGCACACGGTGCGGGTCGACGTGCCGGGGCCGACACTGGACATCGTCGGCACCGGCGGGGACGGCGCGAAGACCGTGAACGTGTCCACCATGGCCGCGATCGTGGCGGCGGCCGCCGGGGCCCGGGTGGTCAAGCACGGCAACCGTTCGGCCTCCTCCGCCTCCGGCTCGGCGGACGTGCTGGAGCGGCTCGGCATCGCGCTGGAGCTCTCGGCCGAGGAGGTGGCCCGCTCGGTGCGCGAGGTCGGGATCGGCTTCTGCTTCGCCCCGGCCTTCCACCCGGCGTTCCGCCACGCGGCCGTCGCCCGCAAGGAGTTGGGCGTGCCGACGGCGTTCAACGCGCTGGGCCCGCTGACCAACCCGGCCTCGCCCACGGCCATGGCGGTCGGCGTCGCCGATCCCCGGCTGGGCCCGCTGATCGCCGCCGTGTTCGCCCGCCAGGGCGTGGACGCGCTGGTCTTCCGGGGCGACGACGGCCTCGACGAACTGTCCGTCTCCACCACCTCGACGGTCTGGACGGCGACCACCGGCCGGTTCGTGCAGGAGCGGCTCGACCCGCGCGAGCTCGGGATCGCGACGGCGGCCCCGGACGCGCTGCGCGGCGGCGACGCGGCCCACAACGCGGGCGTGGTCCACGCCGTCCTGGACGGCGAGCAGGGCCCCGTCCGTGACGCCGTCCTGCTGTCCGCGGCGGCCGGCCTGGCGGCGCTGACGCCCTCCGAGCGGCCGGTCGTCGAGCGGCTGGCGGCCGTGCTGCCCCGGGCCGCCGAGGCGGTCGACTCGGGCGCGGCGGCCGCCCTGCTGAAGCGCTGGGCCGAGAGCGGGCCGCCGCGCGCGGGGCGGCCGGACTGAGCCGCCACCGGGCCGCCGCCGTCGGGCGGCGGCACCGGGGCGCGACGCCGACGGGCCGCGCGGACCTCCTCGGGGGGAGGCCCGCGCGGCCCGTCGCGTTGGTACGGGGTGGTCGCACGGCCCGCGTCCGCCCCGTTCGTCCGCCCCCGGCGTCACGGAGGCGGGCGAAGGGGCGGACGGGCAGCGGTCAGGCGCGGTGGCGCAGCTCCAGCGTGCAGCACTTGACGCTGCCGCCGCCCTTGAGCAGCTCGGACAGGTCGACGCCGATCGGCTCGAAGCCGCGCTCCCGCAGCTTGTCGGCGAGGCCCGTGGCCGCCTCCGGCAGGAACACGTGCAGGCCGTCGCTGACCGCGTTGAGGCCGAACACGGCGGCGTCGCCGGCGTCGGCCAGCACCGCGTCCGGGAACAGCCGGCGCAGCACCTCGCGGCTGCCCGCGGAGAAGGCCTCCGGGTTGTACATGATCTCGTCGCCGTCCAGGACGGCCAGCGCGGTGTCCAGGTGGTAGTAGCGCGGGTCGATCAGCTCCAGGCCGATCACCGGGCGCCCGAAGAACTCCTGGGCCTCGGCGTGGCCGGCCGGCGTGCTGCGGAAGCCCCGCCCGGCGAGCACGTACTCGGCGGTGACCAGGAAGTCGCCCTCGCCCTCGTTGACGTGCTCCGGGTCGTGCAGCTCGGGGTAGCCGTTGGCGCGGAACCACTCCAGGTAGGCGGGGCCCTCGGCGGCCCGCTCGGCGTTGCGGAAGCGGGCGCCGAGCACCTTGCCGTCCACCACGGTGGCGCCGTTGGCGGCGTAGACCATGTCGGGCAGGCCCGGGATCGGGTCGATCAGGTCGACCCGGTGGCCGAGCTCCTGGTAGAGCGCGTACAGCCGCTCCCACTGCGCCACGGCGAGCCCGGTGTCGACCGGCTTCGCCGGGTCCATCCACGGGTTGATCGCGTAGGTGACCTCGAAGTGGCTGGGGCGGCACATCAGGTAGTGCCGGGGCCGGGCCGTGCGCTCGGCGGGGCGCGGGGTGACAGCGTTCATCGGTGACTCCTCGTGAGGGCTTCGGACAACGGGCGGTGCCGCTGCGGTCCGGACGGGCGGCAATCGGGTGCCTGCGGGGCTCCGGGGCCGGCTCGCCGGCGGCGCGGCCGGGCGTGGGGGAAACCCAGGCGCGCCGCACTCGTTCCTGCGGGTCGGCCCCGCGCCCGTCCCTGACATGCTGTCAGTTCGCTTGCGGGGGACGGAAGATCCTTAAGTCAGGGCGGAACAGCCCTGATGGACCGGCCGATCGCGCTCAGTCGACGCGGGCGTCCATCGCCTCGGCCAGACTGCGCGGACGCAGGTCGGTCCAGTTCTTCTCGACGTAATCCAGGCAGGCCTGCCGGGATTCCTCGCCGAACACGCTGCGCCAACCGGCGGGCACGTCGACGAAGGCGGGCCAGAGCGCGTGCTGGTTCTCCTCGTTCGCCAGGACCAGGAACGCGCCCTGCTCGTCGTCGAAGGGGTTGGTGCTGCTCATCGGGCCCTCACTTCATGGTTGTGGTCGTGCACGTGGGCAAGGTCGTTCAACTCGTCGGCCGACTCGTCGTCGAGCTCGCCGTTGAGCTCGACGTTGAGCTCGACGTTGAGCTCGACGTTGACCTCGACGTTGACCTCGTCGTTCGACTCGTTGTTCAACTCGTCACAGAACTCGGTGACCCGCCGTCGGAAGGCGGCCACCACCCGCCGGGCGGTCGGCTCGTCGCAGCCGTCCAGCGCGTGTACCAGGGCGCACTCCAGCCCGCCGGGTGCGCCGTCCGCGGTCCGCCGCTCCACCAGTTGGAGCAGCAGGTCGACGGCGGTGCGGGCCACCGGGACGGGCCGCTCGGCGACCGTCACGGCGTCGGCCCACCGCCCGCCGTCGGCCGGTTCGGCCCGCACCAGATGGGAGAGCGCCACCCCGAACAGCGGCTGGCGGCCCGCCTGCCGGGCCGGGTTGACCAGTTCCACCACCCGGTCGAACGGCAGGTCCTGATGGGTGTGGGCGGCCAGCAGCCGCTCCCGGACCCGCCCGACCAGGGTGCGGGCCGTCGGGGCGCCGGAGGTGTCGACCCGCAGCACCACGGTGTTGACCAGGCAGCCGACCACGCCGTCCAGCACCTCGTCGTCCCGCCCGGCCAGCGGCACTCCGATCGGGAGGTCGTGCCCCGCGCCGAGGTCGCCCAGCGCGGCGGCGAACGCCGCCTGCACCACCATCCCGGTGCCGGCCGAACAGGCCCGGGCGGCGGCCGCCAGCCGGCGGTGCTCCCGCAGGTCCAGGGCGAAGCGGACGGTGCCGGCCGCGCCCGGCCCGGCGCCCGAGGCGCCGGTGGCGTCCGGCAGGCCCCGCCACGGCGGCAGGGCGGCCAACGCGCCCTTCCAGTAGGCGGCCTGCCGGGCGGCCGGGCTCTCCGGGCGGTCCTCGTCGCCGAGCCGCCGCCGCAGCCACAGGGCGTGGTCGGCGTACTGGACGGCGGGCGACGGCCAGCACGGCGCCCCGCCGGCCGCCCGGGCCCGGTAGGCGGACCGCAGGTCGGCCAGCAGCGGTTCGAGCGCGTGCCCGTCCACCGTCGCGTGGTGCAGCACCAGCAGCAGGGTGTGCCGGTCGGGGCCGCTGCGCAGCAGGGCGGTGCGCAGCGGCGGTTCGGTCAACAGGTCGAAGCCGCGGTCGAGTTCGGCGGCGATCCAGGCGTCCAGCCGCTCCGGCGGGACGTCGAGGAAGCGGGGCGCGGCGGACGGGACGGCGGTGAGGAAGGCCTCGGCGAGGTCGGCGTCGGCGGGCGGGGCGCCGGGCGGGGCATCGGCGGGCGCGAGGATGCGCTGCTCGGGGCCGTCCGGGCCGTACGGCAGGACGGTCCGCAGGGCCTCGTGCCGGGCCACCAGGTCGCCGAGGGCGGCCCGCAGCGCGGCGGGGTCGAGCCCGCCGGTGAGGTCGAGGGCCAGGGTGGTGAGGTAGTCCGGGCGGTGCTCGCCCAGGTAGTTGGCCGTCCACAGGCGCAGTTGGGCGGGGGCGAGCGGCAGCCGGTCGGGCCGGGCCGTCCGGTCGCCGAGCGCCGGGGCGCTGCCGCCGGTGCCGTCGGTACGGGCGGCGCGGTCGAGCCGGTGGTCCAGCCCGGCTACCGTGGGCGCGTCGAACAGCTCGCCGAGCGGCACGTCGACCCCCAGGGTGGACCGGATCCGCCCGGCCAGCCGCATCGCGGCGATCGAGTTGCCGCCGAGCGCGAAGAAGTCGTCCTCCGGCGCGACCGCCGGCACCCGCAGCACCTCCGCGAACAGCGCCGCCAGGACCTCCCGGCGGGGCGAGCGGGTCGGCCCCGGGGCCGACCGCTGCGGCGGGCCCAGGGCGGTCGTGTCGACCTTGCCGTTGGCGTCCAGCGGCAGCGCGTCGACCGGGACGAGCACGGCGGGCACCAGGTGGCGCGGCAGCCGCCCGGCGAGCCGGCGGCGCAGTTCGCCGGCGGCCACCGGCCGGTCGGCGACCACGTACCCGACCAGCGAGCGGCCCGCCGGGCCCGCCCCGTGCGGCACCACCCGGGCGGCGGTGACCTCCGGCTCGGCGCACAGCGCGGCCTCGATCTCTCCCGGCTCGATCCGGAACCCGTTGATCTTCACCTGCCGGTCCACGCGCCCCAGGAAGTGCAGCCGGCCCTCGGTGTCCCACCGGCCCAGGTCCCCGGTGCGGTACAGCCGGCCGCCCGGCGGGCCGTACGGGTCGGCGACGAAGCGCTCGGCCGTCCGGGCCGGGGCGCCGTGGTAGCCCGCGGCCAGGCCCTCGCCGCCCAGGTGGATCTCGCCGGGGACGCCCGGCGGCACCGGGCGCAGCGCGGCGTCCAGCAGCAGCACCCTCGTCCCCGCGAGCGGGCGGCCGATCGGGACGGCCTCGCCCTCGCGGACCGGGCCCGCCGGGACTTCGTGGCCCAGGGCGAAGGTCGTGCTCTCCACCGGCCCGTACAGGTCCAGCAGCCGCTGCCCGGGCGCGGCCCGCCGGGCCCGGGCGAGCGCCGCCGGGGGGACGACGTCGCCGCCGGTGCAGATCAGGCGCAACCGGGCCAGGGCCGCCGGGACCTGCTCGGTCAGCAGGTCGAACAGGCCCGCCGTCAGCCAGGCCGCGGTGGCGCCGCCGCGCTCGACGGCCCGGGCGTAGTCCGCCGGGGTCAGCTCTCCCGGCGGGGCCACCACCACCTGACGGCCGGTCAGCAGCGGCATGAGCAGCTCGTACACCATGGCGTCCCAGGCGTGCGGCGAGTGGAACAGCACCCGGTCGTGGTCGGGGCCGTGCCACAGCGGGTCGTCGGCCAGGGCGAGGATGTTGCGGTGGGTGACCGCCACGCCCTTGGGGCGGCCGGTCGAGCCCGAGGTGTACAGCAACTGGGCGACCTGCCCGGGCGGCACCTCCACGCCGGGGTTGCCCGCGCTCCCGCCCGCCCGCCGGACCGCCGCCAACACCTGGGCGTCCAGCAGCAGTTCGGCGCCCGCCTCGGCGGCGAGCGCGCGCAGCCGCTCGGCCGGGAACCCCGGGTGCAGCGGGACGCAGACGGCGCCGAGCTTGGCCAGCGCCAGCATCGCCACCGGCACCTCCGGGCAGCGCGGCAGCCGTACGGCGACCCGGGTGCCGGGCCGCACCCCGAGGCCGGCCAGGTGGTGGGCCAGCCGGTTGGCGTCGGCGTTGAGCGCGCCGTACGTGGTGGTGGCGTTCGTGGTGGTGGCGGCGGTACCGGCGCCGTCGACGTGTCGCAGGGCGATCCGGTCCGGGTGGTCGGCCGCCAGCCGCTCGAACCGCGCGCCCACCGACACCGGTTCGGCGTCGGCCGCCGGGCCGGTGCCCCAGGCCCGCAGCCCCGCCCGCTGGACGGGCGGCAGCAGGTCGACCCGGCCGGTGGTCAGCGCGTCCGCGCCAGGACCGGCCAGGGCGGCGCAGGCGGCCGTCAGCAAGGTGCGCAGCCGGTCCGCGTCGAGGTACCGGTCCAGTTCGGCGGGCCGCAGCTGGAGCCGCACGTCCAGGCCGCCCCGGCGCGGCAGCACCACCAGCGAGAGCGGGTAGTGGGTGCCGTCGAACGGTTCGACGGCACCGATCCGCAGGCCCGGCGCGGGCTCGACGAACCCGGCCTCGTCCAGCGGGTAGTTCTCGAACACCAGTGAGCTGTCGAAGAGTCGCCCGGCACCGGCGGCCTCCTCCACCTCGGTGAGGCCCAGGTGCTCGTGGTCCAGCAACGCGGTGCGCTCCCGCTGGAGCCGGGCGGCGAGCTCGCGCAGCGGCTCGCCCGGGTGCAGCCGGGCCCGGACCGGCACGGTGTTGATCAGCAGGCCCACGAGCCGGTCCGCCTCCGGCAGTTCGGCCGGGCGCTGGGCGACGGTGGTGCCGAACAGGACGTCGTCGCGGCCGGTGAGGTGGGAGAGCACCAGCGCCCACGCCGTCGTCACCAGGGAGCCGAGGGTCACCTCCCACTGCGCGGCGCGCGCCCGCAGCCCGGCGGTGAGCCCGGCGGGCAGGGTGAAGACGCTCGTCGACGGGCCGTCGTCGGCGCCCTCGCCGCCGGCCGGCGCGGGCCGGCCGACCCGGGTGGGCTCGGCCCCGGCGAGGGCGACGCGCCAGGCGCCGCGCGCGGCCGCGTCGTCGCGCCCGGCCAGCCAGTCGAGGTAGCGGCGGTAGGACGGCGCCGGGGGCAGGTCGACGCCCTGGTGCAGCGCGAGCAGCTCGCGCAGCACGATCGGCACCGACCAGCCGTCCAGCAGCAGGTGGTGGTGGGTGAAGACGAGCCGCCACCGGTCGGCGGCCAGCCGCAGCAGGGTGAACCGGATCAGCGGCGGGGTGTCGACCGAGAACGGCCGGCGGTCCTCCGCCACGAGCCGCCGGGCGTCGGCGTACTGCTCCCCCTCCGCCCGCCCGGTGAGGTCCACGGTGCGCCAGGGCAGCGTCACCTCGACCGGCACGACCTGCCGCGGCGGGCCGGACTCGCCGCTGGTGAAGGCCCCGGCGAGCTGCGGATGGCGCGCGAGCAGCCGCCGGGCGGCGTCCTGGAGCCGCTCCGGGTCGATCGCGCCGGTGAGGTCGAGGACGAGCTGCACGAGGTACGGGTCGCGGCGGCCGTCGTGGGCGGCGTAGCGGGAGTGGAACAGCAGTCCGGCCTGGAGCGGCGTGGCGGGCAGCAGGACGGCGGCCTCGGCGGGCGCTTCGACGGGCGCCTCGGCGGGCGCTTCGGGCTGGGCGGCGGCTGCGGGCCCCCCGGCCCGGGGCGGGCCGGCGGACGACAGGGTGGTGAGGGCCTGCTCCCAGCGGGCGGCGAGTTCGGCCACCGCGTCGGCGGCCAGCACGCCGGCCGGCCAAGCCCATTCGACCCGCAGCCGCGGGCCGTCCGGGCCGGTCTCCACGAAGGCGTCGACCGAGAGGGTGTGGGCGAGCGGCAGGGTGGGGTCGGCCTCGCCCCGCAGGGTGCCGGGGACGGGCTGCCAGGGGCCGCGTCGGGTGGTGTCGAAGCGGCCCAGGTAGTTGAAGGCGATCGGGGCCGGGCGGTCGGGCAGCGCGCCGGACCGCTGGAGCAGCCCGTACGTCAGGCCCCGGTGGGGGGTGGCACGCAGGCGCCGCCGCGCGGCCGCGACGGCGCGGGCCAGTTCGTCGGCGGGGGCCGGGTCGTCGGCGGGGGCGAGGTCGTCGGCGGGGGCGAGGTCGTCGGCGCGGGCCGCTCCCCCGGTGTCGGGTCCGGCCGGGCCGGTGTCCAGCAGGACGGGGTGGATGACCGTGAACCAGCCCAGCGTCCGGGAGAGGTCGAGGCCGTCGAGGGCCGCGAGTTCCGGGTCGCGGCCGTGGCCCTCGACGTCCACCAGGAGCGGACCGTCGGCGCCGCGGGCGCGCCAGCCGCGCAGGGCGGCGGCGAGCACACCGAGGAGGATCTCCGGTACGGCGGCGCCGAGTCGGTCGGGCAGGTCGGTCAGCAGGGCGGCGGTCGGGCCGCCGCCCAGGGTGGTGCGCAGGGTCGCGGCCCCGGCCACGGTGTCCCGGGTGCGGTCCAGCGGCCGGGTGCCGATGGTCCCGGTGCCGGCGGTCAGCAGGCCGTGCCAGTGGTCGCGGTCGGCGGCGACCGCCGGGTCGGCCTCGGCGGCCCGCAGCGCACGGGCCCAGTCGGCGGCCGTGACGGGGACGGCGGCGAGGTCGGCCGGGTGGCCGTCGGCGGCGGCCCGGTGGGCCCGGGCGAGGTCGTCGAGCAGGATCCGCCAGGAGACGCCGTCGACGGCGAGGTGGTGGATCACCATCAGCAGCAGGCCGCCCTGGTCGCCGTCGAACCAGACCGCCCGCAGCAGTTCGCCCCGGTAGGGGTCGAGGCGGCGGCGGGCGTCGTGCCGCTGTTCCGCGACGAGTTCCAGCAGGGCGGGCGCCGGGTCGCGGCCGGGGGCGGTGGCGAGGCCCTCGCGGGCGAGGTCGATCCGGTGCAGCAGCGGGGCCGCCGGGACGGTCCCGGCGGGCCGGATCTCGAAGGCGAGCGGCTCGCCCGGGGCCCCGGTCAGGCGGGTCCGCAGCGCGTCGTGGTGGTCGACGAGCTGCTGGAGGGCGGCGCTCAGGGTGTGTTCGGTGGCGCCGGGCGGCACCTCGCACAGCAGGGACTGGGCGTAGCCGTGGATCGGTCCGCCGCGGGCCGCCAGCCAGTCCGCGATCGGGGTGGGCGGCAGCACCCCGCCCGGGGGCGCGGGCGCCGCCGGGCGGGCGGCCGGGGCGCGGACACCGTCCGGGACGACGGCCGCGGCGGCCGCGAGGGCGCGCGGGGTCTGGTGGGTGAACACGTCCTTCGGCGTGATCAGCACGCCCGCCGACCGGGCCCGGGTGGCCAGTTGGATGGCCAGGATGCTGTCCCCGCCGAGCCGGAAGAACCCCTCCGACGGCCCGGGCCGCGACCGGCCGAGCACGCTGCCGAACAGGGTCCGCAGCTGCTCCTCGGCGGGCGAGCCGCCCTCCGGGCGGGTGACAGGCTGCGGGCGGGCGGCGGCGGACGCCGGGAGCGGGCGGCCGGCCGGGCCCGGGGTGTCGGACAGGTCGAGGGTGCCGGGCAGGTCGAGGCTGCCGGGCAGGTCGAGGGGGCCAAGGGTGTCGACGGGTGCCGCCGGGTCGGCCAGGGCGGCCGCCAGCAGGCGGCCGAGGCCCTGCGCCAGGCGGTCGGCGGTCTCGGGACGGAAGTGGCCGGTGCTGTACTCCAGGACGCCGCGCACCGTGCCGTCCGGCTGTTCGGCGAACTCGAAGAGCAGCGGGAACTTGGCCATCACCCGCTCGAATCGGTGCGGTGCGCCGGACAGTCCGGGCAGGGTGAGCGCGGGTCGGCGTCCGCCGTGCAGGGTGATCATCACCTGGAACAGCGGGTGGCGGCCGAGTTCCCGGTCGGGTGCGAGGGCGTCCACCACCCGGTCGAAGGGCGCCTGGTCGTGGGCGAAGGCGGTGAGGTCGGCGTGCCGGACGCGGTCGACGAGCTCCGCGAAGCCCGGGCGGCCCGAGAGGTCGGTGCGCAGGGCGAGCGGCTGGGCGAAGTAGCCGACCAGGTCGTCCAGGGCCGGGTCGGCGCGGCCGGCGGTGACCGTGCCGAGGACGAGGTCGGCGCCCGCTCCGGAGCGGGCCAGCAGGCAGGCGACGGCCGCGTGCAGCACCATGAACAGGGTGGCTCCCCGGCCGGCCGCCAATTCGGCCGCTGCGGCGACCAGTTCGGCGTCCCACTGGAACTCGGCGGCGGCCCCGCGCAGGGCCGCTCCGGGCGGCGGCTCATGGTCCACCGGCAGCGCGGTGCGCTCCGGCGCGCCGTGCAAGGTCTGGCGCCAGTGCGCCAGTTCGGTGGCCAGCGGACTGTCGGGCTCGTCGGCCGGGCCGAGTTCCCGACCCTGCCAGAGCGTGAAGTCGGCGTACTGGAGCGGCAGTCGGGGCCACTCGGGGGCCCGGCCGCGGGCCCGGGCGGCGTAGCCGACGGCGAGGTCGCGGGTCAGCGGGCCCAGCGACTGCTCGTCGGCGGTGATGTGGTGCAGGACGATCAGCAGCAGGTGGGTGCCGGGCCCGGCGGTGAACACCACCAGCCGCCAGGGCAGGCCCTGTTCGAGGTCGAAGGGCCGGTGGACCTCCTCGTGCACCGCCGCGTCCAGGCCGGCGGGGTCCAGCTGCCGGACGGTCAGCGGGAGGGGCGGGTCGTCGAGGATCCGCTGGTACGGCTGCCCGTCGGTGGCCGGGAACACGGTGCGCAGGCTCTCGTGCCGCTGCTGGACGTCGCCGGCGGCGGCCCGTAGCGCGGCCAGGTCGAGCGGCCCGGTCAGCCGGGCGGCGAGCGGGATGTGGTAGGTCGACGCCTGCTCGCCGAGCCGGTGCAGGAACCACAGGCCGCGCTGGGCGTGGGAGAGCGGGATGCGCTCCGGCCGGGGGCCGGCCTGCGGGCGCTGCGGGAGTTCCCGGCCGGCCGCCGCCTCCCCCCTGCGGGCGGCGCCACGGGCGCCGATCCGGGCGGCCAGGCCGGCCACGGTGGGGGCCGCGAAGACGTCCCGGATGGTCAGTCCGGCGGACAGCTCGGCGGGCAGCTCGGCCCGGGCGCGGACCACCAGCCGGTTCGCCGAGAGGGAGTCGCCGCCGAGGGCGAAGAAGCTCTCGTCCGCGCCGAAGCCCTCGGCCCCGAGGAGTTCGCCGAACAGCCGGTGCAGCCGGGTCTCGTGCTCGCCGCTGGGCGCCCGGCCCCGGCCGTCCGCCGCCCTGGCCTCCAGGGCCCGCAGCCGGTGCTCGTCGAGCTTGCCGTTGGCGGTCAGCGGGAAGGCCTCGACGGCGACGAAGGCCGCGGGCACCAGGTGGTCCGGGAGCGACGCGCGGGCGTGGTCGGCGGCCGCGCGGACGGCCTCCTCGGTGCCGAGCAGGTAGGCGGTCAGCGCCTTGTGCCCGGGCTCCCGTTCGGTGGCGAGGACGGCGGCGCCGGAGATGCCGCGCAGCGCGGCGAGCACGGCCTCGATCTCCCCCGGCTCGATGCGGTAGCCGCGGATCTTCACCTGCCGGTCGGTGCGGCCGAGGTGTTCGAGTTCGCCGTCGGGGCGGCGGCGGGCGCGGTCCCCGCTGCGGTACATCCGGCTGCCGGGCGGGCCGTACGGGTCGGCGGTGAAGCGGGCGGCGGTCAGCGCGGGGCGGCCGAGGTAGCCGCGGGCGAGGCCGGGGCCGGCCACGTACAGCTCGCCGGGCAGGCCGTCGGGCACCGGCCGCAGGGCGGCGTCCAGCAGGTACGCCCGCAGGTCGGGCAGCGGGCGGCCGATGGTGGCGGCGCCCGAGGCCACGGCGGCGGCGTCGAGGTCGCCGGCCGTGACGTGCACGGTGGTCTCGGTGATGCCGTACATGTTGACGAGCCGGGGCGCGTCCTGCGGGTGCCGCAGGTACCAGTCCGCGAGCCGCCAGGGTTCGAGCTGCTCACCGCCGAAGATGACGTACCGCAGGGCGAGCCGGGCGCTCGGGCCGGGGTGGGCGGCGTCGGCGGCGGCCAGCTGGGTGAACGCCGAGGGGGTCTGGTTGAGCACCGTGACGCGCTCGTCGGCGAGCAGGCGCAGGAACTCCTCGGGCGAGCGGGCGGTGTCCCGGGGGACGACGACCAGGCGGCCGCCGTGCAGCAGGGCTCCCCACAGCTCCCAGACCGAGAAGTCGAAGGCGTAGGAGTGGAACAGGGTCCAGGTGTCGTCCGGTCCGAAGCCGAACCGGTCGGCGGTGGTGGCGAGCAGCCGGGTGACGTTGCGGTGGGTGACCAGGACGCCCTTGGGGCGGCCGGTGGAACCGGAGGTGTGGATGACGTAGGCGACACCGTCCGGGCCGGGGCGCTGCGGCCGCGTCCGGTCGGCGGGCTCGTCCGCGCCGTCGACGGGCAGGGTCTCGACGCCGTCGGGCAGCGCCGCCCGGGCGGAGTCGTCCGTCACCACGAGCCGGGGCGCGGCGTCCTCGATGGTCGCGCGCAGCCGCTCGACCGGGTAGTCCGGATCCAGCGGCAGGTAGCCGGCGCCGGCCTTCTGGACTCCGAGCAGCGCGACCACCAGGTCCGGCGAGCGAGGCAGGGCGACGCCCACCAGGTCGCCGCGGCGCACGCCCCGGGCGGCGAGCCGGCGGGCCAACCGGTCGGCGCGCTGGTCGAGTTCGCGGTAGGTGAGGACGGTTTCCCCCAGCACCACGGCCGGTGCCCGCGGGCGGGTGGCGGCCTGCTGTTCGAACAGCGAGACCAGGGTGTCGCCGTCCTGGCCGGTCCGGTCCGGCGCCAGCGCGGGGGCAGGCCGCGGCGCTGGCAGGGCGACGGCGCTGCCGGTGCGCAGCCGGCCGACCGGGAGCCCCTCGGGGGCTTCGGCCAGCGCCGTCACGAGGTCGAGCACCCGGTCCAGGTGGGCCCGGACGGTGTCCTCGGGGTAGTCGCCGACCGCGTCGGCGAACACCGGCAGGGTGGCGCGGCCGTTGTCGTAGACGCCGAGCGCGAAGTCCTCGGGCAGGCCCGGCGAGACCTCGTGCACGGTGGCCGGGATCCCGCCGAACCGCAGGCCCAGGTCGAGCGGCAGCAGGTTCAGGGTGGGGCCGATCAGCGGCCGGTCGCCCCGGGCGGCGGCGGTGTCGCGGAGCAGGTCCTCGAAGCGGTACCGCTGGCGGCGCAGCGCGGCCCGGACCCGGTCCGCCGTGGCCGCCACCAGGCCGCCGACGGTGGCGGCCGGGTCGACGGCGAGCCGCAGCGGGACGACGTTCGCCGTCATGCCGAGGGCCCGCCGGGCCAGCGCGGCGTCCCGGCCGCGGACGCCGAGGCCGATCACCGCCGTGCCCTCGCCGGTGTCGGCGTGCAGCGCGACGGCGAGCGCGGCCGGGAACAGCGCCGTCCAGCCCGCGCCGACGCGCTCGCGGACAGCGGCCCAGCGTTCGGCGGACAGCTCCGTCCGGACGGCGACCGGCGGGCGCGGGCCCGAGCCGGTCGGGGCGCTGCGTCCGCCCGCGAGGCGGGGCGGGTCGCCGAGGCCGGCCGACTCCTCGGCCCAGAACGCGGCGTCGGTGCGGAACCGGGCGGAGGAGCGGTAGGCGGCGTCGTCGTCCAGCAGGGCCTGGAGCGGGTCGTGCACGCCGGTGGAGGGCGGCTCGCCCGCGTGCAGCGCCGTGTACTCGGCCGCCACCCGGCGCATCAGCCCGGCCCCGCCCACGCCGTCGCACAGGATGTGGTGGATCCGGAGGTACCAGAGGTACTCCGCCTCGCCGGTCCGCAGCAGGAAGTGGTCGAAGGGCGGGCGGGCGGTCAGGTCGTAGGGGTGGGCGAGTTCGGCGGCGAGGAAGGCGCGGGCGGCGGCGGCCGGGTCCTCGTGGTGGCGCAGGTCCTGCCGGTGCAGCGGCCAGTCGGCGGCGTCCTCGATGATCTGGACGGCGCCGTCGGCGGTCGGCTCGAAGCGCGCCCGCAGGCTCTCGCTGCCGGCCACCACGCCCCGCAGCGCGCGTTCGAACAGCTCCTCGTCGATCGCGCCGTGGAACTGGACGTACTGGCCGGCGGTGAACCGCCGCCGGGTGGGGTCGGCCTCGTGGCCGAACCAGATTCCCGACTGCGGGGCCGTGAGCGGCCGTCGTCGGGCGGGCGTGGCGGGCGTGGCGGGCATGGCGGACATCCGGTTCAGCTCCTCTCCGGCTCGTGCGGCTGGTGCGGCCCCTGCGGACCCTGTGGCCCGGCCGGGTCGCCGAGTCGGTCGAGCAGCGCCGGGGCGAGGTCGACGAGGGCGGCCGGGCCGCCGAGTTCCTGGTGGCCGTGGTCGGTCCGGTGCCGCAGCAGCCGGCCGCCGTCGAGGTGGGGCAGCCAGCTCTCCGGGTCCTGGACGGGCCCGCTGGTCTCGGGGACGGCCTCGATGAGGAGCAGGTCGCCGCGGTACCCGCCGGGGCGGAAGGCCCGGCCGAGCCGGACGTTGTTGTCGTAGACCTCGGCGAGCGCGGTCAGGTGGTGTTCGGAGAAGACGGAGAGCGGCGAGTCGGAGTCCTTGGCGAGGGCGAGGAACTCCTCGGCGGTCGGCGCGGGCGCGTCGGCGGGGCGGTCGACGCCGGTCAGCCGCAGCAGGGCGTTGCGGACGTGGCCCTGCTCGGCGAGCACCTCGGCCTCCGAGCGGGCGGGCAGGTCGGCGAGCACGTAGCTGTCGAGCATCGCGAGCAGGCCCACCTCCGCGCCCTGCTCCTGCAACCGGGCGGCCACGGCGTAGGCGACCAGGCCGCCGAACGACCAGCCGAGCAGGTGGTAGGGCCCGTCGGGCTGGACGGCGCGGATCTCCCGCACGCAGTCCTCGGCCACCTCCTCCAGGCTGGCCGGCAGCGGCCCCCGGCCGTCGAGGCCGCGGGACTGCAGGACGTAGAGCGGCCGGTCGCCGAGCGGCCCCAGCAGCGCCGCGTACGTCCAGCCGATCCCGGCGGCCGGGTGCACGCAGAACAGCGGCGCGCCGGTGCCGGTCGAGCGCAGCGGCAGCAGGGTGGCCAGCATGGGCTCCAGGCCGTCCGCGGGCGGGGCGGGCTCGGCGGCGTCGGCGGTGGCGTCGGCGGGGAGCGGGGTGCGGGCGGGCCCGGCGGTCGCGGGCCAGGAGTCGAGCAGGCCGAGGGCGCCGACGGTGGTGTCCGGCTCGGCGACGAGGGTGTCGAGCAGCCCCAGCAGCCGGGCGAGCAGGGCGTCGGCGGCCTCGGCGTCGACGGCATCCTCCCGGTGCAGGATGTCGAGTTCCAGTCCGCCGTCCCTCGGGATGGCCATCAGCGACAGCGGGTAGTGCGCGGCCGTCTCGCTGCCCGAGCCGGTGATCCGCACCCCCGGGAGCGCGTCGCCCTGGTCGCCGGACTGCGGGAAGTTCTCGTACACCATGACGGTGTCGAAGAGTTCGCCGAGGCCGGTCGCCCGCTGGATCGCGGGGATTCCCAGGTGCTGGTGGGCGATCATCCGGACCTGCTCGCGCTGGACCCGGGTCAGCAGCCCGGCCAGCGGCTCCTCCGGCCGCAGGGTGATCCGCAGCGGCAGGGTGTTGATCAGGAAGCCCATGACGGACTCGGAGCCCGGCAGCTCCGGCGAGCGGCCGTTGACGATGATCCCGAACACGGTGTCGGGGCGGCCGGTCCGCTCGGCCAGCAGCAGCGCCCAGGTGGCCTGGAGCACGGTGTTGAGCGTGATGCCCAGCCCGGCGGCGAGGGCGCCGAGCCGTTCGGTGCGCTCCTCGCCCAGGGGCCGGTAGCGGCGGCCCGGCCACCCGTCGGCGGGCGGCAGCCCGGGCGGCGTCACCAGGGTGGGTTCGATCGGCGCGGCCAGGGCCTCGCGCCACGCCCGGCGGGCGGCCTCGTGGTCCCGGCCGGCCAGCCAGGCCAAGTGGGCGCGCAGCGGCACCGGCTCGGGCAGTCCGGCCGGGTCGCGGTACAGGGCGAACAGCTCCGGCAGGAGGAGCTGGTTGGACCAGCCGTCGATCAGGGTGTGGTGGGCGACCACCTCCAGCCGGTACCGCTGCGCTCCCACGCCCTCTCCGGGGCCCAGCCGGAGCAGGGTGAAGCGGATCAGCGGCGGGTCGGCCGGGTCGAACCGGGTGGTCCTGGCCTCGGCGGCCAACCGCTCGGTCTCCGCCTCCTGTTCGGCCGCCGTGAGGCCGCTGAGGTCCAGCTCCGTGAACGGCGGCAGGCGGTCCGGGACGACCTGGACGGGTCGGCCGTCGGGGAGGCGGACGAACCCGGCCGCCAGGTTCGGGTGGCGGCGGCAGAGCGCCTCGACGGCGCGGCGCAGCGCCACCGGGTCGAGCCGCCCGTCGAAGAGCATCCACAGCCGCATCACGTAGGCCCCGCCGCCGCCCTGGCTGTGCTGGGTGGGGAAGAGCAGCCGCTCCTGGAGCGGTGTCAGCGGCAGCACGTCCCGGTGGCCCGGGAACCGGGCCCGCAACCAGGCGCGTTCGGCGGCGTCCAGCGGGAGCAGTTCGCCGTCGGCGGGCCGGCCGGCGCCTTGGTCGGCGGGGTCGAGCACGGTGGCGACGGCCGCGAGTCCGGCCGGGGTCGGGTGCGCGAACACGTCCTCCGGGGCGAGCGCCAGCCCGGCCCGCCGGGCCCGGCGGAGCAGCTTGATGGAGCGGATGCTGTCGCCGCCGAGGGCGAAGAAGCTGTCGTCCGGGCCGACTTCGGGCAGGCCGAGAACGCCGGCGAAGAGCTCGCGCAGCACCTCGACGGGGCCGGCGGCCGGGACGGCGGGGGGCTCGGGCGTGGTCCCCGGCGCGGCTCCGGCGGCCAGGGCGGCGAGCGCGCCGCGGTCGGTCTTGCCGTTGGCGTTGGTCGGGAGGTCGTCGAGGAAGACCAGGGCGGCCGGGACGACCGGTGCGGGCAGCACCTCGCGCAGCGCCGCCCGGACGGCCTCCGGATCGGCCGGGCGACCCTCGGCGGCGACCAGGAAGGCCGTCGTGCGGCGGTCGCCCTCGCCGTCGTCGGTGGCGACCACCACGGCCCGCCGGACGCCGTCCAGCTCCGTCAACCGGGCCTCGATCTCGCCGAGTTCGATCCGGTGGCCGCGGATCTTCACCTGGTGGTCGGTGCGGCCGGCGTACTCCAGCTCCCCGGCGGCGGTCCAGCGGGCGAGGTCCCCGGTGCGGTACATCCGGGCGCCGGGCGGGCCGAACGGGTCGGGCAGGAAGCGCTCGGCGGTGGCCCCCGGCCGGTGGGCGTAGCCCCGGGCCAGGTAGTCGCCGGCCAGGTAGAGCTCGCCGGTGACGCCGACCGGCGCGGGCCGCAGGGCCGGGTCGAGGACGTGGGCGCGCACGTTGCCGATCGGCACGCCGATCGACGGTTCCCCGTCCGCGCCGGGCGGGCACGCCCCGGCCGTGGCGTACACGATGGCCTCGGTGGGGCCGTAGAGGTTGAGCACCCGGGCGTCCGGGTTGCGGGCGTGCACCTGGCGGACCAGCGCGGCGGGCAGCGGCTCGCCGCAGAACACGTAGGTCGTCGCCCGCTCGCGCACCCACTCGGCCCGGGCGACCTGCTGGTACACCGACGGGACGGTGTTGACCAGGCTGCCGGACCAGTCCGGGCGTTCCAGCAGCGTGAGCAGGTTGTCCACCAGGTCGACGCTGCCGCCGACGAACAGCGGCACCAGGAGCTCGAAGACCGACAGGTCGAAGGAGAGCGAGGTGGAGCCGAGCACCCGGGAGAGGGCCTGGGGGCCGAGCTCGGCCGCCGCCCAGGCGGCGAGGTTGGCCACGGCCCGGTGGGTGACCACCACGCCCTTCGGCGTCCCGGTGGAGCCGGAGGTGTGGATGACGTACGCCGCGTTGCCGGGCAGCGGGCCGGTGGGCTTCGCCTCGGCGGGAGCGGTGCCGGCGGGCTCGACGGGAGCGGGCTCGACGGCGGCGGGCTCGTCCAGCAGGACGACGGACGGGCCGTCGGCGGCCGGCTCCGGAAGCACGGCGGCGGCCAGCTGCGCCGTGGTCAGGACCACCCGGGGACGGGCGTCCGCCAGCACGAACTCCACCCGGCCGCGCGGGTGGCCCGGGTCGACCGGGAGGTAGGCGGCGCCGGCCTTCAGCACGCCCAGCACGGCCGCGACCAGGGCGGGCGTGCGGGGCAGCAGCACCGCGACGACGTCCTCGCGGCCGACGCCGAGGCCGGCGAGCAACCGGGCGATCCGCTCGGAGCGCCCGTCCAGTTCGGCGTAGTCCAGCACCTCGCCCCCGCCGCGCACCGCGACGGCGGACGGGGTCCGCGCCAGCTGGGCGGCGAACGCCGCGGGCACGGTGGTCTCGGGCACCGCGTGTCCGGTGGCGTTGGCCTTCCGCAGCAGGGCGAGCTCGTCCTCGCCGGCGAGGTCGAAGGAGTGGATCGGCTCGTCGGGCCGGGCCGCCAGCCGCGCCAGCAGCCGGACCAGTCGGCGGTGGGCCGCCGGGTCGGCGCCGTGGCCGCCGGCGGCGACCCGCCACGCCCCGTCCGGGTCCGCCGGGCCGGGGGTGGGGTCGGCGCGCAGGAACAGGCCGGGCAGCGGCTCGCCCCAGGCGCGGGCCAGGACGGCGACCGTACCGGGGCCGTACGCCACCCGCTCGGCGCTGTCGGCGATCCCGGTGACCAGGCCGTACCCGGAGGACGGGCCCCAGGGCAGGTCGAGGTCCGGCCGGTGGCCGTGGCGGCGGGCCGCGCGCAGGGCGCGGCCCGCCTGCCGGAGGACGGCGGTGAAGCTGAGCCCGGGGGCCGGGGCGAGGCGCACCGGGACGACCAGGCCGCGGCCGCCCGGGCCGGGCGCGGGGCGCCAGTGCCCGAGCAGCAGCTCCCGGGTGCCGGTCAGCCGGTGCGCGTGGACGGCGGCGGCGGCGAGCAGCACCGCGGCGGGGCCCGCGCCGCCGGCCCGGGCGACCCGGGCCAGTGCGGCCGGGTCGGCCACCGGCAACCAGGACAGTTCGGCCGGCGGCGCGACGGCACCGGCCGGGCGGGCGGCGGCGGGCTCGGGGCCGGCGGCCCCCAGGACCTCCCGCCAGTACGCCCGGTCGGCGGGCCGGTCGGCGTCCGGGTCCGGGGCGGGGACGGGGGTGCCGAGGGAGGCGGGGGTGCCGAGGGAGGCGGGGGCCGTCCCGCCGTCTCCCGCGTACAGCGCGCCGGCCCGGCGGACGAGCGCGGCCAGCCCGGCGTCGTCGTCGACCAGCCGGTGGTGGCGCAGGAACCAGCTGAGCCCGCCGTCGGAGCGGCGGATCAGCACGTGGCGCAGCAGCGGCCCGCCGAGCAGGTCGAGCGGGCGGACGAGCTCGGCGGCGAGCCAGCCGTCCAGTTCCTCCGGGTCGAGGTCGATCACCGCGACGGCGGGCGGCTGGGCCGGGTCGGCCGGGCGGAGCAGGCCGGGGCCGCCCCCGGCGGCGGCGCGGTAGCCGGTGTGCAGGTCCGGGCGCTCGGCCAGGGCCCGGGCCACGGCGCGGCGCAGCCGGTCCGACCCGACCGGGCCCTCGAAGCGGACCAGGCGCGCCACGCAGTCGGCGGGCAGGGACGGGGTGTCCCGCAGGACGGCACGCCGGGCGGCGTCGAGCGGGGTGGCGATGAAGCTGCTCACAGGGCCCTCACGGTGTCGTCGTCGGAGTGCGGGGTCACGGTCTCGGGCGCGTCGCCGTGGTCGGCGTGGTCCGCGCAGTCGGCCTGGCCCGCGTAGTCGGCGTAGTCGGCCGCCACATCGTGGACCGGGCGGTCGGGCTCGGCGAGCAGGCCGCGCAGCAGCTCGCGCAGGCCGGTGGCGAAGCCGGTCGCGGTCGGCGGATCGAAGAGTTCGGGGGCGTAGTGCACGGTCAGCGCCGTGGGGGCGGCGCCGTTCTCCGCCCGCCACCCCAGGTCGAGTTCGGCCCCGCGCGGGCCGACGCCGTGGCCACCGCCACCGCCACCGCCACCGCCGTCGCTGTCGCTGTCGCCCCGGGAGCGGACCGGGGGCTCGACTCCGGGGCCGGCCGTCCCGTCGGGGGTGGTCCGTCCGAGCAGGTCGGTGAAGGCGGGTTCGTCGGCGAGGTCGGCCCGCAGCAGGGCGCCGCCGGGCAGGCCGACCGCCACCTCGTCCTGGCCGGAGATCCACGAGAGCAGCACCAGCCAGCCGGCCCGCAGCACCCGGTCGGGGTGCGGGCCGGACCGGGCGATCGCGCCGCGCAGCGACTCGTCGACCGGGACGGTGACGCTGCGCTCGGTGTAGTCGGGGCGGCCCGGGCGGGGGCGGTCGGTGGGGACGTCGAGCCGGACGGGCCCGGGCGGGCCGCCCGCCGGCACCTCGGCGGGGGCGGTCGGGACCGCGTCGGCGGAGACGGCCGCCGGCGCCCCGGCCCACAGCCGGGAGATCGGCAACTCGCCATCGGCGGCGGCGAGTTCACGGAGCAGCTCGGTGTACTCCTCGACGAACGCGGCCGCCGTCTCGCTCGTGAACAACTGGGTGCTGAACTCCAGGCAGGCGGTCATGGCGTCGTCGCCGACCCGGTCGGAGGTGATCAGGGTGAGGTCGAACTTGGCGGTGCCCGCCGGCAGGCCGCCGAACAGGTTGCCGGCGCTGTGGCCGATGTCGAAGTACCCGGTCGAGGTGCCCTCGATCTGCTGGATCGGCGGCAGCTCCTGGTGCACGTAGAACACGTCGAACAGCGGGCTCCGGCCCGGATCGCGCTCGTCCGTCAGCGCCTGGACGACCCGGTCGAAGGGGATCTCCTGGTGCTCCAGGGCCTCCAGCACCACGGCGCGCACCCGGTGCAGGAAGGCGGTCACCGACGGGGCGCCGGACAGGTCGGCGCGCAGCGCCACGGTGCTGTTGAAGAAGCCGATCAGGCCTTCGAGTTCGGGCCGGTTGCGCCCGGTGGTCGGGATGCCGACGACCAGGTCGTCCTGCTCGCTGCGGCGGGCCAGCAGCAGGTAGAGGCCGGCGAGCAGGACCACGAAGAGGGTGACGGAGCGGTCGGCCGCGAGCCGCCGCAGCTCCCGCATCAGGGCGGCGTCCACGGTGAACACCGCGAGGTCGCCGGCGTGGTCCTTGCGGGCCGGGCGCGGGTGGTCGGTGGGCAGCCGCAGCACCGGCGCGTCCCGCAGGGTCTCGCACCAGTAGGCGAGTTCGCGGTCCAGGGCCGGGCCGGCCACCAGTTCGCGCTGCCAGGCCGCGTAGTCGGCGAACTGGACCGGCAGCGGTGCGAGCCGGTGCGGGCGGCCCTCGCGGCGGGCGGCGTACAGCTCGGGCAGCTCGCGTTCGAAGATCCGCGGTGAGGCGCCGTCGTTGACGGCGTGGTGCATGGTCACCTGGAGCACGTGCTGCTCGGGGGCCGTCCGGACCACGAGCACCCGCACCAGGGGGTCGTGGGCGAGGTCGAAGCGGTGCTCGGCGGCCTGCCGGACGAGTTCGCGGGCGGCGGCGAGCGGGTCCGGATCCGCGGAGACGTCATGGAAGGTGAAGAAGTCGCCGGGCTCCGGGCGGATGCGCAGCACCGGCTCGTCGTCCTCCTCGGCGAAGTTGGAGCGCAGCACCTCGTGGCGCAGCATCAGGTCGTGCCACATGCCGCGGACGGCGTCGACGTCGAGCGGGCCGCTGATCAGGCTGACCATCGGGAGGTTGTAGAGCGTGGTGCCGGGGTCGAGCTGGTGGTGGAACCAGATCCGGTCCTGGCCGAAGGAGGTGACCGGGGGCGTGTCGCGCGGGGTGATCGGCGGCAGGGCGGGGGCCGCGGGGGCGCCGGCCCGGCGGCGGATGAGGTCGGCGAACGCTCCGACGGCGGGGTGTTCGTAGACGTCGAGCAGCCGGGGGCGGAAGCCGAAGCGGGTCTGGATCCGGTCGGCGAGCTGGAGGGCGATGATCGAGTTGCCGCCGAGTTCGAAGTAGTCGGCCTCCGGGCCGGGCGGCTGCTCGCTGTGCAGGAGTTCTCCCAGGACTTCGGCGAGCCAGCGTTCGGGGTCCTCGGCGGGGCCGGTCCCGGTGCGCTCGACGGCGGGTGCCGCGGACGCGACGGGCGCGGTGGGCACGGCGGGCAGCGCGGGGGCCGCCGGTGCGGGCCGGATCCAGCAGGGGGTGGCGGCCAGCGGGTGTCCGGGCAGGCGCAGCCGGCGGGCGGTGCCGGGCTCGGGGCCGAGCGCCGTCCAGTCCAGGTCCAGGCCGCATTCGTACAGCCGGCCGAGCAGCGCGGCGAACCCGTCGTCGGCGGCCGTGACCAACCGGGCGCCGTCCTGCCCCTCCGGGCCGAACCGCTCGGCGAGCAGCCGGCCGAGGACCCCGCCGGGGCCGGGGTCGAGGAACACCACCGGTCCGGCGGCGGCGAGCCGTTCGGCCGCCGCGACGAGCCGGTCCCGGTCGGGCGGCGCGGCCTCGGCACCGGTGCCGGTGGCGGTGGCGAGTTCGCGGGTGTCCTCGGCGGTGAGGGTGCCGAGCAGGTACCGGGCGGCGTACCGGGAGACGCCGCTGCTCAGCACGGTCTCCACGGGCACGCCGCAGCGCGACAGCTCGCGGTGGAGGGCGAGTTGGCCGGCGAGCAGCCGGGCCGCCGGGCCGGTGGCGGGCAGCGTGTCGGGCAGCGTGTCGGGCAGCTCCGCCGGGCCGGGGGCGTCGGGCGCGGCGTCCGGGGAGAGCAGCAGGCAGACGGCGGGCGGCCTGGTCCGGCCGCCGCGCGGGGCGCCGCCGGCCGGTGCCGAGGCGTCGAGCCGGGCCGCCCGTTCGAGCAGGGCCCGGCCGAGCTCGGCGGTGTCGCGGGCCCGCACCGCCACCCGGTGTCCGTAGTGGGTGCGCCCGGAGTTGAGGGTGAGGGCGACGTCGTCGAGGTCGGTGTCGCGGGCGGCCGGGCCGGTCAGCGCGGCGCCGAGGTCGGCGCAGAGCCGGGCGAGCGCGGTGCGGCTGCGCGCGGAGACACCGACGAGCCGGGGGGTGCCCGGCCGGTCGGCGCGCGGGGGCACGGGCGGCCGCTGGACCACGCAGTGGGCGTTGATGCCGCCGAGGCTGTACGAGCTGACGCCGGCGATCCGCTCCTCGCCCTCCCAGGGGCGCAGCGCGGTGACCACCTCGACGGGTTCGAGGGCGGCCTCGTCGACGGGCCGGCGGAAGTGCAGGGACGGGTACAGCTCGCCGTGGCCGACCGCGAGGACGGCCTTGACCAGGCCGGCGATCCCGGCCGCGTGGTCGAGGTGGCCGACGTTGGTCTTCACCGAGCCGATCGGCAGCCGCCGGCCCCGCGCCCCGAACCCGCGCGGCCCGAACACCTGGGCCAGGCCCTCCAGTTCGACGGCGTCGCCGAGCCGGGTGCCGGAGCCGTGCGCCTCCAGGTAGCCGGCCAGGGCGGGGTCGAGCCCGGCGGCGCGCCAGGCCGCGCCGATCACCGCCGCGTGCGCGGGTGCGCTCGGGGTGCTGATGGTGGCGGCCGCGCGGCCGTTGTGCCGGACGGCGCTGCCGCGGATCACGGCGTGGACGGGCGTGCCGTCGGCGCGGGCCCGGCCGAGGGTGGTGAGCAGCAGGACGGCGCCGCCCTCGCCGCTGGCGGTGCCGTCGGCGTCGGCGTCGAAGGCCCGGCAGCGGCCGCTCGGGGAGACGAGTTCGGTCATGCCTTCGGTCTGCCGGGCGGGCAGGCCGCCGGGGCGCAGGCTGAAGCCGCCGGCGAGCGCGTACTCGGCCTCGCCGTCGCGCAGTTCGCGGCAGGCCTGGTGGACGGCGACGAGCGAGCCGTTGCAGCCGGTGTCGACGGCGTAGCAGGGGCCTTCGAAGCCGAGCACGTGGGCGATCCGGGCGGGCAGCGCGAAGGGCACGTTGCCGAGGGCGCTGAGCGGGCCGGGCTCGGTGGCGGCGCCGAGGTAGCCGGAGGCGGCGGCGCTGAGCACCACGGCGACCTGGCGTCCGCGCAGGGCGCTCGCGGCGTAGCCGGCGTCCTCGACGGCCTGGTGGGCGAGGACCAGCGCGATCCGCTGCTGGGGGTCCATCAGGGCGGCCTCGCGCCGGGAGAGGCCGAAGAAGGCGTGGTCGAAGGTGTGGACGTCGGCGAGGTGGCCCATCGGCAGGTAGCCCGCGTCCGGGTCGAGTCCGGTGGCAGCGGCCCGGGCGGCGGGCATGTCCCCGACGGAGTCCCGGCCGGCGGCGAGGTTGGCCCGGAAGGCCGCCAGGTCGTCGGCGTCGGGGAAGCGGGCGCCGATGCCGACGACGGCGATGTCGGTGTCGGCGGGGGCCGTCGCTGGGGTCCTGGTCACTGCTGCTCTCTCCCGTTCGTCAGACTTCGTACGCGGCGTCGGGCCGGGCGCCGCCCGTGGGCGCTCCGGCCGCCGGGGCGACGGGCTCCGGGGTGGCGGGCTCCGGGGCGACGGCCGCGGCCTGCTCGGCGACGGTGCGCAGGTCGAAGAGCCGGCCGACGCGGACGGCGCCGGGCCAGCGGCCTTCGAGGCGCAGGTGGAGTTCGACGATCCGGTGCGAGTTGCCGCCGACGGCGAAGAAGTCGTCGTCCGGTCCGAAGTCGCCGTGCCCGAGGACCTCGGTCCAGTAACGCGTCACGAGCCGCGGGGCGCCGTCCGCCTCGGCGGGCTCGTCGCGTCCGCCGAGACCGTCCGGCCCGCCGGTCTCGCCGGGGTCGCCGGTCTCGCCGTGGTCTTCGGCGAGTAGGGCGCGCAGCACCTGGAGGTCGGTCTTGCCGGACGGCGCGAGCGGGAAGCCGGCCACCCGGACGAAGCGCTCCGGCCGGGCCTGGCCGCCGAGCAGGGCGGTGCAGTGCGCCAGGAGTTCGGCGGTGTCCGGCGCGGGGGCGGCGGGGTCGGCGGGGAGCCAGCACGCGGCCAGCGCGGTGGTGCCGTCGGGGCCGGTCACGGCGAGGACGGCGGCCTGCCGGACGGCGGGGTGGCGTTCCAGCGCCGCTTCGACGGCCTCGCGTTCGACCCGGACGCCGCGCACCTTGAGCTGCCCGTCGGCCCGGCCGCGGAACACCAGCGCCCCGGTGGGGTCGGCGGAGGCGAGGTCCCCGGTGCGGTACATCCGGGCGCCGGGGGTGGTGGCGAAGGGGTCGGGGAGGAAGCGCAGCGCGGTCTCGGCCGGGCGCCCGGCGTAGCCCTCGGCGACCTGCGGCCCGGCCACGTACAGCTCGCCGGTCCGCCCGGGCCCGACCGGGGCGAGCCGTTCGTCCAGCAGGTGGATCCGGTTGCCCGGGGTGGACCGCCCGATCGGGACGGGGTCGAGCGGCGCGGACGCGACCGGCTGGGCGAGCACGGTGACGGTGGTCTCGGTGGCGCCGTACTCGTTGACCAGCCGGGTGCCGGGCAGGACGGCCCGGTGCCGCTCGGCCTGCGCGGCCGACAGCGCCTCCCCGCCGACGATCCACTGCCGCAGGTGGGCGTCGGCGCCGGCCAGGTGGGGCAGCACCAGCACGTGGAACGAGGGCGGGCTGACCGCCACCTCGACCCGGTGGCGGCGGATCAGCGCGGCGGCGGCCTCCGGGTCGGGCAGGGCCCGTTCGTCGGGCAGCACCGCCGTGCCGCCGCCGCAGAGCGTGTGGAACAGCATCAGCAGCGGCGCGTCCCAGGAGAGCCGGGAGGCGGTGAAGGTGGTCGCGGCGGGGCCCTCGGCGCGGGAGGCGACCAGGTGGGCGAGCGCGCCGCGGGAGACCAGGACGGCCTTGGGCTCCCCGGTGGTCCCGGAGGTGGTGACGGCGTAGGCCGGTGCGGTCGGGGGCACCACGGCGTCCGACCGGCCTGCGTCCGGAGACACGGCCGGGGCCGGGGCCGGTCCGCTCTCGGCCACCACCGTGACGGGCTGCCCGCAGCCGGCCGTCAACTCCCGTACGGCGGCGGGCGGGGTGGCCGGGTCGCCGTCGTCGTACACCAGGACGGCGCAGCCGCTGTCGCGCAGCAGGGCGCGCACCATCGCGGCGGGGCGCTCGGGTTCCAGGACGCACCAGGCGGCGCCCAGCCGCAGCGCGGCCAGCATGCCGACGACGGTGCGCACGCCCTGGCGGCGGTGGATCAGGACGAGCCGACCGGGGGCGACCCCGACGGCGGCCAGCCGATCGGCCAACACGCTTGCTTCGAGATCGAGTTGACGATACGTCAGGCTCTGCTCGCCGACCGTCACGGCGGTCCGGTCGGGCAGCGTACGGAACCGCTCGCGCATCAGGTCGAGCACGTCGGGGGCAGGGCGGCCGGCGGTCACGGGCGGGTCCCGTAGGCGTAGAAGCCCAGCCCGGTCTTGCGGCCGAAGTGTCCTCGCCGCACCAGGTCAAGCAGCAGGTCGCAGGGCCGGAACCGCTCGTCGCCGGTGGTCTCCAGCAGGACGTCGAGGGTGTCGACGATGGTGTCGAGCCCGATCAGGTCCGCCGTGCGCAGCGGGCCCATGGCGTGGCCGAAGCACTCCTGGAAGATCAGGTCGACGGTCTCCGCGTCGGCCACGCCCTCCTGCACCCGGGCGGCCGCGTCGTTGACCATCGGCATCAGCACCCGGTTGGAGACGAAACCCGGCGAGTCGCGGACGACGTGGGCGCGGCGGCCGACCCCGGCGAGCAGGGCGAGGGTGGTCTCCAGCGTCCGGGCGGTGGTGGCCGGGCCGCGCACCACCTCGACCGTCTCCTTGAGGTACGCGGGGTTCATGAAGTGCGTGGCGAGCACCCGGTCGGCCCGGTCGGTGTAGGAGGCGAGCCGCTCGACCGGGATCGCCGAGGTGCAGGAGGCGAACACCGTGGCGGGGGCGCAGACCCGGTCGAGCTCCCGGAGGACCCGCTCCTTGACGGCCAGCCGCTCGGAGGCGCACTCCACCACGAAGCCGGCCACCGCGAGCCGTCCGAACTCGTCCGTCCAGTCGACCAGTTCGACGGTCTCCGCCGCCGAGGGGCGGGCCTCGCCGGGGGTCTCGGCACGAGCCTCCCCGGGGGCCGGGCGGCGGCCGAGCAGCCGCGCGGCGCGCAGGCCGTCCCGCAGCCGGCCGGGGCCGGCGTCGAGGGCGGCCCGCTGCCGGTCGACCACCACCACGGGGTGCCCGGCCGCGGCGAAGACCTGGGCGACGGCGGTGCCCATCGTGCCGGCGCCGACGATCCCGACCGGGATCCGGTCGGTGCGGGCCGCCCGGGCCTCGCCTGCCTCGCGGTTCTGGGTGTCTTGCGGGTGCACGGTGTCCTTCCTGGTCACGACGGATTCCGGCCCGGTCACGGCCGGTTCCGGGCGTCGGGGGCGTCGGGGGCCTCGAGGGCGACAGGGGCGTTGGGCGCCGCGGGGGCCTCGGGGGTGATCAGCCGCAGGTGGCCCGGCGGCGGGGGCGGCGGAGCGGCGGGCGGGTAGCCGAGCAGCAGCCGACCCTCCCCCTCCTGGCCCACCACGGTGAACCCGGCGAACCGGAGGTTCACCAGCATCACCCGGTTGACGTCGGTGGGCACGAACTCGGCCAGCGGGCGGCGCCCTTCGGCGAGGGCCGCGCGCACGACGTGCCCGATCAGCGCCGGCCCGATGCCCCGGGACATCACCCGGCAGGACAGCAGGAGCAGCCGCAGCACCTCGGCCGGCCCGGCCGGGCCGTCGCCCTCCCGGTGCCCGGTCCGCTCGCTCAGCGCGAGGCCGATGGTGCCGTAGTCGCCGAACCGGTCGGTCAGTTCGGCCACCAGCACCCGGTGGTCGGGCGAGTCGCACAGCGCGCGCAGCTCCGGCAGGCCGTAGGTCCGGCCGGTGGTGTTGAGCTGGTGGGTGCGGACGGTGAGTTCGTGGGCGCGGGCGAGGTCGTCCGACCCGGCCCGACGGACCGTCAGCTCCAGTCCCAGTGAGGCGAGGAACTCCTCGGGGGTGCCCTGGTGATCCTCCCGGGCCTGGGTGCGGAGCGCCTCGCCGCGGTAACGCAACCGGCGTTCACGGGCGTCGGAGGTGACGAACTCGGTCCGGAACTCCGGCAGTTCGGCCAGCGCGGCGACCTGCTCGGCCGGGTAGCAGCGCACCACGGGGTGGGCGGCGGCCACTTCGGCGCGCTCGACCGGGTCGTTGTCGACGAAGGCCACGGTGTCCAGCCCGATGCCGATGGTCTCGGCGATCCGGCGCACCGCGCCCGACTTGGGCCCCCAGCCGATCTCCAGCACGGTGAACAGCTCGTGCAGTCCGAGCCGTTCCAGGTGCGCGGTGGCGACGGCCCGGTCGCTCCGGCTGGCGACGGCGTGCAGGACGCCGCGCTCGTCCAGCGCCCGCAGGGCGGCAGTCGCGGCGGGGAACGGCACCGGATCGTCGCCCTCCAGCACGGTGCCGTCCCAGAGCGTGTCGTCGAGATCCCAGACCAGGACCTTGACGGTCGGCTCCGCCCTACTCTGCTCCGCCTTGCTCTGCTCCGCCCCGCTCTGCTGCGGCCCGGTCATCGGCGCACCCCCTGGCGCAACAGGCGGTCGGCGATGTGCAGTTCGGCGACCTGCGGGCTGCCCTCGATGATCTCCATCACCTTGGCGTCCCGGTAGAACCGGCCGGCCCGGACGCCGGGCTCGCAGCCCGCCGACCCGAGGATCTGGACGGCCCGGTCGGCGACCGCCTTCGCCGCCCCGGCCGCCGCGTACTTGGCGACCACGGTCTCGGTGGCGGCGCCCAGCGGCGAGCCGGCCCGGGCCTCGGCGGCCCGCTCGGCCAGCGCCCGGGCGGCCGCCGTGTCGACGGCGGAGCGGGCGAGCAGCGAGCGCACCAGCTGGTGCCCGGCCAGCGGCACGCCGCCCTGGACCCGGCGCGCGGCGTGCTCGGCGGCGTCGGCCAGGCAGGCCTCCGCCATGCCGACGCAGCCCCAGGCCACCGTGAACCGGCCGTGGTCCAGCGCCACGGCGGCGGTGTGGGTCAGGCCCAGCCCGGGCGGCGCCACCAGGTTCTCCCGGGGCACCCGCACCCGGTCGAAGGTGAGGTGGGCGATCCGCGCGGCGCGCAGGCCGAGTTGGCCGCTGACGGGCTCGCGGACGATCCCGGGCCGGTCGGCCTCCACCAGGACGGCCGTCGGGCCGGCGTCGGTGCGCCCCAGCACCAGGAACACGTCGGCGCTCTGCCCGAAGGTCACCCAGCGCTTGGCGCCGGTGACGACCAGCCGTTCGCCGTCGTCCTCGATCCGCGTCCCGACCTCGGCGAGCGCGCTGCCGGCCTCCCGTTCGGTGGCGGCGAAGCCGGCGAGGCGTTCGCCGGAGGCCAGTGCGGGCAGCCACCGCGCGCGCTGCTCCTCGCCGCCCCAGCGCAGCAGCGCCGCGGCCGTCATGCCCTGGACGGTGAGCAGCGCGCGCAGGGCGCCACAGACGCCGCCCAGGTGCGCGACGGCCTCGCCCAGCTGGGCCGGGGTGGCGCCGGCGCCGCCGTGGCGGGCGGGCAGGTCGAGGCCGAGCAGCCCGGCGGCGGCCACCGCGCGGACGGCCTCGTCGGGCAGCGCGCCCTGCTCGTCCCAGCGGGCGGCATCGTCGCGGACGGCGGCGGCCAGCTCGGCGGCGGCGTCGACCACCGAAGCCCCCAGGTCGGACGGGGCGGACGGACGGGTCTCGCTAGCCGTGGGCGGCACAGCCGGCCCCCGTCTCCCCGCCCGCGCCCAGGCCGGCCCGCTTGCGCTCGACCAGCGCGGCGATCCGCTCGGCGGTGCGGAAGGAGTCCAGGTCGAGGTCGTCCACCTCGATCCGGATGTCGAACCGCTCCTCGACGAAGACCACCAGCTCCAGCGCGAACAGCGAGTCCGCGAGCCCCAGTGCGAAGTAGTCCTCGTCCGGCGCCACCGGCCGGCGCAGTGCGACGGTCAGGAACTCCCGTATCTCGATTGCCGTGTCGGTCACGCGGTGCTCTCCCAGGGTCCGATTTCCACCAGCAGCAGGTTCCAGGCCGCCACCGGGCTGACGTTGACCAGGACGACCCGGTCGCCCTCGGCCAGCCGCCCGTTCGCCAGCGCCGTCCAGAGGTTGAGGAAGACGTCGTTCGGCCCCAGGTGGCCGTACCGGGCCAGGTTCTCCCGGCACTCCGGCAGGAGTTCGACACCCAGCGACTCCGCCAGGAAGCGCAGTCCGCCCGCCGAGAGGTTCTGGCTGGCGTAGCCGGCGACGTCGGCGCGGTCGAGGCCGTGCCGCTTGAGCAGCCGCTCCAGGAGCGCGGTGAGCCGGTTCCTGGTCTCCACCGCGAGCCGGAAGGAGTAGCCGGGCAGGTCCCGGCACTCCTCCTGCCAGCGCTCCCAGGGGCGGTCCCGGTAGTCCACCCGGAAGAGGTCCCAGTACGCGCCGTTGGTCTCCTGGACCAGGTCGAGCACCCGCACCGGGCCGGTGCGGGCGAGCAGCAGGGCCTGCCCGGCGTCCCCGTTGACGGTGACGGGGTGCCGGTAGCGGCCGGGAGTGGCCGGGGTGGAGGCGTGCGCGACCAGGACGTGCCGGACGTCCGGGTCGGCGGCGAGCAGTCCGCGGGCGGCGAGCAGGGCCGGGCCGAGCGAGACGCAGCCGAGGCCGCCGACGCCGAAGGTGACGGCCTGGTCGGCGCCGAGCCGGGCCTGGAGCCTGGTCGCCTCGGAGCTGAGCAGGGTCTCGGGGGCCCGGGAGTCGACGACGATCAGGGCGTCCAGGTCCTGGGCGGCGAGCCCGGCGCCGGCGAGCGCGCTGCGGGCCGCCCGCTCGGCCAGCCCGGTCGGGCCGAGTTCGCGGTCGACGGCCACGGTGTCGATCCCCAGGCCGGCCAGCGTGGTTCGGCGCTCGCCGTCCAGGCCCGCCAGTTCGGGCAGTTCGCCGACCGGCACCCGCTGCTCCGGCAGATGCCAGGCCGCCTCGCGCACCGCGAGCGGCGCGGCGGCGCCGCCCGTCCTCGTCGTCACCATGCCGTGTCCTCGACTCTCCACTGTCCGTCCGGGCGTCTCTCGGTGTCGTACGGTCGCGTTCCGGGCCGAGCCGGGGCGCGGCTCAGGCACTGCGCAGGCAGCCGTCCGCCGCCGACTCGGCGTAGGCCTCGCCCAGTTCCCGCACCGCCTCGGCGACGCCGCTGCGGGGCACCCCGGCGTACCCCACCACCAGGGCTGGCCCGGACTGCCAGGACCGGTGGTGGTACGAGCGGCCGCCGCGCACCAGCACCGAGCGGCGCAGCGCCCGGGCGACCAGCGCGGCCTCGTCCACCCGGTGCGGGAGCTGGACGTAGGCGTGCAGCCCGGCGAAGGCGCCCACGATCCGGGCCCCCGGCAGCCGGCGCCGCACGGCCTCGTGGAAGACCTCGCGGCGGGCCCGCAGCCGTTCGCGCTGGCGCCGCAGGTGGCGGTCGAGTTCGCCGCCGTCCAGCAGTTCGGCGAACGCGTGCTGGGTGAACACGTCGCAGCCGAGGTCCCGTTGGGAGCGGACCTCCTCCAGGCGGCGGCGCAGCCGGGGCGGGGCGACCAGCCAGCCCAGCCGCATCCCGGAGGCCAGCGACTTGCTCGCGGTGCCCGCGTAGAGCACCCGGGAGGGGGACAGCCGTTGCAGCGCGGTGGGCCGGCGGCCGTGGTCCAGCCAGAGGTCGCCGTCGTAGTCGTCCTCGATGATCCAGCCGTCCACGTCCTCCGCCCAGCGGACCAGGGCGGCCCGCCGCTCGGCGCTGAGCACGGCGCCGGTGGGGAACTGGTGGGCGGGGGTGACCAGCACCGCGCGGGCGCCGGTGCGGGCCAGCGCGGCCACGTCGATGCCCTGCTCGTCGACCGGGACGGACGGGCAGTCCAGGCCCGACTCGACGATGAACTGGCGCTGTTGCGGGTGGCACGGGTCCTCGACGGCGAGCGCGCCGAGGCCGGTGCGGGGCAGCGTGGCGCAGACCAGGCCGAGCGTCTGGGCGAACCCGGACACCACCATGACGTGCTCGGGGGTGGTGTGCACGCCGCGCGCCCGCCCGAGGTAGCGGGCGAGTTCGGCGCGCAGCGCCGGGACGCCGGACACCGGCGGGTACCCGAGGTCGCGCGGGCCGAGCCGGCGCGCGGCCCGCTGGTAGGCGGCCAGCCACTCGCGTTGGGGGAAGGCGGAGGCGTCGGCGCCGCCGGCCCGCAGGTCCCAGCGGATCACCGGGGCGGGGCGGGCGTCGCCGAGCAGGGTCGGCATCCGGGTGCCCCGGTCCAGGTGGGTGGCGACCCGGGTGCCCGACCCCCGGGTCGCCTCCAGGTAGCCGCCGGCGACGAGTTGCCCGTAGGCCTCGACGACGACGCTGCGGGACACCCGGAGGTCCTCGGCGAGCTGACGGCTCGACGGCAGCCGGGTGCCGGGGTGCAGCGCCCCCTCGGCGATCTCCCGCTTGATGCCGTCCCGGATCTGGGCGGTCAGCGGGAGCACGTCCTCCCGTGCCACGTCGATCAAGGTGTTCCAGGGCATGCTTGGTTCCTCCCTCCCCCGCCCACGGCGGCCCTGTCTAAGCCCTCCGGACCTGTTCAGCCCGTCGGCCCGGCCCTGCCCGGCCCGTCAGCCCGGTGGCCCTAGCGGGCCTCGGACAGACCGGACCGCTCGGTGTCCAGCAGCGCCCGCAGGGACGCGGCCCGGACGGCCCGGCCGACGGCCTCGCCCTCCTCCTCGGCGATGCCGACTCCCCAGTAGGAGTGGGAGTCCACGACGATCTCGAAGGCGGCGGTGACCGCGTTCAGCGGTGCGCCGGCCCGCTCCACGACGAGGCCCTGGACGACGGCGTCGAGCCCGTAGCCGGCCACCGCCTCGGCGGTGGCCCCGCTCCAGCGGGTGTCGCCGGGCTCCGCCACGAGCGGCTCCGGCTCCGGCAGGCCGGGCACGGTCTCGGTGCCCAGCGCCACGTACCGCTCGACGAAGTGCTCCCACAGCTGGTCGCCGGTGATCTCGCCGCCGATCTCCTCGCAGACCGCCTGCATCTCGGCGGCGAAGTCGATCTGGAGGCGGCGCGGCAGCTCGATGCCGTACTCGGTGCGCAGCAGGTGGGCGATGCCGCCCTTGCCGGACTGGGTGTTGATCCGGATCAGCGCCTGGTAGTCGCGGCCGATGTCGCGCGGGTCGATCGGCAGGTACGGCACGTCCCAGACCTCCTGCCCGGACTCCTCGCGGGCGCGCAGGCCCTTGGCGATGGCGTCCTGGTGGGAGCCTGCGAAGGAGGTGTAGACGAAGTCGCCGGCCCACGGGTGGCGGGCGTGGACGGGCATCTGGTTGCAGCTCTCGACGATGCGGCGGATGCCGTCGATGTCGCTCAGGTCCAGCATCGGGTCGACGCCCTGGGAGAACAGGTTCATGGCCAGGGTGACCAGACAGACGTTGCCGGAGCGCTCGCCGTTGCCGAACAGGGTGCCCTCGACCCGGTCCGCCCCGGCGAGGACGGCGAGTTCGGCGGCGGCGACGCCGCTGCCGCGGTCGTTGTGCGGGTGCACGCCGAGGATGGTGCGCTCGCGGTGGAGCAGGTTGCGGTGGGTGTACTCGATCCGGTCGGCGAACTCCTGCGGCGGGAACACCTCGACGGTGGAGGGCAGGTTGATCCGCAGCGTGTGCGCGGCCCGCGGGGCCCAGAAGTCGAGGACGGCGTTGCAGAGTTCGAGCGCGTAGTCCGGCTCGGTCTGGGTGTAGGACTCCGGCGCGTACTGGAGGTAGATCTCCGTGCCGGGGATCGAGTCCTGGAGTTTGAGGGCCTGTTCGGCCCCGTCGAGCGCCATGGCGGTGGTCTGCCGGCGGTCCTTGCGGAAGACCAGGCGGCGCTGGACCTCCGAGGTCGGGTTGAAGATCTGGAGGACGGCGCGCGGCACGCCCTCCAGGGCCTTGACGGTGCGTTCGATGAAGTCGCCGCGGATCGGCGTCATGACCTGGACGACGACGTCGTCCGGGATCGCGCCGGTGTCGACGAGGTGGCGGAGGAAGGCGTGGTCGTCCTGCGAGGAGGTGGGGAAGCCGACCTCGATCTCCTTGAACCCCATGGCGACCAGCAGGTCGAACATCCGCCGCTTGCGGGTGATGTCCATGGGGTCGGTCAGGGCCTGGTTGCCGTCCCTCAGGTCGACGCTGCACCACAGCGGGGCCTGCTCCGCGCGGCGGCCCGGCCAGCCGCGGTCGGGCAGCCCGACCGCCTGGTACGGCTGGTACTTCCGGACCGGCATCGCGCTGTGGCGCTGGATGCCCTGGTCGCGGGCGGGTGTGCCCTGCGGCGTGTCCGCGTCGGTGGGTTGAGCGGTCATCTCTCCTCCACAACGGTGGTCTGGGCGTCTTGTGGGGACGCTCTGCTAGCTCTGCTAGGCGGGCCAGGTGCTGAACTGTCTCCTCCCGTAGAGCAGCGGCGACGCGTCGCTGAGCTCGGTGATCCGGATGACCTCGCCGAAGACCATCCGCTGGCCGCCGACGGGGACCAGCTGGCTGACCCGGCAGTCGGCCACCGCGTGGGCGTCGTGGACGAGGTGGGGTCCGCCGGCGCCGGGGGGCAGCCGCCAGGTGGTCGCGTCGAACCGGTCCGGGTCGCCGGAGGCGAACAGTTCGGCGGTGCCGCGGCCCTCGGCGTGCAGCAGGTTCACCGCGAACTGGCCGCTGCGCAGCACGGCCTTCAGGGTCGGGCTCTCCGCCCGCATGCCGACCAGCAGGGTGGGCGGTTCGACGGTGACGCTGCACAGGGCGGAGCAGGTCATGCCCCAGGGCCGGCCCGCGTCGTCCAGCGAGGTGACGATGGCGACGCCGCTCGGGAAGCCGGACATGAAGGTCCGGAAATCGGAGGGGGTTGAGGTGACGAGTTCCACGTGATTCACCGCTCGACTGGGTAGGGGACCGGCTCCGCGGTCCGGGGCGCGTCCACGCTCGCCGTGCGCCGGTCGATGACCCACAGCAGCGGACCGCTGAGCACCGTCGTGAACAGGGCCATCACGACGAGGGCGAGGAAGAGCGCCGGGGTGAGGATCCCGGCCTGGTAACCCGTCTGGAGGACGGCGAGCTCCGTCAGGCCGCGGGCGTTGAGAAACACCGCGATCCGCATGGACTCGACCGGAGGCCGGCCGGCCGCCCGGGCGCCGTAGTAGCTGCCGACCAGCTTGCCGAAGATCGCGAGCACCACGGACAGGACGACGGCCTGCCAGGAGAACACGCTGAGCGGCGCCGAGGCGAGGCCCATGCCGGTCACCGTGAACAGCAGCGGCAGCACGATCCGGCCCCAGCCGCCGACGGTGTGGGCGGCCCTGGTCCAGGGGCCGGCGCCGTCGTCGCCCGGCAGCGCCAGGGCGACCAGGACGGCGCCGAGCACGTCGGTGAGGCCCAGCCGCGAGGTGGTCAGGGCGGCGGCCACGGCCGCGGCGGCGGTCAGCCCGATCGGCACCGCCACCGGGATCCGCTCGGCCCAGGCCCGGGGCCCGGGCAGGGCTCCGGCCCGGCGGAGCAGCCAGGCTCCCAGCAGGCCGACGACGAACACCAGGTACGGGGTGATCTTCCCGCCGCCGTGCGCCAGGCCGACCGCGATCGCCAGCAGCGACCAGGTGACGGCGTCGATGGAGACCGCGACCGCCATGCAGAGCCGGCCGATCGCGGTGTTGAGCATGCCGCGGTCGTCCAGGATGCCGGCCAGCACCGGTACGGCGGTGACCGCCAGCGCGATCGCCAGCATCAGGACCAGCACCCCGGCCGGGGCGCCGCCGCGCAGGGCCGGGGAGCCGTCGGCCAGCACCCACGCGGCGAACGCGACGCCGCAGCCGAGCGGCAGCAGCAGCGAACCGGTGGCGGTCATCGCGATGGTGCGCCCGCCCAGCCGGCTGCCGCCGGCCCGGATCTCGTGGACGGCGCCCACCAGGAAGAGCGCGAGGCCGAGGTGGCCCGCCTTCTCCAGGACGGCCCCGCCGTCCATGGTGGCCGGCTTCCAGTGCCACTGGCTCGCCAGCAGCGCCCCGAGCAGGAGGCAGGCCATGATCTCGCCGACGATCTCCGGCTGCCGCAGCAGCTTCGCCAGCCGGCGTCCGAGCAGTGCCACGGGGACGAGCAGAGCGAGCGTCACCGCGGCCGGTACGTACGGAAGACTGTCCATGGTGCCTCCTTTCTCGGGGCGCCGAAGGGTCAGTGCATCTGGGCGAGGTACTCGTACTGGCTGGGCAGGCGCTTCAGGAGCTCGGCGGACTGGTCGCTCAGCAGCTGGAACTCCTTCTCCGCGCGGCTGCCGTCCTGAAGGGCGAGCGCGGGCGGGGCCTTGAGCTCGATGCCGCCGAGGCCGAGCAGCATGGCCAGGTAGGAGTAGGACTCGAACCCGTGGAAGTGCGGGAAGATGGTGGCCTCCGTCGGAGGCTTGGCCTTCCACAGCTCGATCCGCTCGGCCAGGCCGTCGGGCATCACCCGGGTCTTGGCGTCCCGCCAGTAGGCGTTGTCCTCGCGGGCCGCGGCCTTGTAGTGCAGGACGAGGAACTCCCGTACGCCGTCGATGGTGTTGCCGACGATGCGGTTGTAGGAGCGGCGCAGCCCCGGGTCCCAGTCGGCGTCCGGGAAGTGCTTGACCAGTTCCTCGATGCCCTGCTGGATGAAGAAGATGCCGGTCGACTCGAGGGGCTCGACGAAGCCGCTGGACAGGCCGATGGCGACACAGTTGTTGACCCAGGCGTTGCGGGTGCGGCCGATCCGCATCCTGATGTGGTTGGCCTCCAGGCCCTCCGCCTCCGGGCCGACCTTGGCCCGCAGCGTGGCCTCGGCCTCCTCGGGCGTCGCGTACTCGTCGGAGTAGACGTAGCCGGTGCCGATGCGGCCGAACAGCGGGATGGTCCAGATCCAGCCGGCGTCCGAGGCGGTGGCGGTGGTGCAGGGGCGCAGGCCGCGCTTCTCCATGTCGACCGGGACGCGCAGCGCCACCGCGCGGTTGTTGGGCAGGGTGTCCTGGAAGGAGGTGAACGGCTCCTCCAGGGTCTGGTTGATCAGCAGGCCGCGGAAGCCGGTGCAGTCGATGAAGAGGTCGCCCTCGATCAGGCCGTGTTCCTTGGTGCGCACGCCGCTGATCCAGCCGCGCTCGTCCTGGACGACCTCGACGACGTCGTCCTCGATGTGCTTGGCGCCGCGCTCGGTGGCGTACCCGGAGAGGAAGTCGGCCAGCAGCGAGGCGTCGAACTGGTAGGCGTACGGGAACTGGGTGTCCTGCTCCGTGAGGGTGTCGCGCTCGGTCGTGTTGCCGCCCTCCTTGAAGTCCTGCTCGAAGAGGGTGCCGTCGAGGTAGCGCGGGGACTTCTCGGCGTCGCAGATCGCGGCCATCAGGAACACGTCCTGGTCGAAGCGGTCGCCGGAGCGGCTGTTCAGCCACCAGTCGGTGAGCGGCAGGCCGTCGACGACCCGGAGGCGCTCGAAGGGGTGGTAGAAGTAGTGGCCCTTGCGCCGCCAGTTCTCGAATCGGATGCCGAGCTTGTAGGTGGCATTGCACTTGGGCATCCAGACGTGCTCCGGCAGGCCCAGGTAGTTGAAGAAATGCCGGACGGTGCTGAAGGTCGCCTCGCCGACCCCGATGGACTTGATTCGCTTGGATTCCACCAGCGTGACGGAAATACGATCGCCGAATGCGGCGCGCAGGTACGAGGCGGCCATCCAACCGGATGTCCCACCACCGACGATGACGACGTTGCCCAGCATTCCTGACCCTCTCAGCCGGTCGTTCAACCCGGAGCCCCGGGCTGTCCCATGGCTCGAAATCCTGCGGCAGCGGAGCCTCCGGAAAACAGGCTTTTAAGCCTCAGCGGAAACACGCACTCCAGCGCGTCCCGGCGTTCGCCGGGGGTTTTCCGACATGCCGAACAGATGGCACCCGATGGTTGGGGGTGCCATCTGTTCGGCGGAACTCGCCGGAATTCGGCGGGGGTTCGACGGGCGTTCGGCGGGGGTTCGCGGCCCGGCCGGGCCGGCTCAGTCCCCGTCCAGCAGGTAGTCGTGCAGCAAGGAGATGACCCGGGCCCGCTGCGCGGTCAGGTAGAAGTGCCCGCCGGGCAGCACGTGGAACGCGAACTCCTTGCCGGCCAGCGCCTCCCAGCCGCGGGCCCGCTCGACGCTCACCGTGACGTCGGAGTCCCCGGTGAGCACCACGACCCCGCAGTCCACCGGGCGCAGCGCGGTGGGCCGGTAGGAGTCGATCAGCAGGTAGTCGTTGCGCAGGATCGGCAGCACCATCTCCCGGATGTCCGGGTCGTCGAAGATCGACATCTGGGTCCCGCCGTGGCCCGCGACCGTGGCGAGGAGCTCGTCGTCGCCACGGGGCAGGGCCGGCGCCCGCCCGGCCGGTCCGTCGCCGGAGCCGGCCGGCGCCTGCGGCGGCGGGTAGCCGGAGAGCACCAGCCGGGCCACCGGCAGGCCCTGCGCATGCAGCGACTGCACGGTCTCGTACGCGAGCAGCGCGCCCATGCTGTGGCCGAAGACGACCGTCTCGACGCCGGGGCGGTCGGTCTCCAGCAGCGCCCGCGTCAGCTGGGCCACCAGGGTCGCGGCGTCCTGGACGAAGGGGTCCTCGATCCGCTCCTCCCGCCCCGGGTACTGGACGAGCTGGAGTTCGACGGCCGCCGAGAGGTGGTTGGCCCAGGGCCGGTAGAAGCCCGCGCTGCCGCCGGCGTGCGGCAGGCAGACCAGCCGACGGGTCGCCTCCGGGCGCGGCCGGGGGATCACCAGCCAGGGTTGGTCGTCGTTCAAACGGTCACTTCCTTCCGTCGGCCCCGCGGGGCCGTGTCCGTACCGGCCCGGCCGGTCATCCGCAGGCCCGGACGATCTCGCGCAGGGCCTCGTGCATGCGCTGGAGCAGGGCGGTGGCCGCCGCCTCGTCGAACCGGCCGCCCGCGTACACGCAGGACAGCTCCATCCGGCCGCCCTCGACCGCGGCGGCGACGTCCAGCTCGTAGGTGCGGGTCTCGCCCGGCTCGTGGTCGCCGCCGCCGTGGTCCAGGTGGCGCAGGATCAGCCGGTCCCCCTCGGGCAGCTGGTTGTCCCACTGGCCGAGGTAGTTGAAGCCGATCCGGGCCCTGGGCACCGGGACCAGCAGGTCCTCCCGGGCCTCGACGGCCGCCGCCAGCCGCAGGACGCCGTGGCCGATGCCGCGGCGCGGGACGGCCCGCAGCCGGCGCTTGGCCACCCGGACGGCGGCGGTCGGCGCCAGGTCCGCGGGCACGTCGAGCAGCACCGGGTAGATCGTGGTGAACCAGCCGACGGTGCGGGACAGGTCGACGCCGTCCAGGATCTCCTCGCGGCCGTGCCCCTCCAGGTCGATCACGGTGCCGCCGTCGCCGGCGTGGCCCTGGGCGGCGAGCGCCTGGGCGAGGGCGGTCAGCAGCACCTCGTGGACCTGCGCGCGCAGCACGCCGGGCACCCGGCGCAACAGCGCCTCCGTCTCGTCCTCGGTCAGGGTGTGCCGCGCGGTGCGGCGGTCACCGAACCGGCCGGTGTCCAGGTGCTCCCCGGCGGGCTCGGGCAGCGACCGCCAGTGCGCCAGCTCGTCGTCGAAGCCGCCGGTCAGGGCGTGCTCGCGCAGTCGGCGGGACCACTGGCCGAAGGAGGTGGAGCGCGGGGCGGGCCGCACGGGCCGGCCGGCCGCCAGGTCGGCGTAGGCGGAGCGCAGGTCGTCGAGCAGGATGCGCCAGGAGACGCCGTCGACCACCAGGTGGTGCGCGGTGAGGAACAGCCGGGCCGGGCGGTCCGGTCCCAGGTCGGCCAGGACGGCGCGCAGCAACGGCCCGTCGGCCAGCCGCAGGCCGCTCTGGGCCTGCCGGAACGCCTCGGTGGCGCGCTCCTCGGCGTCCTGCGCCCCGGCGAGGTCGAGCCGCTGGAAGTCCCAGCAGCCGTCGGCCTCGGCCGCCACCTCCTGGGACCAGGCGCCCCCGGCGTCGCGGGTGTAGCGGGCGCGCAGCATGTCGTGCTGCCCGACCAGCGCGGCCAGGGCGGCGCGCAGGGCCTCGGCGTCGGTGCCCGGGACGAGTTCGAACAGCAGCGACTGGTTGAAGTGGCCCGGGTTGACGGTGTGGTGCTCGAAGAACCACTGCTGCACGGCGGTCAGCGGCACGGGCCCGGTGCGGTACGGGTCCTCCTCGGCCGGCCCGCTCTCCCCCGTCCCGGCGGCCTTGGCGAGCGCGGCGACGGTCTTGTGCTGGAAGAGGTCCCGGGCGGTGAAGTGCAGGCCCTCCTGGCGAGCCCGGGCGACCACCTGGGTGGAGAGGATGGAGTCGCCGCCGAGCAGGAAGAAGTCGTCCTCGGCGCCGACGTCCTCGATGCCCAGCACCGAGCGGAACACCTCGGCCAGCGCGGTCTCCACCGGGCCGGACGGCGGGGTGGAGACCCTGGTCAGGGCCTCCCGGGCGTCCGGCAGGGCGTCCCGGTCGACCTTGCCGTTGGTGGTGAGCGGCATCGCGTCCATCGGGATCAGCGCGGCCGGCACCATGAAGGCGGGCAGTTCCTCGGTCAGGGCCTCGCGGACCTCGCGGACCGCCTCGCCCCGGTCGCGGCCGGGCGCGGCGACCAGGTAGCCGACGAGCTGCTTGCCGCGGTCGCTCTCGCGGACCACCACGGCGGCCTGGTCGACCGTGGGGTGGCGCTGCATCGCCGACTCGATCTCGCCGGGCTCGACCCGGAAGCCGCGGATCTTGACCTGGTCGTCGGCGCGGCCGCGGAAGTCGATCCGCCCGTCGGGCAGCCAGGCGCCGAGGTCGCCGGTGCGGTAGAGCCGGGCCCCGGGGTCGTCCGCGAAGGGGTGCGGGACGAACCGCTGCTCGGTCAGCTCCGGGCGGCCCAGGTAGCCCTGGGCGACGCCGCGGCCGCCGAGGTGGATCTCGCCGGTGACGGCGGGCGGCACCGGGTTGCCGTGCGGGTCCAGCAGGTAGACCTCGGTGTTGGGCAGCGGCCGGCCGATCGACAGCCGGCTGCCGGCCTCCTCGTCCTGGACCTCGAACATGGTGGCGCCGACGGTGTTCTCGGTCGGGCCGTAGCCGTTGATGAAGCGGTGGACCCGCGACCACCTGCGGGCCAGGCCGACCGGGCAGCGGTCGCCGACGGCGAGCACCACCGAGCCGGCGGGCAGTGCCTCGGGCTCGACCGCCGCGAGGGCCGCGGGCGGCAGCGCGAGGACGGTGGGCCGGCCTCCCGCCATGGCGCGCAGTTGCTCGCTGCCCAGCGCCTCGGACTCGTTCGCCGGGAGGGCGAGCGCCGCGCCGGAGACGAGGGCGAGGAAGGTCTCCCAGACCGCGCCGTCGAAGCTGGGCGAGGAGAGCTGGGTCACCGTGTTCTCGGGGCCGGTGCCGACGATCAGCCGGGAGGCGTTGACCACGTTGGTCAGGCCGCCGTGGCCCAGCAGCACGCCCTTGGGCGTCCCGGTGGAGCCGGAGGTGTAGACGATGTAGGCGAGCGCGTCCGGCCCCACCCAGTCGCCCTCGGGCACCGGTCCGGTGTGTGCGTCGAGCTGCGGGCGCAGGTCCTCCAGGATCAGCGGCTCGGCGGCGGACTCGCCCGCGTCGGCGGCCAGCGCGCGTTCGGTGAAGACGAACCCGGCGCCGGTCTCGGCCAGCATCAGCTCCCGGCGGGCGGCCGGGAAGCGCGGGTTCAGCGGCAGGAAGGCGGCGCCGGCCTTGAGCACCGCGAGGGTGGCGGCCACCTGGTCGGGACCGCGCTCGCAGCAGACGCCGACGACGTCGCCGGGGCGGGTGCCGCGGGAGCGCAGCACCTCGGCCAACAGCCCGGCCCGGCGGTCGAGTTCGGCGTAGCTGAGCCGCTCGTCGCCGCGCACCACCGCGAGGCCGTCGGGGCGTTCGGCGGCCCGCTTGGCCACCAGCAGGTGCACCGGGTCCTGTTCGGGGAAGGCCACCGGGTTGCGGGCCCAGTCCACGGTGAGCCGGTTGTGCTGCTTCGGGTCGAGCAGGTCGAGCCGGCCCAGCTCCTGGTCGGGGTCGGCGGCGATCGAGCCGAGCAGGGTGGTCAGGTGGCCGGCGAAGCGGCGCACCGTGGCCTCGTCGTACAGGTCGGTGCTGTACTCCAGGGCGGACCAGAGGCTGCCGTCGGGGCGCTCCTCGAAGGCCACCACGAGGTCGAAGCCGGTGCTCGCCTGCGGCAGGGCCAGCTGCTCCATGGTCAGCCCGGGCAGGTCGAGGACCGCCTCGGGGGCGTTCTGCAGGACGATGAGCACCTGGGCGAGCGGCATCCGGCTGGGGTCGCGCTCGGGCTGGACGGCGTCCACCACCCGCTCGAACGGGACCTCCGCGTGGTCGAAGCCGGCCAGCACGGTGTCGCGGACCTGGCCCAGGAAGTCCCGGAAGCCCAGGCCCGGCTCGGTCCGGGCGCGCAGCACCAGGGTGTTGAGGAACAGGCCGACCAGGTCGGCGAGTTCGGGCTCGTCGCGGCCGGCCACCGGGGTGCCGATCGCGACGTCCTCCTGCCGGGAGAGCCGGGCCAGCAGCAGCTGGGTGGCCGCGGTGAGCGTCATGAACAGCGTCGCCGCGGCGGACTCGGTGAGCTCGCGCAGCCCGGCGACGGTCTCTGCCGGGACGCTGAACTCGTGGAAGGCGCCCGCCCCGGTGGGCACGGCGGGGCGCTGCCGGTCGGTCGGCAGCTCCAGCACGGGGACGCCGTCGAGCTGCTCGCGCCAGTAGTCGAGCTGCTCGTCGAGCCGCCCGCCGGAGGCCCGCTCGCGCTGCCACACCGAGTAGTCCGCGTACTGCGGCCCCGGCGCGGGCAGGTCGGGTTCGCGCCCCTGGAGCGCGGCCGCGTAGTACTGGCCCAGCTCGCGGGTGACGATCGACAGCGACCAGCCGTCGTGCGCGATGTGGTGGATGCTCAGGACGAGCACGTGCTCGCGGTCGGAGAGCCGGACGAGGAGGGTCCGCAGCACCGGGCCGGTGCGCAGGTCGAAGGGCCGGCCGGCCTCCTCGCGGACCAGCCGCAGCAGTTCCTCCTCCCGCTCCTCGGGCGTCCCGCCGCCGGCCTCCACGACCGGCAGCGGGATGTCCACGCTCGGGTGCGGGACCTGCACCGGGACGCCGTCCACCTGGTCGTAGGTGGTGCGCAGCGCCTCGTGCCGGTCGACGACGGCGGCCAGCGCGCCGTGCAGCGCCGCGCGGTCGAGGTCGCCGCGCAGCCGCAGCGCGAAGGAGGAGTTGTAGCCGACCGACTCCGGGTCGAACTCGTACAGGAACCACATCCGCTGCTGGGCGAAGGACATCGGCAGCGGGCGGGAACGGTCGGCGGGGCGCAGCGCGGTGCTCGCGGCGGCCTCGGGGGCGGGCGCCTCGGCGCCCGCCAGGCGGTCCCGCAGCAGGGCCCGCAGGTGCTCGGGCAGGGCCGCGATGCGGTCCTCGCGGGACGTGGACGTCTGGGTCTCACTCATGTCGGTTGCCCCTACTCCGCCGCCGGCGCCGACTGGCGCGCGGCCTCTCGCTCCAGTTCCTCCAGCAGCGCGTCCTCGACGAGTCGCGCCACCCCCGCCACGGTGGGGTTCTCCAGGAGGCTGCGGAAGGCGATCCGGATGCCGAAGGTCTGCTTGATCCTGGTGATCGCCTGCACGCTGGTCAGGGACTGCCCGCCGAGGGCGAAGAAGCTGTCGTGCGCGCCGACCCGCTCCACGTGCAGGGTCTCGGACCAGATCCCGGCGATCAGCTTCTCGGTCTCGTCGCGCGGCTCCACCCACTCCTCGGCGGCCTCGACGACCGTCTCGGCGGGGTCGGGCAGCGCGGCCCGGTCGATCTTGCCGTGCCGGGTGAGCGGGAAGGACTCCACCTCGACGAAGGCGGCCGGCACCAGGTGGGCCGGGAGCCGCTCGGCGAGGTAGCCGGCGAGCTCGGCGGCGCCGGGGACGCCGCCCGCGGCCGGCCGCAGGTAGGCGACCAGGCGGGCGTGCTCGGCCTCGCCGCGGACCAGGACGACGGACTCGGCGACGCCCGGGTGGGCGTCCAGGGCCGCGGTGATCTCGCCCGGCTCGATCCGGTAGCCGCGCAGCTTGACCTGGTCGTCGAGCCGGCCGAGGAACTCCAGCCGGCCGTCGGACAGCCGGCGGACCCGGTCGCCGGTGCGGTACAGCCGCTCCTTGGGGTCGAACGGCGCGGCCAGGAAGGCCTGTTCGGTCAGGTCGGGGCGGCCCAGGTAGCCGCGGGCGAGGCCGTCGCCGGCCAGGTACAGCTCGCCGGGCGCGCCGACCGGGGCGAGGTTGCGCTCCGGGTCCAGGACGTAGGCCCGGACGTTCTGGACGGGCAGGCCGAGGACGGGCCGGGGGCTGTCGGCGACCCGGCAGACCAGCGCGTCCACGGTGGCCTCGGTGGGCCCGTAGAAGTTGTAGGCGATCAGGTCGGACTGGGCGCGCAGCCGGTCCCACTGGGCCTGGCCGATCGCCTCGCCGCCGAGCGCCGCGCCGCGCAGCGGGTGGCTGCCGGGGGCGAGCAGTCCGGCGTCGTCGAGCTGGCGGAACCAGGACGGGGTGGTCTGCAGGAAGTCGATCCGCTGCTCGGCGCGGTAGGCGACCAGGGCGTGCGCGTCGCGCCGCACCTCGTCGTCGACCAGGTGCAGCTCGTGGCCGGCGACCATCCACAGCACCGGGTTCCAGGAGGCGTCGAAGGACGCGGGCGCCAGGTGGGCGACCCGGACCTGGCGGTCGCCGCAGGCCTCGCGCAGCGGCTCGAAGACCGTCCGCAGGTGGCTGTCGAGCAGGTTCGCCAGGCTGCCGTGCTCGACCAGCACGCCCTTGGGCTTGCCGGTGGAGCCGGAGGTGTGGATGACGTAGGCGGCGTGCTCCGGGGCGAGGTCCGGGTCGGGGGCGGTGGCGGGCCGGGCCGCGATCGCGTCCCGCTCGCGCTCCGGGACGACCAGGGCGACGTCGGCGGGCAGCGCCAGTGTGGTGCTCGCGGCCTCGTCGGCGATCACCACCCGGGGCTTGACGTCCTCGACCAGCAGCCGCAGGCGCTCGGCCGGGGCGGCCGGGTCCAGCGGGGTGTAGACGCCGCCCGCCTTGAGCACCGCGAGCAGCGCGGTGATCAGGCCGGGGCCGCGCCGCAGGCAGACCGCGACCGGCACCTCGGGGCCGACGCCCCGGTCGGCGAGGTGGTGGGCGAGCCGGTTGGCCCGCTCGTCCAGCTCGGCGAAGGTGATCCGCTCGCCGCCGTGGACCAGGGCGACGGCCTGCGGGGTGGCGGCGGCCTGGCGGGCGAACCGCTCGGGCACCAGGGCGTCGGTGGTGAGCGCGGTGGCGGTCTCGTTGTGGCCGGTGAGCAGCCGCTCCCGGTGGGCGGGGGCCAGCGCGCGCAGCTCGGCGAGGGTGCGCTCGGGCTCGGCCGCGATCTCCTCCAGCAGGGCGCGCAGGTCGCCGGTGACCCGGTCGGCGGTGTCGGCGTCGAAGAGCCCGGGGTCGTAGGCGAGCCGGAAGGAGAGCTGCTCGCCGGCGAAGACCGCGAGCACCATGGCGTAGCTGGTGGGCTCCTGGGAGCGCACGTCGCGGATCCGGATGCCCTGGTCGGAGCCCAGTTCGCCGTCGAAGGGGTAGTTCTCGACGACCACGTAGCTGTCGAACAGGTCGACCCCGGCGGGCAGCCCGGTCCAGCCGCGGATCTGGGCCAGCGAGACGTACTCGTAGCTGCGGGCCTGGACCTGGTCGCGCTGGAGGTCGCCCAGCCAGTCGAGGACGGGCTGCTCGGGGCGGACCTCGACCCGCACCGGCAGGTTGTTGATGAACAGGCCGATCATCGACTCGACGTCGGGCAGGTCGGCGGGGCGGCCGGAGACGGCCGAGCCGAAGCAGACCTCCCGCTCCCCCGCGTAGCGCGAGAGCGTCAGCGCCCAGGCGCCCTGGGCGAGCGTGTTGGTGGTGAGCCGGTGGCGCCGGGCGACCTCGGCGAGCCGCTCGGTGACCTCGGGCTCCAGCTGGAAGACGCTGGTCGCCTCGCTGCCCTGGCGGGCCGCCTCCTCGCCGGCCCGGTCGGCCGGCAGCGCGGTCGGGGCGGTGAAGCCGTCGAGCAGTTCGCGCCAGTAGCGCTCGGCGTCGGCCAGGTCCTGCTCGCCGAGCCAGGCGACGTAGTCGCGGAACGGGCGGCGGGCGGTCGGGCCGGGCCGGTCGTGGCCGGTGAGCCGGAGGTAGTCGTCGACCACCTCGGAGACCAGTTCGGCGCTGCTCCAGCCGTCCAGGAGCAGGTGGTGCGAGGTCCAGACGACCCGCAGGGCGCCGTCCGGCTCGTCGATCAGGGCCAGGCGCATCAGCGGCGCCACGGCCAGGTCGATGCCGCGGGTGCGGTCCTCGGCGAGGTACGCGGCGAACCGCTGCTCGCGCTCGGCCGCCGGCAGGGCGCTCCAGTCCAGCCGCTCGACGGGCACGGTGACGTGCTCGCGGACCACCTGGAGCGGCTGGTCGGTGTCGACCCGGGCGAAGGCGGTGCGCAGCATCGGGGTCCGGTCGGCGAGGCGCTGCCAGGCCTCGGCGAAGGCGTCCGCGTCCACGCCGCCCTCCAGCAGGAAGGACAGCTGGCCGAGGTAGACGCCCTCGCCCTCCTCGGTGAGGCTGTGGAACAGCAGGCCGTGCTGCATCGGCGTGGCCGGGTAGAGGTCGGCGATCCGGCCCAGGGCGGTCAGCTCGTCCAGCAGCGGCTGGTCGACCCGGGCGAGCGGGAAGTCCGAGGGGGTGGCCCCGGAGGCGGCGGCGCCGGCCTCGCGGCAGTGCGCGACGATCCCGCGCAGGGCCTCGACGAGCTGGTCGCCGACCCGCTGGACGGTCTCGGTGGTGTGGGTCGCGGTGGAGTGGAACAGCTCGAAGCCGAGCTTGCCGTCGCGCACGTACGCCACGATGTCGAGCGGGTACTCCAGCAGTTCCCCGGGCGCCTGCTCGGTGCCGTAGCCGAGCCGCACGTCGTGCAGCAGGCCGCCGTCGTGGCCGTCGACGACCCGGCCGAGGTAGTTGAAGCCGACCTGGGCGCGGGGGCCTTCGGCGAGCAGCTCGCCGGGCGCCCCGGCCGGGCTGAGGTGGCGCAGCGCGCCGTAGCCGATGCCGCGCTGGGGGACGGCCCGCAGCTGCTCCTTGACGGAGCGGAGCCGGGCGCCCCAGTCGGCGCCGTCGGCGGTGTCCAGGGCGACCGGGAAGGAGGTGGTGAACCAGCCGGTGGTGCGGCTCAGGTCGACGTCGTCGAAGATCTCCTCGCGGCCGTGGCCCTCCAGGTCCACCAGGACGGCGGAGCGGCCGGTCCAGTCGGCGAGCACCCGGGCGAGCGCGGTCAGCAGCACGTCGTTGACCTGGGTGCGGTAGACCGCGGGGACCTCGCGCAGCAGCGCGTCGGTGCTCTCCGCGTCCAGGCCGACCCGGACGGCGGCGGCGGTGGCGACGGTCGGGGTGCCGGTGAGGTCGGCGGGCAGCGGCTCGCCGCCGGCGCGGCCGGCCGCGAACCAGTGGTCCAGCTCCTCGTCGAAGCCGCCGACCGCGGTGTGCTCGGAGAGCCGGCGGGACCAGTCGAGGAAGGAGGTGCCGCGCGAGCCGAGGTCGACCGGCCGGCCCTCGGCGGCCTGCCGGTAGGCCGTCTCCAGGTCGCCCAGCAGGGTCTGCCAGGAGACCGCGTCGACCACCAGGTGGTGGGCGGTGAGGAAGAGCCGGGCGCCGGCGGTGCCGCCGAGGTCGGCCAGCACGGCCCGCACCAGCGGGCCCTCGGCCAGGTCGAAGCCGGACTGGGCGGCGGTGGCGGCGGCCAGCAGCGCGCCCTCCGGGTCGGCCTCCAGGGTGAGGTCCAGCCGCTCCAGCGGCCAGCCGTCGCCGGGGGCGGCGATCTCCTGCTGCCAGCGGCCGTAGACGGTGCGGAAGCGGGTGCGCAGGGCGTCGTGGTGGGTGAGGAGGGCGTCGAGCGCGGTGCGCAGGTGCGCCTCGTCGGGGAGTTCGCGCAGCTCGGCCAGCACGGACATGGTGCTGTGCTGGGGGGCCTCGGTGTGGTGGTGGAAGAAGGCGCGCTGGATCGGGGTCAGCGGCGCCCTTCCGGTGACGGGTTCGGTGTTCACGCCGGCCGGCTCCTCGGGTTCGTGGGTCGAGATCGCCGCGGCGATCCCGGCGATGGTCTGGTGGCTGAAGATGTCCTGCGAGCTGAGGCGCAGTCCCAACTGCCGCGCCCGGGAGACGACCTGGATGCTCAGGATCGAGTCACCGCCCAGGTCGAAGAAGTTGTCGTCGACGCCGACCTCGGGCACCCGGAAGACCTCCGCCCAGAGCCCGGCGAGCGCCTGCTCGGCGGGGTTGCGGGGGGCCGTCCTGGTGGTGACCGGGCGGTCGTCGGCGGCCGCGGCCGGCAGCGCCCGCCGGTCCACCTTGCCGTTGGCGTTCAGCGGCAGCCGGTCGAGCCGGACGAAGGCCTGCGGCACCATGTGGCGGGGCAGCGAGCCCTCCAGGTAGCGGCGCAGCTCGGCGCTCTCGGGAGCGGTGCCGGGCCGGGGCACGACGTACCCGGTCAGGACGGCGCCCGGCTCGGAGCGCAGCGCCGCGACGGCCTCCAGGACGTCGGGGTGGCGGCGCAGGACGGCCTCGATCTCGGCGAGTTCCACCCGGAACCCGCGGATCTTGACCTGGTCGTCGCCGCGGCCGAGGAACTCGACGTCGCCGGTGGGCAGGAAGCGGGCCTGGTCGCCGGTGCGGTAGAGCCGGCCGTCGGGGTGGGGCGTGAACGGGTCGGCGGAGAAGCGCTCCTCGGTGAGGTCGGGACGGCCCAGGTAGCCCCGGGTGACGCCGGTGCCACCGAGGAAGAGCTCGCCGACGACGCCGACCGGCAGCGGCTCCAGGTCCGCGTCCAGGACGTACATCCGGGTGCCCGGGATGGGCCGGCCGATCGGCACGGACGCGACGTCCGGCAGGCTCTGCGGGGTGACGGTGAAGTAGGAGGACTCGACGGTGGCCTCGGTGACGCCGTAGGAGTTGAGCACGACGGTGCCGGGGGCGACGCTCTTCAGCAGCCGCCGGCAGTCGTCGGTGCGCCAGTTGTCCGAGCCGACGGCCAGGTAGCGCAGCGGCGGGAAGGCCCGGCCGCTGCGGGCGGCCTCGTCGGCCAGCGCGTTGGCCAGCGAGGGCACCGTCTCGACGTGGGTGACGCGCTGGCGCTCCATCAGGTCGAGCAGGCGCACCGGGTCGGTGGTGGCGTCCTTCGGGCAGAGCACCAGGGCGCCGCCGGTGGTCAGCGCGTGCGTCAGGTCGGAGACGAAGACGTCGAAGGCCATGCTGGCGAGGTTGAGCTGGCGGACGGGGCCGCGGTCGAGCCGGTAGGCCTCGCGCCAGGCCGCGGCGGCCCGGGCGATGCTGCGGTGCTCGACCGTGACGCCCTTGGGCTTGCCGGTGGAGCCGGAGGTGTAGATGACGTAGGCGAGGTTGTCCGGGGTCACCTCGGTGCTGGGCGCCTCGGCGGGCCAGCTGTCGATCTCCTCGCGGTCGGCGTCCAGGCAGAGCACGGTCGCGTCGCACAGCGGGAGCCGCTCGGCGAGGTCCCGCTGGGTGACGAGCATCGCGGCGGCGCTGTCGTCCAGCACCAGGCGCAGCCGCTCGGCGGGGTGGGTGGGGTCCAGCGGCAGGTAGGCGGCGCCGGCCTTGAGGACGCCGAGGGCGGCGACGACGGTGTCCGGGCCTCGGTCCAGGCAGATGGCGACGACGGTCTCCGGGCCGATGCCCTGGCCGACGAGGTGCTGGGCCAGCCGGTTGGCCCGGGCTTCCAGGTCCGCGTAGGTCAGCACGGTCTCCTCGAAGACCACCGCCTCGGCGTCCGGGGTCTGCTGCGCCTGCTCGGCGATCAGCTCGTGCAGGCAGGCGTCGGCGCCCGGGGTGCCGGTGTCGTTCCACTCGTACAGGACGCGGTCGCGGGCGCGCAGCGACAGCATCGGGACGTCGCCGACCCGCTGGCCGGGGGCGGTGGGCATGCTGCCGAGCAGGACGGCGAGCTGGTCGGCCAGCACCTCGGCCTGGGCGCGGTCGTAGAGCGCCGGGTCGTAGGAGAGCAGCAGGGTCAGCGAGCCGTCGTCGTCGTAGGCGGTGAGGTCCAGCGTGAAGCTGGTGGTGTCGACGGCGCGGACGTCGCTGAGCCGCAGTCCGTGGCGTTCGGCGGCGGCCCCGTTGCCCGGGTAGTTCTCGAACACCACCAGGGTCTGGAACAGCGCGCTGCCGCGCGGGACCTTGCTGCTGCGCTGGATCTCGGCGATCGAGGAGTACTCGAAGCGCCGGGATTCGGCCTGCTCGGCCTGGAGGGCCGCCAGCCACTCCACCAGCGGGGCGTCCTGGTCGACCTCGGTGCGCAGCGGCAGGGTGTTGAGCAGGTTGCCGACCATGGTGTCGGCGCCGGGCAGCTCGGTCGGGCGGCCGGCCACGGTGGTGCCGAAGCAGACGTCGCGCTGCCCGGAGTGGCGGGCCAGCAGGATCGCCCAGGCGCCCTGGACGGCGGTGTTGAGGGTGAGCCGGTGGCGGCGGACCATCGCGACCAGCGCGTCGGTCTCGGCGCCGGACAGGCCCACCCGGACCTGCCCGGCGGACTGGGACTCGTGGCCCTGGGGCACCGAGCGGCCGAAGGGCAGCTGGGTCGGCGCGTCCAGGTCGCCCAGCAGGGCGCTCCAGTGGGCGGCGGCCGCGTCCTTGTCCTGCCGGGCCAGCCAGGCGACGTAGTCGCGGAACGGCCGGCGCTCGGGCAGCGCCGGGGCCTTGCCCCTGCCGTCGGTGAGCGCCTGGTAGGCGGCGAAGAGGTCGGCGAACAGGTGCGAGGTGCTCCAGCCGTCCAGGACGGCGTGGTGGAAGGTCCACACGACGCGGACGGTCCGCTCGTCCTCGCGGGCGAGGGCGAGGCGCATCAGCGGCGCCCGGGACAGCTCGATCCCGGTGGCGCGCTCCTCGTCGATCAGCGCCTTGAGCCGGCGGTCCAGTTCGGCGGCGGGCAGGCCGGTCCAGTCGAGGCGGCGCACCGTCAGCCGGGCGGAGCGCTCGACCACCTGGACGGGCTCGGGGACGCCGTCCCAGACCAGCCGGGTGCGCAGCGCGGGGGTGCGGTCGACCACGTGCTGCCAGGCGGCGGCCAGCGCGTCGACGTCGCGGACGCCCTCCAGCCGGAAGGCGACGTGGTCGGAGTAGGCACCGACGCCGTCCTGGTTGAGGGTGTGGAAGAGCATCCCGCTCTGCATCGGGGTCAGCGGGTGGATGTCCTCGACGGTGGAGCCGGCCGGCACCAGCCGGTCGACGGTCGCCTGGTCGAGGGTGAGCAGCGGGAAGTCGCCGGGGGTGGCGCCGCCGGCGCCGGGGGTCAGGCAGTGCTCGACGAGTTCGGTCAGGGCCGCCGCGAAGTCGTCGGCGAGCCGCTGCACGGTGGCCTGGTCGTGGCGCTGCGGCGCGTAGTGGAAGTCGAAGGTCAGCACGCCGTGCCGGACCTCGCCGACGATGTCCAGCAGGTGCGGCCGCTCCTCGTCCGGGTGGTGGTCCAGGCCGTAGTCGGGTTCGACGGCGCGGAACAGCTCGCTCCCGGCCGCGGCGTCGCTCCACTGGCCGAGGTAGTTGAAGCTGACCTGGGGCTGCGGCGCCGCGGCCAGGGCGGCGGCCTGCGGCTGGTCGCCGCGCAGGTAGCGCAGCGGGCCGTAGCCGGCGCCGCGGCCGGGCACGGCGCGCAGCAGTTCCTTGGTGTCGCGGATGAGCCGGCCGAGCGGGCGGTCGGCCGGGGACTCCAGCAGCACCGGGAAGATCGAGGTGAACCAGCCGACCGTCCGGGAGACGTCGGTGCCGTCCAGGATCTCCTCGCGGCCGTGGCCCTCCAGGGTGATCAGGGTGCGGGCCCGGCCGGTGAAGCGGGCGAGCGCGCGGCCGAGCGCGGTCAGCAGGACGTCGTTGACCTGGGTGCGGTAGACGGCGGGCACGTCCTGGAGCAGTTGCCGGGTGCGCTCGGCGTCGAGGCCGGCGCTGACGGCGAGGGTGTCGCCGACGCTGTTGCGGCCCTCCCGGTCGGTGGGCAGGTCGGCGGAGCCGGCCGGCACCGGGCGGGCCCAGTGCGCCAGCTCGTCGTCCAGGCCGCCGTCCTGGGTGAAGGCGGCGAGGCGGCGCGCCCAGCCGCGGTACGAGGTGCCGGCCGGGCCGAGGTCGACGTCCTCGCCGCGGACGGCCTGCCGGTAGGCGCTCTCCAGGTCCTCCAGGAGGATCCGCCAGGAGACGCCGTCCACGGCCAGGTGGTGCACGGTGAGCAGCAGCCGCGCGGGCTCGCCGACGCCGTGGTCGAACAGCAGGGTGCGCACCAGCGGCCCTTCGGCCGGGTCCAGCGAGGCCTGCGCGGCCTCGGCGAGGGTGCGCATGGCGGCGGCGCGCTCCCCGGGGGCGGCCTGGTCGAGGGTGATCCGCTCGATCCGGGCCTCGGCCGGCACGGCGTCGGCGTCCGGCGCGCTGACGGTCTGGACCCGCCGGCCGTCGGGGCCGGTGGCGAAGCGGGTGCGCAGGGCCTCGTGCCGGCGGACGAGGCCGGCCAGAGCGCGGGCCAGCGCGGGCTCGTCGACCGCGCCGTCCAGGGTGATCAGCACGGACTGGTTGAAGTGGTGGGCGCCGCGGGTGTGGTGGGCGAAGAACCACTCCTGGACGGGGCCGAGCGGGGCCGGCTCGTGGTCGTCGGCGTCGGCCTGGACGACCGGGGCCTCCTCCACCGGGCGGGCGGCGCGGGCGAGGTCGGCGAGCGACTGCCGGGAGAAGATGTCCTTCGAGGTGATGACGAGTCCGGCCCGGCGGGCCCGGGCGACCACCTGGATGCTCAGGATGGAGTCGCCGCCGAGTTCGAAGAAGTTGTCGTCGACGCCGACCTTGCCGATGCCGAGCACCTCCGACCAGACCTCGGCGAGCGCCTGCTCGGCCGGGTCCTCGGGGGCCCGGTAGTCCTCCCGCTCCAGGGGGGCGTCCGGCGCCGGCAGGGCCCGGACGTCGACCTTGCCGTTGGACGTGAGCGGGAAGGTGTCGAGGGTGGCGAAGGCGGTCGGAACGCTGTAGGAGGGCAGCCGCTGCTCGGCGAAGGCCCGCAGGTCCTGCGGCGCGATGACGGCGCCGGGCTCGGCGCGCAGGTAGCCGACCAGCCGCTTGTGGTCGCCGTCCGCGAGGGCGACCACCAGGGCCTCGGCCACCGCGGGGTGGGCCTCCAGGACGGCTTCGACCTCGCCGGGCTCGATCCGGTAGCCGCGGACCTTGACCTGGGTGTCGGCGCGGCCGAGGTACTCGACCAGGCCGTCGGCCCAGCGCACCACGTCCCCGGTGCGGTACATCCGCTCGCCGGGCTCCGCCGCGAACGGCGAGGGCTGGAAGCGCTCCTCGGTCAGTTCCGGGCGGCCCAGGTAGCCGCGGGCGACGCCGGGGCCGGCGATCCAGAGCTCGCCGGGCGTGCCGGGCGGGACGGGGCGGCGGCGCTCGTCGAGGACGTACACCGCCGTGTTGGAGATCGGGCGTCCGATCGGGATGGCGCGCACGCCGTCGGTCTCGCGGATCAGGTGGGAGACGGCGAAGGTGGTGGTCTCGGTCGGGCCGTAGCCGTTGACCAGCCGCTGCGGCGGGGCGCCGCCGGCCAGCAGTTCGGCGATCCGGCGCGGGTTGAGCGCCTCGCCGCCGACCAGCAGGTGGCGCATGCCGCCGAAGGCGGTGGGCTCCAGGCCGACGACCTGGTTGAAGACGCCGGCGGTGAGGAACATCGCGGTGGCGCCGGTCGAGCGCAGTGCGGCCGCGAAGGCCGGCGGGTCGAGCAGGACGTCCTTGGTGATGACGGCGATCCGCGCCCCGGCCACCAGCGGGCCCCAGAACTCGAAGGTCGCCGCGTCGAAGGTGGCGTCGGCGACCTGAGCCACCACGTCGTCGGCCGCCAGCGGGGCGTAGTCGGCGCCGCGGACCAGCCGGACGATGGAGCGGTGCTCGACCACGACGCCCTTGGGTCGGCCGGTGGAGCCGGAGGTGTAGATGACGTAGGCGGCGCTCCGCGGCCCCGCGTCGGTGGCCGGCGGACCGGCCGGGAGGGCGGCCAGCTCGGCGGTGCGCTCGGCGGGCAGCAGGGCCGGGACGGCCAGGTCGGGCAGCCGTTCGAGCAGCTCCCGGTCGGTGACGCAGAGAGCGGCCCCGGTGTCCGCGAGCATGAACTCCAGCCGGTCGGCCGGGTAGTCCGGGTCCAGCGGCACGTAGGCGCAGCCGGCCTTGAGCACGGCCAGCAGGGCGACGACCAGGCCGGTGCCGCGGGGCAGGCAGACCGCGACGTGCTGGCCGGGGCGGGCGCCGTGGTCGAGCAGCAGCCGGGCCAACCGGTCGGCCCGCTTGTCAAGTTGACGGTAGGTCAGCTCACCTTCGGCGGCGGTGACGGCGATGGCGTCGGGGGTGGCCGCGGCCTGCTCGGCGACCAGCGAGTGGACGGTCCGGTCGGCCGGGTAGGGCACCCGGTTCTCGGCCCAGTCGCGGGTGACGGTGTCGAGTTCGGCGGCGGTGAGCAGCGGCAGGTCGCCGACCGGGCGGTCGGCGTCGGCGGCGACGCCCGCCAGCAGGAGCAGCAGCCGGGTGCAGAGCGCGTCGATGGTCGAGGCGTCGAACAGGTCGGTGTTGTACTCCACCGTCCCGCCCAGCGTGCCGTCGGCGGCCGGAGTGAACTCCAGCGTCAGGTCGAAGATGGAGGACACCGAGGGCGCGCGGAACTCCTCGACGGCCGGGCCGCCGAAGTCGGGCAGGGCGCCGGGGTCGTTCTGGAGCACGAGGGCGGCCTGCACCAGCGGGGTGCGGCTCGGGTCGCGCTCGGGCTGGATCTCGTCCACCAGGCGGTGGAAGGGGACGTCCTGGTTGCTGAGGGCGTCCCAGAGCTGGTCGGTGGTGCGCTCCAGCAGGTCGCCGAAGGCCTCGTCCAGGTCGATCCGACCGTGCAGGACCAGGGTGTTGACGAAGAAGCCGACCAGCGGCTCCAGTTCGGTGCGGTCGCGGCCCACCGACACGGTGCCCAGGCCCACGGTGCGCTGGCCGGTGTGCCGGGCCAGCAGCACCTGGGTGGCGGCGGCGAGCACGGCGAAGAGCGTGGTGCCGCGTTCGGCACCGAGCGTGTCGAGCCCGGCGGCGACCTCGGCGTCGACCTGGAAGGCGTGCAGGGCGCCGACGGTGGTGCGCACCGCCGGGCGGGGCCGGTCGGTGGGCAGCTCCAGCGGCTGGATGTCCGCCAACTCGTCGCGCCAGTAGTCCAGTTGCCCGGACAGGCGGTCTTCGGTGCAGCGCTCGCGCTGCCAGCGGGAGTAGTCGCGGTAGCTGACCGGCAGCGGGGCGAGGGTGTGCGGGCGGCCCTCGACGGCGGCCCGGTAGAGCTCGCCGAGCTCGCCGGTCAGCAGGCCCTTGGACCAGCCGTCGGCGGCGATGTGGTGCAGGTTGAGGAAGAGCGCGTGGTCGTCCGGGCCGTGCCGCACGACCGTGGAGCGCAGCAGCGGGCCGCTGGCGAGGTCGAAGGGGGTGGCGAGTTCGCGGCGCAGCAGCGCGGCGAACTCGGCCTCCCGCTCCTCGGCGCCCAGCGCGCTCAGGTCCACCGGCTCGGTGTCCGGGGCGTAGGCGGGCCGGACCTCCTGGCGGGCCACGCCGTCCTCGGTGGTGAAGACGGTGCGCAGCGGCTCGTGCCGCTCGACCAGGCCGGTCAGCGCGGTGCGCAGCGCGGCCAGGTCGAGGCCGCCGCGCAGCCGGAGGCCGAAGGAGGTGGTGTACTCGACCGCGTCGGTCTCGAACTCCTGGAGGAACCAGAGCCGTTCCTGGCCGAAGGAGAGCGGGGCCGGGCCGTCGCCGCCGGGCCGGATCGCGTCGCGGTCGCCGCCGCCGGCGGCCGCCAGTCGCTGCCGCAGGATCTCGTCGGCGTCCTGGCCCTCGCTGTGTCGCTGGTCTGTCATCGGTTGCTCCCCCGCGCGCCACCGCGCGTCGTCGTCCGGTCCGCCGGTGTCCGGCGCACGTCTTCGAGTACTTGCTTGCGGACCTGGTCCGCGAGGGCCGCCACGGTGCGGGCGGCGAACACGTGCCGGGCCGAGACCCCGACGCCGAACACCTCCCGGATCCGGGCGGTGACCTGGAGGGTGAGCACCGAGTTGGCGCCGTGGTCGAAGACGTTGTCCTCGGCTCCCACGACGGGCACGCCCAGCACCTCGGCCCAGATCCCGGCCAGCGCCGCCTCGGTCTCGTCCCGGGGCGCGGTGGGCTCGGCGGCCGGCCGCTGCTCCTCCGGCTCCGGCAGGGCCCGCCGGTCGATCTTGCCGCTCGTGGTCATCGGGAACGCGTCCAGGACGATGACGACCGGCGGGACCATGTAGCCGGGCAGCCGCTCGGCGAGCCGGGCCCGGATCTTCTCCGGGTCGGCGGTGCCGTCCGCGGGCACCACGTAGCCGGTCAGCACGGTCTGCCCGGACGGCTGGGTCCGGGCGACCACCGCGGTCTGCTCGACGCCCTCGTCGTCGAGCAGCGCGGTCTCGATCTCGCCCAGCTCGATCCGGTAGCCGCGCACCTTGACCTGGTTGTCGATCCGCCCGAGGAATTCGAGCGTGCCGTCGGGCAGCCAGCGGACCAGGTCGCCGGTGCGGTAGAGCCTCGCGCCGGCGGTGGCGGCGAGGTGGTCCGGGACGAACCGCTCCTCGGTGAGCTCCGGGCGGCCCAGGTAGCCGCGGGCCACCCCGGCGCCGCCGACGTACAGTTCGCCGGGCACGCCCACCGGGACGGGCTCGCGGTGCTCGTCGAGCACGTAGCCGGTGGTGTTGGCGATGGGCCGGCCGATCGAGGGCAGCCGCCCGACCGGGGCGTCCTCCTCCGCCTCCAGCACCGTGCCGGTGGTGAGCACGGTGGTCTCGGTCGGGCCGTACAGGTTGGACAGCGCCATCGTCGAGCCGCGCGGCAGCCGGCGGCGCACCACGTCGGCGCCGGTGAGGATGTGGCGCACCCGGCCCTGGTGCAGTGCGGGCTGGTCGAGCAGGGCCTCCAGGCGCGGCGCCGGGATGAGGATGAGGGTGATCCCCTGCTCGACGATCCAGCCGGCGAGCAGGTGCGGGTCCTCCAGGACGCGGTCGGAGGCGAAGCGGACCTCCACGCCGCAGGCGAGGGCGCCCCACTGCTCCAGCACCGTCGGGTCGAAGCCGGGCGGCACCATCTGGGTGGCCCGGTCGCCGGGCCCGGCGTCGAAGAAGTCCCGGTACCAGTCGCACAGGTTGACCACGCCGCGGTGCTCGATCAGCACGCCCTTGGCCTTGCCGGTGGAGCCCGAGGTGTAGATCACGTACGCGAGGTCGGACGGGCCGACGGCGACCTCGGGCGGCCCGTCGTGCGTGCCGGGCCCGGTGTCCTCGACGTACAGCACCTCGACGCCGTCCGGCGCCTCGGGCCCGGGCAGGTCGCGCTGGGTGAGGAGCACCGGCACCCCGGCGTCCTGGAGCACGTAGACCGTCCGGTCGTCGGGCAGTTCGGGGTCGAGCGGCAGGTAGGCGCCGCCGGCCTTGAGCACGGCGAGCTGGGCGATCGTCATCTCGGCGGCGCGCCGGGTGCGGACGCCGACGACGGTGCCCGGGCCGACGCCGCGGTCGGCCAGCCGGTGGGCCAGCGCGTCCGTCAGCGCGTCGAGTTCGGCGAAGGTCAGGCTGCGGTCCTCGGTGGTGACGGCCGCGGCGTCCGGGGTGCGCCGGGCCTGGTCGGCGACCAGCCCGTGGATGGTCGCCGTGTGGAACCGGGCGCCGGTCGCGGTGGCGTTCCAGCCGGTGGTGACCAGCCGGCGTTCCTGCTCGTCCATCAGCGGCAGCTCGTCGACGAGCCGGTCCGGGTCGGCCGCCGCCATGCCCTCCAGCAGCACGGTGAGGTGGCGGGCGATCCGGGCGACGGTCTCCGGGTCGAAGAGCGCCGTGCTGTACTCGACCAGGCCGCCGAGCCGCCCGTCGCGCTCCTCGAACTCGAAGCCGATGTCGAACAGCGCGTGCATCCGCGGCAGGGCGCTCTCCTCGACCCGCAGGCCGTCCGGGCCGGGCAGCGCGTCCTGGGCCCGCTTGAGCATCAGCGCGGCCTGGATCAGCGGGGTGCGGCTGGGGTCGCGGTCCGGCTTGAGCTCGTCGATCAGCCGGTCGTACGGCAGGTGCTGGTGGGTGAAGGCCTCCAGCACGCCCTGCCGGACGTCGGCCAGGAAGGCCCCGACGGTCGTGTCGGGGGTGGTCCGGGCGCGCAGCACCAGCGTGTTGACGAAGAAGCCGAGCACGTCCTCCAGTTCGCTGTGCTCGCGGCCGGAGACGATGGTGCCCACGGCGACGTCGCGCTGGCGCGCGTACCGGGACAGCAGCAGCTGGACGCCCGCCGTGAGGACGGTGAACAGGGTGACGCCCTCCCGGCGGCAGAGCCGGGTGAGGGCGGCCACCAGCTCGGGGCTCAGCTCGAAGGAGTGGCCGGCGCCCCGGGTGGCGCGGGTGGCGGGCCGGGGCCGGTCGGTCGGCAGCTCCAGCGGCACCACGCCGTCCAGCCGGCGCTTCCAGTAGGCGAGGTCGGCGGCCTCCCGCGCGCCCCGCTCGCCGTGCTGGTGCACGGCGAAGTCGGCGTACTGAAGGGGAAGTTCGCTCAACGCGGCGGGTCGGCCGGTGGCCTCCTGGCCGAGCAGGGCGACGAGCTCGCGGGCCATCACCTCCTTGGACCAGCCGTCGGTGACGACGTGGTGCATGTCGAGGACGAGCAGGTACTCGGCGTCGGCCAGCCGGATCAGCCAGGGGCGCAGCAGCGGGCCGCCGCGCAGGTCGAAGGAGCGGCTCAGCTCGGTGCGCAGCAGTTGGTCGAGGTCGTCGACGCGCCCCTCGGCCGCGAGGTCGGTGAAGCGCACCGGCCGGTGGGCGGGGGCGTGGACGACCTGCACGCCCTGGCCGCCCTCGGTGGCGAAGGTGGTGCGCAGCGCCTCGTGCCGGGCCACCAGCGCGTCGACGGCGCGCCCGAGGGCGTCCCGGTCGAGCGGCCCGGTCAGCCGCAGGCCGAGCGGCGAGTTGTACTCGGTGCCCTGGGACTCGTAGTCGTACAGGAACCAGAGCCGCTGCTGGCCGTAGGAGAGCGGCAGCGGCCGGTCACGGTCGACCGGCACCAGCCCGGCCCGGCGGGCGGGCTCGCTGCCCAGCCGGCCGGCCAGCCCGGCGACGGTGGGCGACTCGAACAGGGTGCGGATCGGCACCTCGACGTCCAGCACCGAGCGGATGCGCCCGATCAGCCGGGTGGCGAGCAGGGAGTGGCCGCCGAGGTCGAAGAAGCTGTCGTCGACGCCGATCGAGGCGACGCCGAGCACCTCGCAGAACAGGTCGCAGAGCTGCTCCTCGCGGGCGCTGCGCGGCCCGTGCCCGCTGCCGGTCGCTGCGGTGCCCGGGTCCGGGAGCGCGGCCCGGTCGGTCTTGCCGTTGGGGGTCAACGGGATCCCGGGGATCGGCACCACCACGGCCGGGACCATGTAGCCGGGCAGCGTGGCGGCGGCGTGCGCGCGCAGTTCGGCCGGGTCGGCGCCGCCCTCGCCGGCCGGCACCACGTAGGAGACCAGCCGGGTGTCGCCGGCCGCGTACTCGCGGGCGACGGTGACGGCGCGGGCCACCGCGGGGTGCTGCTCCAGGACGGCGTCGATCTCGCCGGGCTCGATCCGGAAGCCGCGGACCTTCAGCTGGAAGTCGGCGCGGCCGACGTACTCCAGGTTGCCGTCGGCGGCCCAGCGGACGATGTCGCCGGTGCGGTACATGCGCTCGCCCTCGGCGCCGTACGGGTCGGGCAGGAAGCGGTCCCGGGTGAGGTCCTCGCGGTGCAGGTAGCCGGTGCCGACGCCGTCCCCGGCGATGTACAGCTCGCCGGCGGCACCGATCGGCACCAGGCGCAGCGCCTCGTCGAGGACCCGGACCCGGGTGTTGCCGATCGGCCGGCCGATGGTCGGCGCGCCGGGGCGGTCGTCCAGGCGGGCGGCGGTGGACCAGATGGTGGTCTCGGTGGGCCCGTACAGGTTGGTGACCTCGCTGCCGAGCGCGCGCATCCGCTCGGCGAGGGCGGCCGGCAGGGCCTCCCCGCCGACCAGCATCCGCAGGCCGCGCAGCGCCTGCGGGACTTCGTCGCACAGGGCCTGCCAGAGGCTGGGGGTGGCCTGCATGATCGTGGTGCCGGTGCGGCCGACCAGGGCGCCCAGCCCGGCGGGGTCGGTGACGGTCGCGCGGTCGGCGAGGACCACGGTGGCGCCGCCGACCAGCGGCAGGTAGAGCTCCAGGGCGGCGATGTCGAAGGCGATCGTGGTGACGGAGGTCCAGACGTCCTCGGCCGCGAGCGGGAAGAGGTCGGCCATCGAGACCAGGAAGTTGGTCAGCGCGTGGCGGCTGATGACGACGCCCTTGGGCCGGCCGGTGGAGCCGGAGGTGTAGATGACGTAGGCCGGGTCGGCGGCGGTCGCGGCGGGGCCCTGCGGCCCGGCGGGCTCCGTCGCCAGCCTGGCGCGCACCTGCTCGTCGTCCAGCAGCACCCGGTGGGCGGCGGTGGCGGGCAGCCGCCCGGCCGTCGCGCTGTCGGTGACCAGCGCCGAGGGGGCGGCGTGGTCGAGGATGTAGCCGATCCGGTCGGCCGGGTAGTCGGGGTCGAGCGGCACGTAGGCGGCGCCGGTGCGGGCCACCGCGAGCAGGGCGACGACGAGGTCGGCGGAGCGCGGCAGCGCCAGGGCGACGAGCCGGCCCGGGGCGGCGCCGTGGCGGCGCAGCTCGCCGGCCAGCCGCTCGGCCCGGTCGTCGAGTTCGGCGTAGCTGAGCACGGTGTCGCCGGCGATCAGGGCGGTCCGCGCGGGCTGGGCGGCGGCCCGGGCCCGGAACAGCGCGGAGACGTCGGCGTCGGGCACCGGCCGGTCGGTGGCGTTCCACGCGGTCAGCAGGGCGTGCCGCTCGGCCGGGTCCAGCACCTCGTAACCGTCCGGGTCGGCGTCCGGCGCGGCGACGGCGGCGGCCAGCAGGCGCGGCAGCGCGTCGGCGAGCCGCCGGACGGTCGCCGGGTCGAACAGCTCGGTACTGAAGGTCGCCGCCAGCCGCAGCCCGGAGCCGTCGGGCGCGCTGCGGAAGCGCAGCTGGAGGTCGAACGGGGAGTACTGGAGCGGCAGTTGGGCCACCTGGGCGTCGAGCGGGCCGAAGCCGAGCCGGGCCGGCAGGTCCTCGGCGAGGTCGAAGGCCACCTGGGCCAGCGGGTGGCGGTTGAGCGCGCGCTCGGGCCGCAGCTCGCCGACCACGGTCTCGAACGGGACGCCACCGTGGCGCCGGGCCGTGGCGGCGACCGCCGCGCAGTCGCCGACCAGCTCGCGGAAGGAGGCGCCGGGGCGGCGGACGACCCGCAGCACCACCGGGTTGGCCAGCGGGCCGACCACGGCGGCGCGCCGCCCGCCGTCGCGGCCGGGCAGGCTGCCGATCAGCGGGACGTCGGCGCCGGCGCCGAAGCGGCCGAGCAGCGCCACGACGGCGGCGTGCAGCACCGCCTCGACGCCTGCGCCGCAGTCGGCGGCCAGGTCGGCGAGGGCCGCGGTCAGCGGGCCGTCCAGCTCGCTGCGGTACTCGTCGGCGGCGTAGCGGGTGACGGCCGGGCGCGGCCGGTCGACGGGCAGGTCGAGCTGCGCCGGCGCGCCGTCCAAAGTGGCGCGCCAGTGGGCGAGTTCAGCCGCGGCGTACTCGGTCGGCCGCTCGGGGGCGCCGTTCAGCTCCCGGTCGGCGGCGGCGGCCGCGGCGTACTGCGGGGCGGGCTCGGGCGCGCCGGGGGCGGCCGGGGCGGTGGCCGCCGCGTACGCCCGGGCCAGGTCGTCGACGATCACGGCGAGCGAGCGCTCGTCGGCCGCGATCTCGTGCACCGTCAGGACCAGCACGTGGGCGTCCGGCCCGGTGGCGAGCAGCCGGGCCCGCAGCGGGGGCTCCCGGGTGAGGTCCAGGCCCTGGCCGGCCGCCCGGGTCAGCGCCTCGTCGAGCTCGTCGGGGGCGACCGGCTCGGGCCGCAGCCCGGCGAACGCCCCGCCGTCGGGGGCGGGTTCGGGGCGGCAGCGGCCCTCGGCCTCGCGGTGCACGGTGCCCAGCAGCGGATGCCGCCGGACCAGGGCGTCCAGCGCGGCGCGCAGCTGCTCCGGACCCAGGCCGCCGACCAGCCGCAGCGCCACCGTGTGGGTGTGGCCGGCGGCGCCCTCCTGGAAGCGGTTCAGGAACCACAGGCGCTGCTGCGCCGGCGACAGGACACTGTCGTTGGTGATCGTCACGTTCGCTCTCCAGCCTGTTCAGGCGACGCGTCGCAGGACGCGGCCGCCGAACTGCATGTGGTCCGCGCGCCCGGTCTCCGGGTCGAGCAGGAAGCGGCCGAGGTGTTCCACCTCGGGCAGCCGCGGGTGCCGGGCGGCGAAGAAGCGCTCGCCTCGGCCGGTCAGGTCGTACTCCATCCCGTCGTCGTCGACCAGGACGGTGGCGCCGGGGTGCGCGCCGTCCGCCGCGTCGGCGCCGGGGCGGATCCGGTACACGGTCTCGCCGTTGGCCCACTGCCCGACGCGGTCCGACAGGTCCTGCGCGGCGCCGGCGGCGGGGCCCGGCGCGTAGCCGGCGACGTCCACGCCCTCGGCCCGGAGCTGGGCCAGCAGGTCCTGCCAGGCGCCGAGGCCGGCCGCGGAGTCGGCCTGGAGGGCGATCACGGTGCCGCGTTCCGGCTGGATCCGCAGGTGGCAGGTGGCGCCCGCGCCCACGCCGTCGAGGCCGAGCCAGCGGTCGGCGCCGTTGCCGTACCGGGCCCAGCCGTGGCCCCAGCCGTCGGCCAGGCCGAACGGCAGGGTGTCGAAGGGCGGTTCGGCCAGTTCCCGGACGGCCTCCTGGTCGAGCAGGGCGGCGTGCGAGGCGTCGCGGTCGTCCAGGTGAAGCCGGGCGAACGCGACCAGGTCGGTGACGGTGCCGGCGATCGCGGCGGCGGGGGCGAGGTCGCGGGGGATCTCGCCGACCGCCAGGAAGGCCGGCTCGATGTCCAGCGGCCGGAGCAGGAAGTCCGTCACGGCGTTGCGCCAACTCACCCCGGCGGCGGCCTCGATGACCTTTCCGGCCAGGGCGAACCCGGCGTTGGAGTACGAGAACGCGGTGCCGGGGGCGAACAGCGGGCCGGCCGCGACGGCGGCCCGCAGCCCGCCGTCGCCGGGGCCGTCGCAGACCATCCCGGAGGAGTGGCTAAGCAGGTGACGAGTCGTCAGTCTCAGCTCGGCGAAGGGTGGTTCGGTCAGGTACTCGCCGACCGGCAGGTCCAGGTCGAGGTCGCCGTCGAAGGCCAGCTGCATGGCCAGCGTCGCGGTGAAGAGCTTGGTGAGCGAGGCGAACGGCGCGGCGGGCGCCGGCCCGGGCTCCGCACCCGCCTCGGCGACGTGGAGTTCGCCGGCGTCGTAGAAGGCGCACCGGAGGGAGCGCACACCGTGTTCGCGCGCGAGCCGTCCGGCCTTTTCACGCCATGACTGTGAATTCACTAAAACCCACCCACCGCATTCACCGGAATCCGAAAAAGGCGCAGCACAACAGCCCCGTTCGGCCGTGTTCCGTCCACGGCTCGTCGGTACGGGGATTACGCAAAAGGGGAATTCGCTCTGGTGAATGCAGGCTAACACCGGGCGGCGGGGCCGGTCAGGGTCGTTAAGCGGCAGCCGAATGACCCTGGTTGCCGCACTGCGAAACGCCGTTCGACCTGCCCGGAAACCCGAAAACGCCGATGGGGTCCGCGGTCGCGGACCCCATCGGCGGGTCGGTGTGGCAATGGTGCGGGCGGAGCTACTCGCGCAGTCCGATGGCCTCCACCGGGCGGGCGCGCAGGGCGAGCTTGGTCGGCACCAGAACGGCCGCCGCGGCCAGGGCCGAGGTCGCCGCCACGATCGCCAGGTAGAGCAGCGGAGGAATGTGCGGAACCAGAGACCCGGTCAGGCCCATGCTCACCGTCATCAACGGCACGATGGGCACCAGACTGCCGACCACCACCGCGATCAGGATCAGCATCAGCGTCTCGGTGCGCATCATCCGCATGACCTGTTCGGGGGTCGCGCCCACCAGCCGCAGCAGCGCGAACTCCCGTGCTCTGGACAGCGTGGTCATCACCAGGGTGTTGGCTACGGCCACCGCGATGTACCCGAAGACCAGGACCAGCGGCAGCGCGCTGCCGAACAGGTTGGCCGTGCCGGCCTTCTCCTGGGCGGCGGACAGGCCGCCCTTGTCCTGGACGTGCACCCCGGGGTAGCGGTCGTTGAGCCCGGTGAGCTCCCCGATCACCTTCTTCTTGTCGGCGCCGTCCTTGGCCCGCACCAGCACCGAGTCGTACATCCGGCGCGAACTGTGCTGGAGCACGGTGTCGTAGGACAGGGTGATGTCGCCGAAGCCCAGGCCGCGCTTGTACACGGCGATCACCTTCGGCTCCAGCGTCTGCCCGTCGGGCATGTGCACCTTGATCTGGCCGCCGACGTTGGCGCCGAGCGTGGCCGAAGCCCCGCTGCTGATCGCCACCGTGTCCGTGGACAGGTTGTCCAGGGAGCCCTCGGAGACGTCCAGGTCGACGACCCGGCTCAGGTTGCCCGGGGTCAGCCCCTGCGCCTTGTAGTCGAAGATCTCCGGCGAGCCGAGCATCTTCGTCGAGGCGAACAGGTCCACCCGCACCGTCCCGGCCGCGGCGTCCACCCCGTCCAGGCCGGCGATGAACTTCGGCGCGGTGACCGGCAGGCCGCCGGACTCGCTGGTCACCGTGTAGTCGGCGACGACGCCCGCCTGGGCCTGCGCCTCGGCCGCACCCGACGTGGTGGTCGGGATGAACAGCTGCACCGAGGCGAAGCCGATCGCCAGGATCAGCGGGCCGATGCCGGCCGCCAGCCGCCGGGCGTTGGCCCGGGTGTTGGCCACGGCCAGGAACCCGAGGGTCCCGAACCGGCGCTGGAACGGCGCGGCCATCAGCCTGGTCGCCTTCGCCACCACCGGCGGGGCCAGCATGAGGATCGCGATCACCATGATCAGGCCGCCGCTGCCGGCCGCGGCCACCGCGAAGATGCTGCCGAAGAACAGCGGCAACAGCGACGCGCAGAAGCCGAGGACGAACAGCAGGATCCCGATGGCCACCCGGGCGCCGCCGATGCCCGGCTGCTCGGTCTGGGCCTCGCTGAGCGCCTCCACCGGCCGGATCGACACCACCCGGCGGGCCACCGCGAACGCCGCCACCTGCGCGGCGATCACGCCGATGCCGACCGCGGCGATCGCCGGGATCGGGCCGTAGGAGAACTCGAAGTCGTCCGGCAGGATGCCGATCGCGCCGAGCGCCCCGCGCAGCACCCCGGCGGCCAGCATGCCGGGGAAGCAGCCCAGGATCGAGGCCACCAGCGAGATCACCAGGGCCTCGCCCGAGATCATCTTGTGGATCTGCTTGGGCGTCGCGCCGACCGCGCGCAACAGCGCCAGCTCGCGCCGGCGCTGGTGCACGCTGAGCGCCAGGGTGCTGCCCACCACCATCATGGTGATCAGCACGACGGTGCCGCCGAGCGAGCCCGCCAGCTCCTTCAGGCTGCCCCGGGCCGAGGCGACGTCCGGGTTCTCGACGCTGCTGCGCCCGTCACCGGTGTAGACGTCGATCGCGGAGCCCTTGAGCGCCTTGTCGATCCGGTCGCCGAGCTTGCCGGCGTTGGTGTCCTTGGGCGCCAGCACGCCGATGGCGCTGACCTGGTCGGTGCGGCCGAACAGGGTGCGCGCCTCGTCGTCGGAGAAGAACACCGGCGGGGTGCGCAGCGCACCGCCGCCGCCCTTGTAGGTGACGATGCCGACGACCTTGTACGAGCTGGCGTCCCGGGTGGAGGCGATCTTGACGCTGTCGCCCACCTTCACCTTGCGGTGGTCGGCGACGGACTTCTCCAGCACCACCTCGCCGGCCCGCTTCGGCTCGTCGCCGTTGCGGTCGTACGGGCCGAGCGCGGCCGCGCCCCAGTTGGTGCCGTTGGACGTCCGGTCGTCGGCGCCCTTGACCAGCTCCTCGCCGTCGTTGGAGACGACCTGCGCGGGGAAGGTGAGCACCGGGACGGCCTTGTCGACGCCCTCGGTCCTGGCGACCTTGTCGACCAGGTCGATCGGGACGCCGACGGCGTCCTTGAGGTCCTTGGACTTGCTCTTCTTGGCCTCGTGGACCGTGAAGTGCTTCTGACCGCCGACCACGACCGCAGCGCCGGAGTAGCGCTGGACCGGCACCCCGTTGCCGATGCCGGACTGCAGGATGATTCCGAAGGCCGTGACGAGCACGGACGCGCCGAACAGGGCGACGAACGCCCCGACGAACCCGGCCTTACGCTCCTTGACGGTCTGTACGACGAGCCTGAACACGTCTCACCACTCCCCCAGCCGGGTCATGCGCTCGGCCACCCGGTCCGGCGTGGGATGCGTCATCTCCTCCGCGTAGCTCCCGTCCGCGAGGAACACCACGCGGTGCGCGTAGGAGGCGGCGATCGGGTCGTGGGTCACCATGATCACCGTCTGTCCGAGGCTGTCCACGACCTCGCGCAGCAGCGTCAGCACCTGCTTGGCGGTGCGGGTGTCCAGCGCGCCGGTCGGCTCGTCCGCGAAGACCACCTCGGGCCGCGCCGCCAGCGCCCGGGCGATGGCCACCCGCTGCTGCTGGCCGCCGGACAGCTCCGAGGGCCGGTGGCTCATCCGGTCGGCGAGACCCACCTGCGTCACGACCTGCTGCAACCACTGGTGGTCCGGCTGGCGGCCGGCCAGCATCAGCGGCAGGGTGATGTTGTCCGCGACGGTCAACGCCGCCATCAGGTTGTACGCCTGGAAGATGAAGCCGACCCGCTCCCGGCGCATGATGGTCAGATCGACCTCGCTGAGCTGCGCCAGCTCGGTACCGCCGAGCACCACCGAGCCGGCGTCCGGGCGGTCCAGCCCGGCGGCGCAGTGCAGGAAGGTGCTCTTGCCCGCCCCGGACGGGCCCATCACCGCGGTGAAGGTGCCCCGGGCGAAGGCGAGGGACAGATCGCGCAGCGCGTGCACGGCCCCGGCGCCCTTGCCGTACGTCTTCCGGACCCCGTCGAGGCGGACGACCCAGTGAGCGTCCAGCGCGGCACTGCCGTCCGGTCGCGGCGGCGCCGCGTACTCCTCCTCCGCGGCCGCGCCCTGGAACTCCTCCGTCCGCGCTCCGCGTCCCTTTCTGCTCACTTCCGGCCTCCACCACTCGCACGCACTACTTGACGTTCACGAAGGTAAGTCCTGGAGCAGGTACGGAACCAGGGCACGAACTGGAGAGTCGATGGTGCAGAAAAGTGCCACCCACCGCCGCATTTGGGACGGTGGTAGGGTGATCGGGATGACGACTCGGAGGGTTTTAGGAGCCGTGCGCGCCCCCAGCATTGCCGAGTTGCGACGCTTACAGCCCGAGCAGTGGGTCCGCCAGACGGTGATCCGTTTCCCTCCGGCCGCGGGCTACGTCCTGCTCTGCCTGATGACCGGACTCGCCGGGCTGCTGCTGTTCTACCTGATCGCCATCATCTTCGCGCTCTGCCTGGTCGGAACGGGCTTCCTGCTGCTGCCCAGGACACTGCGGGTGCTGCGCAGGTACGCCGAGGTCCACCGCCGGTGGGTCGGCCGGCTGCTGGAGACCGAGGTCCGCACGCCCTACCGCGACCTGGAGCCCGGCCGCACCGGCCCCCGCAAGCCCTCCCTGCGCGACCCGGCCGTCCGCAAGGACCTGCTCTGGGTGATCACCCACGGCGTCGTCGGCTCGGCCCTGTGCATCTTCGCCCTGAGCATCTGCGGCAACGCCTTCAACTGGCTGTCCGCACCGGTGTGGTGGAAGCTCGCGTCGGGCGAGCGCAACTCGATCATCCTGATGAACGTCGACTCGTGGCTGAAGTCCTTCGTCGCGGTGTTCATCGGCATCGGCTACGCCGTGGTGGCGATGGCCGCGATGCGCGGGCTGGCCCTCGTGCACGCCCGGATGTCCCGCCGGCTGCTGACCGCCCGCCCCCGGGTCGCGCTCGCGCAGCGGGTCCGCGAACTCTCGGTGACCCGCGCCGAGGCGCTCGACGCGCACGACGCCGAACTGCGCCGGATCGAACGCGACCTGCACGACGGGGCGCAGGCCGGCATCGTCGCCGTCTCGCTGCGCCTCGGCATGATCAAGCGCGCGCTCGGCCAACGGCCCGAGCAGGTCCCGGAGATGGTGGACGCGGCCCAGAACCTCGCCGAGCAGGCGTTGGAGTCGCTGCGCCACCTCGTCCGCGGCATCTACCCGCCGGTGCTCGCCGACCGCGGGCTGACCGACGCCGTCCGGGCGCTCACCGCGCTGTGCGGGGTCCCGACCCGGATAGACATCGACGAGTCGGCCGGCGCGGCGCCCCGCGCGCCCGCCGCCGCCGAGGCCGCGGCCTACTTCGTGATCTCCGAGGCGCTCACCAACATCACGAAGCACAGCGGGGCGCGCAGCGCGCTGGTGTGGCTGCGGATCGCGTCGGACGCCATCTCGATCAGGGTCGAGGACGACGGCAAGGGCGGCGCCACCGAGGGCACGGGGAGCGGGATCCTCGGACTCCGGCGCCGGGTCGCCGCCTTCGACGGCACCACCGACCTGTTCAGCCCGCCCGGGGGCCCGACCGTACTGAAGGTGGAGATTCCATGCGGATCCTGATCGCCGAGGACAACGCCCTGCTCCGTGAGGGGCTGGTCCTGTTACTGAACAGCGAGGGGCACGAGGTGTGCGCCACCGTGGACAACGGGGACGACCTGCTGCCCGCGCTGCTCGCACACCGCCCGGACGTCGCCGTGGTGGACGTCCGGCTGCCGCCGACGTTCCGGGACGAGGGCCTGCGCGCCGTCGTCGAGGCCCGCAAGCAACTGCCCAACCTGCCCGTCCTGGTGCTCTCGCAGTACGTCGAACGGGCGTACGCGACGGAGCTGCTGGCGCAGAGCGCCTCCGGGGTCGGCTACCTGCTGAAGGACCGGGTGGGGCGCGCCGAGGAGTTCCTGCTCGCGCTGGAGCGGGTCGCCGACGGCGGCACCGCGATGGACCCGGAGGTCATCTCGCAGCTGATGGTCCGCCGGGCCGGCGACGACCCGCTGTCCTCGCTGACCCAGCGCGAGCGCGAGGTCCTGGCGCTGATGGCGGAGGGGCGCAACAACGGCACCATCGCCGAGATGCTGTTCATCGCGGAGAGTTCGGTGAACAAGCACATCGGCAACATCTTCGCCAAGCTGAACATGCCCACGCCGGACAGCGGCCACCGCCGGGTGCTCGCCGTGCTCACCTACCTGCGGGCCTGAACGGCCGAAGGAAGACACGCGGAGAGGGGCGGCGCCGGTCGGGCGCCGCCCCTCCTGCGTGTCCCCCTCCTCAACTCCCGGACGGGTGCTCCCGGTTGTCGGGCAGGGCGGGGAAGGCACGGACCGCGGGGGTGACGGCCACGCCGAGTGCGATCAGCAGGAACGCCGCCGCACAGCTCAGGACGGTGGGCACGGCGTGCACGGTCTCCAGCAGCAGCCCGCACAGCAGCGGGCCGAGCGCCGCGCCCGCGCCCATCGAGACCCCGATCAGGCCGGCCAGCCGGCCGCGCATCTCATCGGGGGTGACCATCATCTGATGACCGGCCACCAGGGCGGTGGCGGTGGGCGCGAGGAACGCGGTGGCCCCCAGCACCAGCCCGGCCGGCCAGCCGGTCGGCACCACCGCGAGCAGCGGCACCAGCACCGCGGAGGCCCAGGTCAGCACCATGAGCGCCGTGAACGGCGAGAGCGAGCGGCGCAGCCGCCCGGCCGCCAGCGCACCCGACACGCCGCCCGCGCCGACCAGGGCGCCGATGGCGCCGACCTCGGCACCGGACCGCCCGTCCTGCTGGGCCATCACCACCACGGCGATCAACAGGCCGCTGAACACCAGGTTGAAGGCGGTGCCGAACAGCACGGTGGCCCGCACCGCCGGGTTGCCGCGCAGCCAGCGCAGCCCCGACGCCATCGCCTGCAACGCCCCCTCGGTCCGCTCCGCGTCCCCGCCCTCGCCCTTGCCCTCGGGCGACGGCGCCGGTGCGGGCACCGGCGCGGGCAGCCGCAGGAACAGCAGCGTGACGAAGGCGATCGCCGAGGTCACCGCCTGGGCGACGAACGGCAGCAACCGCTGGACGCCGTACAGGAATCCGCCGATCCCCGGACCCACGATGGTCGCGAGGTAGTAGCGGGCGGTGTTGCGGGTGACGGCGTCGGCGAGTTGCGAGGACGGCACGACGCTCGGCAGCAGCGCCTGGTCGGCGGTGCCGAACAGCGAGGTGCACACCCCTTCGACCACCGCCACCACCACGATGGCCGCCAGCGGCGCGTGCCCGATCGCCACCAGCAGCGCGAGCAGGCCCAGCGCCACGGCCCGCCCGAACTCCGAGACCAGCATCAGCGTCTTGCGGCTGACCCGGTCCGCCAGCGCCCCCGAGGGAAGCGCCGAGAGCGCCCGCGACCCGGCGATCGCGAACTCGGCCAGCGAGGCCTCGAAGGCGGAGCCGCCGAGCCCGAGCACCAGCAGCGGGTACGCGATCAGCGTGCCCTGCGCCCCCAGCTGGGAGACCATGTTCGCGGTCCACAGCACGTTGTACTCGCGGTTGCGGGACAGCGGCGGCGGGCCCGGCTCGGCTGCCACGGCGGCATCGGCCGTCGTACTGCCCGAGGTCACTGCGGCGGGGTCGGCAGCGCCACCGCGGGCGCCGACGTCCGCTCCACCGGGCGGAGTTCGGACCACGCGTGCGCCCCGGCCATGCTGACGAACAGGTCGCGCGGCGGCACGAAGGGGGCCCGCCCGTGCGCCACGCTGATGTTGTCCACGATCAGGACCTCACCGGTGTGCACGTTGACGTCGATCTGCTGCGCCCGGTAGGCGGCCTGGAGCTGCCGGACGACCTCGTCCGGGATCTCGCTGCCGTCCGCGTAGAAGGTGTTGGTGGGCATCCCCCACGGGCCGTACTCCTCCAGCAGGAAGTCGGCGACGTCCTCGCGCAGGGTGCGGGCGTGGAAGAAGGTCAGGTGGTTGAACCAGGAGCGGACGCCGGTCTCCGGGTGGGTGGAGACGGCCCAGCGGAGCTGACGGGTCCTCAGGTGGTTGCGCTCCAGCCACTCCAGCTCGATGCTGTTGGCGTCGCAGTAGGCCTTGACCTCGTCCGGGTCGCTGGTGCCGAACGCCTCCTGCCAGGAGAGGCCCAGGCCGGGGCGGAAGTTGCGGACGAGCAGGTAGCCCTCGCGCTCGAACCGCTCGGCGGTCTCCCGGGGCAGCCCGGCGTGCAGGGCGCGGCAGTCGGCCAGCAGGCTGGCGCCGCCGTCGGGCGACTCCTGGCGGCAGAAGAAGAACAGGTAGCGCGGGACGTTCAGGTTGTACGACTGCTCGGTGTGGAGGAAGATCTCCTCGGTCGCCGGGTGGTCGGTGGCCGTGAACACCCCGGGGTGCAGCTCGGTGCGCGGCGAGGAGCGCTCGGTGTAGTCGAGCGGCCGGCCGACGACGGCGTTGACGAAGGTGTCCAGCTCCGGCCACTCCTGCCAGTCGAAGCCGCTGAGCACGACCGCGCCGTGCTCGGTGATCCGCTGGCGGATGAACTCCCCCTGCTCCTTGCCGAGGTCGACCAGCCGGTTGCCCGCGGTCTCGGCGGTGATCCCGAGGACCAGTCCGTCGTGCCGCGCTTCGGTCGAGATGCTGATGGCGGTTGTCACGGAGTGACTCCCTTCTGCGGGCTGCGGGCGCGAAGCCGCTCGGCAGCGGTGTCGAGGGTCTGGAGTGGACGGTTGAAGGCGATCCGGACGTAGCGCTCGCCATCGGCCGGATCGACGAAGAACGAGGTGCCCGGCGCCACCAGCACACCGGTCTCGGCGAGCAGCGTGCGGACGAAGCGCGGGCTGGGCTCGTCGGTCAGCCCGTCGATCCGGGCCAGCACGTAGCAGCCGCCGGCCGGGGGCGTGAAGTCGAATCCGGCGTCCCGCAGCAGGGTCACCGTCCGGTCGCGCCGCTCACGCATCCCCGCCGCGTGGTCCCAGCGCTCCGGCAGCAGCAGGTCCGCGTTGGCCGCGGCGTGCTGGAGCGCGGCCGCCGCGCCGCCGGTGGTGGCCACGTGCACCTTGCGCAGCAGGGCGGTGAGCTCCGGCGCCGCGCGCAGGAAGCCGAGCCGCCAGCCGCTGATCGCATGGCTCTTGGAGAGGCTGCCGACCACCACGGAGCGGTCTGCCAGGCCCTCGATCTCGGCGACCGAGCGGTAGCCGGCCGACTCGTAGACGTACCCGGCGTACACCTCGTCCGAGATCACCACGGCGCCCCAGCGCCGGCACAGCTCGGCGAGCAGGTCGAGGGTGCCGCGCTCCAGGACGACGCCGGTCGGGTTGGCCGGGCTGTTCACGATGACGGCGCGGGTGCGCGGTCCGAAGGCCGCGGCCAGCTCGTCCGGGTCGACGCTCCAGTCGGGCTCCCGCAGCCGGACCGGGCGCGGGCGGGCGCCGGTGAGGGCGATGGCGCTGAGGAAGTTCTCGTAGAAGGGCTCGAACACGATCACCTCGTCGCCGGGGTCGACGAACGAGAGCAGGGCGACGGCCAGCCCCTCGCTGCCGCCGACGGTGACGGTGATCTCGGAGCCCGGGTCCGGGGCGCCGGGCAGGGCCGCGGCGATCCGCTCGCGCAGCAGCGCCAACCCGGCCGGGTCCTGGTACTGGTGGACGCCGGCGCGCAGCGCGGCGACCGCCGCCTCGACCAGCCCGGGCGGCGTGTCGGGGTAGGCCGGGGTGCCGACCGCCAGGTCGACGGTGTCCGGCGGCAGCCCCTCCAGCAGCAGCGCGGCCAGCCCCCCGCCGGGCAGCCCGGCCACCCGCTCGGCGCCCAGGGCGCGGCGGGCCGGGGTGTCATGGTGCGTGGTGGCGCTCATCGGCTCACTCCCGCGGCGTCGGTCCGGAGCCGCTGTTCGGTCTGGAGCGGCGCTTCGCCCCGGAGCCGCTGTTCGGCCCGGTCGAAGGCGCCGCGCGGGATCTCGGGCAGCCAGGACGGGCGGCCCGCCTCGTACGCCTCGATCTCCCCGCTCCTGAGCAGGGTCTCCGCGATCACGTCCTGCCCTTCGAGCAGCCGGGCCCGGGCCCGCGCGTCGACCGTGAACGGGTGCTCGCCGCCCGGCCGGCGCAGCAGGCCGGCCCGCAGGTCCACGGTGAGCCGCAGGCCCTCGGCGGACTCCGCGAGGTCCATCAGCTCCTCGACCACGGGGGTCGGCAGGTCGACCGGGACGAGGCCGTTGTTGAGGGCGTTGCGGCGGAAGATGTCGCCGAAGCCGGTGGCGACGACGGCGCGGAACCCCCAGTCGCGCAGCGCCCAGACGGCGTGCTCGCGGGAGCTGCCGATGCCGAAGTCCCGGCCGGCCAGCAGGACCGTCGCGCCCGCGTGGCGCGGCTGCTCCAGGACGAAGCCGTCCTCGGCGCGCCAGCGGGCGAACAGCGCGTCCTCGTAGCCGCTCTTGGTGACCCGCTTGCAGTACTCCGCGGGCAGGATCTGGTCGGTGTCGACGTCGTCGCGGCGCAGGGCGACCGCGCGACCGTGGTGTTCGACGAAGGGTTCCATACTCAGCTGTCCTCTCTCCGGCCGGGCCGGCGCTGTCAGGCCAGGTCGGCCGGGGCCGCGAGCCGCCCGGCCACCGCCGTCGCGGCGGCGACCGCGGGCGACACCAGGTGGGTGCGGGCCCGCGCCCCTTGGCGGCCTTCGAAGTTACGGTTCGAGGTGGAGGCGCAGCGCTCGACACCCTCGAGACGGTCGGTGTTCATCCCCAGGCACATCGAGCAACCGGGCAGCCGCCACTCGGCGCCGGCGGCCAGGAAGACCTCGTGCAGCCCCTCCGCCTCGGCCTCGGCCCGCACCTGCATCGAGCCGGGGACGACCAGCATCCGGGTGCCGCCGGCGACGGTGCGCCCGCGCAGCACCCCGGCCGCGGAGCGGAGGTCCTCGATCCGGCCGTTGGTGCAGGAGCCGACGAAGACGACGTCGATCGCGAGGTCCCGCATCGAGGTCCCGGGCCGCAGGCCCATGTAGGCCAGCGCCTTCTGCGCCGAGGCGCGTTCGAGCGGGTCGGTGAAGGTCTGCGGGTCGGGCACGGCGGCGGCGAGCGGCACGGTCTGCGCGGGGTTGGTGCCCCAGGTGACGAGCGGGGTGAGCCCGCCCACGTCGAGCACGACCGTCCGGTCGAACACGGCGCCGGGGTCGGTGGCCAGGGTGGACCAGTCGGCGACGGCGGCGTCCCAGTCCGCCCCGGCGGGGGCGTGCGGACGGCCGCGCAGGTACTCCAGGGTGGTCTCGTCGGGTGCGACGATCCCGGCCCGGGCGCCGGCCTCGATGCTCATGTTGCAGAGCGTCATCCGGGCCTCCATGGAGAGCCCGCGCACCGCGTCGCCCCGGTACTCGATGAGGTGGCCCTGCGCCCCGTTGGCCCCGATCCGGGCGATCAGCGCGAGGATCATCTCCTTCGCCCCGACCTCCGGGGGGAGTTGGCCGGTGAACTCGACGGCCAGGGTGCGCGGCCGGCCGATCTCCAGGCACTGGGTGGCCAGGACGTGCTCCACGTCGCTGGTGCCGATGCCGAAGGCGAGCGCGCCGAACGCGCCGTGCGTGGCGGTGTGGCTGTCCCCGCAGACGATCGTCATCCCGGGCTGCACCAGGCCGAGTTCGGGTCCGACGACGTGCACGATCCCCTGCCGCCGGTGGCCGACCGAGTAGAGCTCGACGCCCTGTTCGGCGCAGTTGCGGCGCAGCGTGTCCAACTGGACCAGGCTGACCGGGTCGAGCACCGCGGTCGCCGTGGTGGCGACGTTGTGGTCCTCCAGCGCCAGGGTCAGCCCCGGCCGCCGGACGCCGCGGCCGGCCAGCCGCAGCCCGTCGAAGGCCTGCGGGGAGGTGGCCTCGTGGGTGAGGTGGAGGTCGATGTAGAGGAGGTCCGGTCCGCCGGGCCGGGACGCCACGACGTGGCGCTCCCACAGCTTCTCCGCGAGTGTCCGTGCTGGGCCCATCGTCGTCCCTCTCTCCCCTGCGCTGTCCGTGCGCCACGGCCCTGGGGCGGAACCCCGGCCACCGCATGCCGTCCCGGCCGTACGGACCTCAGCCTCCATGGCGCCACCCACCGCCCACCACGTCTTTAAGCCGGTGCGAAAACGCCCAGCACAGGCGATCACGTGCACGAAGAAAGGTGCAGAGAACTGCACCTCGGATCGGAAGTAAGCCCCCATGAAATCGGCGGCGCCCGGGTTCAGGATGGAGTCATCGAAGGCGGAACCAACGCCGGGACGACGGGCAGAAGATCATCGGATCCCACGGGACCCAGGGAGGAAGCATGTACCCGATGCGCAGGAGCCACGGGGCCGAACCCGGACGCCGGCGGAGCAGGACGGTCGTGCTGACCCTGGCCGCCGTCCTCCTGGTCGGCGCCGGAACATCCGCCTGCCAGGTCAGTACCAAGGCCGCCGACCGGATCGAGCTGTGCGCGAAGATCTTCGGCAAGACCTTCACCGATCCGTTCCCGGACAACGTGGAGGAGGCCCGCAAGAAGATGCGCGACCGGGCCGACGAGCTCGACGGGCTGGCCAAGCAGGCCGGGGACGACAAGCTCCGCAATGCGATCCAGTCGACCGCCGACAAGATGCGCAACGCCGACATCCGCGAGAAGGGTGCGGTGCGCACCGTGGTCGGTTACATCGGTGAGCAGAACGACCGCATCAAGGAACTGCGCCAGACCTGCCTCGACCACCACGACTACCCGTGATGACTGGGCTTCCGAACCAGCGTCACCGTTGAGCCTCCCAGAGCGCGCACGGTGACCACAGACCGGAATCGGTGAACAGGGCACTAACAGTTCCCCCGCCGATTCCCTTGGCCGGGCCCCTCGTTGGGTCCCCCGTCTTCCGGGGGGCCCGGCCGTAAATCTCCCCGTACCAATACAAGCCAGGAGCAGTCATGCCCGATTCGACCGGCTGGAAGCCCACTAAGGAACGCCCGATGTGGCCCTGGGTCGTCCTCGCGGTGGTCGCCGTTGGCGTTCTGATCAACGTGCTTATCACGATCTGACGAGCAGATCGAATCCGCGCCTGAGGAACTTCCGCGCTCTTGGCAGGTAGGCCGAGAGCGCGGACCCACGTCCGGCGCGACTCCGGCCCCAACAGACCCCTCTCTCCCCAACCGCCCCACGGGTCACATGACCCCTCAGGGGGCGGTCGAACCGAGTCGAGTCCGCTATCCGGATCAGGTGCAGAGAACTGCACCTTCGAACTGGCGAAGACTCGACTGTCACCCCCCTAAAGCGCCACGTAGCGTAGTCGGTACGGGAACGGGCATGGCCATGTCGAAGATGCGGTCACGCACGATCGACCATCCACCTCACCGTGGATCCCGGCTCCCGGCCCGCCTACATCAACGGCATTCATGGGGGACTCGTGCCACGTCTGCACTTCACGTCGGCAAGCCTGTTGAGAACGCGTATCATGCCGACCCCGGACTGGGTCAGCGAATCACTCTTCGCCCTGGACCTGCTCTCTTCCCGGCACCGCCAGGCGAAACGCCGGCTCCGATGGCATAAAACCCGCCCCGTGGGGCCGGCCCGCCGGCTGGGTCCCACCCACCGGCTCGGGTCCACCCAGCGGCTCGTCGAACTCGCCCGGACCATCCGCCCGTTCCCCGACATGGACACTATGGTCCGGCGCGCCCGGCACTCCGGGAACGGCGCCGACCTGCGCCTGCTCCGGGACCTGGAGTCCTTCTACCGCATCATGGTCGCCCCGCACTGGGACGTGATCTCCCTCACCGTCCAGAGCGACCGGAAGAAGCGACTGGAAATCCTCCAGGACTGCGGCGCGCGCAGCCTGCTGAGCACCCTTCACCCGACCGTCCGGCTCTCCACCTGCTCGCTGGAGATACCCGGACAGAACGAGGACGTGCAACTGGAGGAGGTCGGGCTGACCATTGCGCCGTCCTACTTCCTGGCACCCGATTCCCCGGTCCTGGTGGACGACCACACCATTGCCGACGGACCGACGCTCTTCTACCCCATTCTCCCCGACGGACCGAACTGTGCGACCGAGGGCGTGATCGAAGCGGCAGCGATGCCGGCCTGAGACCGATGACCTCCGATCGCGACAGCATCGGAACTTCAAGGGGGAAAACAGCAATGCGACGCATATTCTTCAGTCCGGCGAGCCTGGCCAAAGTATCGTCGGCCGCTCATCTGGATCCGATGCGAGAGGCGCTGTGCGCCCTCGAAACCTTCGCGACGGGCGGCGGAGGCCCCGTCTTCCATTCCTGGCGACGACGGGTCGCGGGTGAACGGGACGGCCGGGCACTGGCCGAACTCGCCCGCACCGTACGACCTTTCCCGGATCTCTACCGAATTCTCGAAAACTCCTCCGCGGCCGGATCCGGGAACGAATTCCGACCGCGGGTTCTGCGCGATCTGGAGACATTCCACCGGATCGCCGTGGAGCCCTACTGGAGCCAGGTGTCGACCCTGCTCGAAGTCGACCGGAACGCCCGGGCCCAGATCATGATGAGCGGCGGCGTCGACCAGTTGCTCAGCACCCTGCACCCGGCGATCCGCTGGCGTCCCCCGGTGCTGGAGGTCCCCGGGACGGGGCACGACATCAAACTGGAGTCGACCGGCCTGGAGATAGCGCCGTCGCTGTTCCTGTTCTCCCGATCGCCGATCCTGGTCGAACAGCAGGGCGACCGGCCCCTGCTGCTGCTCTACCCGATCCCCGTCCCGCGCGACCGGGAGAACCTGTGGGACCCGGCACCCGACGGCGACCAGGCCCTGGGGGCCCTGCTGGGACGCACCCGGGCGGCCGTCCTCCAGGTGTTGACGACCACCTGCACCACCACCGAGGTCGGCGAGCTGGTGGGCATCTCCACCGCCGCCGCGAGCCAGCACACCGCCGTCCTGCGGGCGGCCGGACTTATCACCACCCTGCGCTCGCTCAACAAAGTGCACCACACCCTGACCCCCCTGGGCGGGGCTCTTCTTCGTGGGGATCCACTGGTCTGACAATTCGCCCTATACCGACGATTCCCGAAGTAACGAACCCGCAACACGCCCCGAGGAGCGATCTCGATCTGACACGGATGGTCTAGGAAAGTGCACCATACATACGGATGCGGGCAGCATGGCCTAAACCCATTACGAGCGAGTAGGTTCTGGGCATGCAAGCACGATGCCTTGTCGCCGCACGCATCATTTACGGAAGCCTGGGAGCGGATTCATGATGGGAGGTGGACCAGCTGAGCGGGAAGCCGCCCCAGACTGTGCCGTCACGCTGGAAAACGTGTCGAAAATCCACCCGGGCACGAACGGTCCCACAGCGGTCCTGCGCGAGTTCTCACTCGGCGTACGAAAAGGCCGCTTCTGTGCCGTCATGGGAGACGAACGCGCCAGCACCACGGCACTCCTGGAGTGCATGGCCGGCGTCACCACCCCGTCCACCGGAACGGTCCACTGGGCCGACGGTGAACGGGGTTCCGTCGGCGCGCTCTGGGGCCAACACGAGCCCGTCCACCCAAATGTGACGGTTCGTGAATTCGTCGATCCGGGCGTTTCCGCACTCGGCCGCCGCCAGGCCTGGCAGATCAGTCGGATCACCCGACTGTGGCTCTGGCGGCGGCCGCTCCGGAGGCTGGGCCGGGTCCAGCAGCACAACGCCATGCTGGCCCGGCTGCTGGCCGGCTCCCCGCGCCTGCTGCTGGTCGACACCCCCGGCCACGACGACTCGCCCGAACTCGCCCGCGCCATCGGCGCCTCACTCCGCCGCGCGGTCCGCGCCCTCGACCTCACGGCGGTCCTCGTCACCACCGACCCGGAAGCCGCCGCGTACGCGGACAGCGTCGTCTTCCTCCACCACGGCCGCCTCGCCGACGCCCTCGGACCCTCCACCCCCGCCGAGATCGCCGACTGCCTCCAGCACCTCCGAAGAGGCTCGACCACCTGATCCGCCCCGCCTTCCCCGGCGCCCCTCTCCCAGGGCGCCCCCGGCGCCCCTTCCCCGGCGCCCCTCGCCCTCCCCGGCGCCCCCCGGTCAAGCGGTGCACAGCGCTTCCCCAGCCGCGGCCCCCGCGCCCCGTGCGTCCTCCGGCGCACCGCGCCGGCGCATCCCGGACCGCAGCCCCGCACCCGCCGGCCCGCCCGGCGACGCCCCCCGGCAGGCCCCGGGCGGACACCCCTGCCATCGCCTGCCTCGGCCGGCTACCGCTGCCGCCGCGCACCCGTCGGTCGTCAGCCGCCGGTCGTCAGCCGTCAGCCGTCAGCCGCTCAGTGCGGCGGGGTCGGGATCAGGCTCGCCAGGGGGTTGAAGTAGACCTTGGACGGCATGCAGGCCGGGCCCGGGCTCCGCATGAGGCCGGTGTGCATCTCGCGCGAGCTGTGGGCGGGGTCGGTCCCGGCGAAGGGCAGGTAGATGAAGAGCTTGAGGCCGGCCGGGACGGCGCGGGGGCGGACGGTGAGGACGAGCGGGCCGGCGCCCTCCGTATGCATGTCCCAACTGTCCTGGCCCTCCTGGTTGTCCGGGGTCTCCGGCTCGGAGGCGCGGCAGCCGGGCTGGCCGGCGTAGACCCGGGCGGGGATCCCGAACCGGTCCAGGTCGCGCTGCAGTTGGTCCGGGTCCACCGGCTTGTACTGCTCCAGGATGGTGAGTTTGACGAGGTCGTCACCGCCTTCGAGGGTGTACGCGGCGTTGTCGACGCGGCCCAGCGCGTGGCCGGTGCCGTCGGCCGGGTGCTGGGCGTCCTGGTGCTGGGCGTCCTGGTGCCGGGCGTCCGGGGCGGGGCGGCCGGGGCCTGTGGCGAGGAGGGCGCCGACCAGAGCGGCGGCCAGGCCCGCCGGGAGGGCCAGGCGCAGCGCCAGGCTGCGCCGCCGGGCCGTGCGCCGGGAGTTGTCGGTGACGGTGTCCATCAGGTGTTCCTTCAGCAGGAGGTGGCGGCCCGGGGGGAGCTCCGGGGCCGCCGGGGCCGGCAGCAGCCGGACCAGTTCCTCCCGCTCGGTCTGCTCGGACCGGTCCCGGGGGGTGGCGTTCATCGGGTCGTCTCCTTGTACGGCCGGACCGCGAGGTCGCGGTCACCTGCTACCTGTCCGCCGGCGCCCGGGCGTTGCGCACCTCTTCCCGAGCCCGCGGACCGTGACGCGGCGAGCTCCTTCGCCGTCAACTCCCGCAGCCGGGCCCGGGCCCGCGACAACCGCGAGCGGATCGTCCCCACCGGCCGGCCCAGCGCCTCGGCGACGGCCGCGTGGTCCAGGCCCTCCCACACGCACAGCGCGAACACCTCGCGCTCCGCCGGCCGCAGCCGTTCCAGCGCGGCCTTCGCGGCGGCCAGTTCCTCGGCGTCGGCGATCCGACCCGCCAGCTCCCCGGCGAAGTCCGGCACCGCCTCGCGCGGCGGCAGCTTGGCCAGCGCCCGCTGGTGGCGCCGCGCGGCCCGACGGGTGTTGCGGATGACGTTGCCCGCGATCCCCAGCAACCACGGCCGCAGGCTCTCCCCCTCGGGATCGACCCGCGCGCGCAGCCGCCACGCCTCCAGGAACGTCAGCGAGACCACGTCCTCGGCGACGGCCCAGTCCCCGGTCATCCGCACGGCGTGCCGGTACACCGCCTGGGCGTGGTCCTCGAAGACCAGCCCGAACGCCGCCGCGTCCCCAGCGCGCACCCGGGCGCGTATCGAATTCTCCACACCAGCTCCTGTCCCGCCGCCGCCACCCGTTGCCGTGATCCACGCCACACCGCGCCGGGCCGCCGCACCATCGACGAAGGATCCCCGAGCCCCTTCCGGAAGAAGGGACTCGGGGATCCTCGGACCGGCCGGCCCGACACCGGCGGTCGGTTCGGGGCGCCGCCCCCGCGGTCAGGCCGGCTCGACCGGCTCCGGTTTCCGGGAGGCGGCCAGGGTGCGGCCGAACGCGGCGAGGGCGGCGGCGACGGCCAGCAGGCCGACCACGACCGCGAGGTTGCGCCCGAGGTCGGCGAGGTCGCGCGGCAGTGCCAAGTAGTAGGGCGCGGGGAGCATGACCGCCCAGGGGAGGGCGGCCAGCGCCACGCCGACGGCGCGCGGCCGGTCGGGCCGGCGGGCGGCGAAGTGGACGAAGAAGGCGGTCGCCATCACCACGGCGGGCCAGGCCGACGACGCGTCGAGCAGCATCTGGGTGCTGCGCGGGAAGATGACCTCGGAGTAGTCCTCCAGGTCGCGCCAGGGCCAGGCGAGGACGAGCGCGCTCATCGGCAGCGCGATGACGGCCGCCGCGACGACCGTCCCGACCCGGGCGCGGACGCGCTGGTCGACGCCGTCGGGCGGGGCGATGAGCAGCGGCACCCCGAGCAGGAGCCAGAGGGGCAGCTGGTGGAGGGACAGGAAGAGCACCCCGGCCGGGTGGACGGCGTAGCCGACCGCGGCGCCGATCCGGGCGAGGACGCCGACCAGCACCAGGAGGCGGGCGGCGCCCCAGTGCCCGAGGCCGGCGCCGAGCAGCGCGAGGACCCAGGGGGCGGCCTGCACCGCGCCCACCGCGGTCGCGGCCGTGGTGTGCAGGCCCATCAGCTCGAAGCGCGTGTCCGCGACGAAGAAGGTCATCACCAGCTGGACGAAGGCCAGCGCCGCCCCTCCGGCCAGCAGGTACGGCGCGGCGCCGGCGAGCGCCCGGCCCGCGGGGTCTCCGGAGCTGAGCCGGGTCCGCAGCCGGGCGGCGTGCGCGGCCAGGGTGACCCACTCGCGCAGCACGGTGCGCCGGTCGGCGCCCTCGACGGACTCGGCGAAGACGGCGGCGATCTCCTCGCCGTGCGAGGCCCGGTAGGCGGCGGGGTAGATGCCGATCAGCGGGAGCCTGCCGGGCAGCGCCCCGGCCTGCTGCGCGGTCATGCCGCACCGCCGCTCAACCGGAGCGCCCCGAGACGCGGCCCCCGCCCGAGCGCGAGCCTGCGCTCGGCCTCGACGACTCCGGCCCGCAGCCGTTCCGTCTCCGCGCCCAGGACGTCCCGGCCGTCCTCGGTGAGGGCGAAGGTGCGCCGCATCCGGCCGCCGACGACCTCCTCGTGGTCGATCCGGATCAGCCCCTGCTGGAGGAGCCGGTCCAGCGCGGTGTAGAGGGTGCCGGTGAGCAGCTTGGTCCGGCCGTCGGAGATGGCCAGGACTTCCTGGACGATCGCGTAGCCGTGCCGCGGGGCATCGGCGAGCGCGGTGAGCACGAGCCGGGTCGGCTCCTGTAGTTGACGGTTAGCCATGGCCGTGAGCATAGATCAATGGCAAACATATGTCGATGATTTAGCTATCGGCCCGCTCCACCCCCGTACCCGGCGGCCGTCGGAGCGGGCAGGCGCACGGTGAACACCGAGCCCGCGCCGGGGCTGCTGGCCGCGTGAACGCCGCCGCCGTGGAGCTCGGCGAGCTTGCGGACGATGGCGAGGCCCAGACCGCTGCCGCCGCTCTGCCGGTTGCGGGACTTGTCGGCCCGCCAGAAGCGCTCGAACACCAACGGCAGGTCCGCCTCGGCGATGCCGCCGCCGGTGTCGGCGACCTCGATGAGCAGGGCGTCGGACTCCGTCCGGGTCCGCAGGGTGACCGTGCCGCCCGCCGGGGTGTGCCGGACGGCGTTGGCGACCAGGTTGCCCACCAGCTGGCGCAGGCGCACCGGGTCGGCGAACACCTCGTACCCGGCGGTCTCGTACCCGGCCGTCTCGTACCCGGCCGTCTCGTACCCGGCCGTCTCGTACCCGGCCGGGGCGCCGGCCGTCTCGGGCCCCGTCCGGTCCGCGACCGCCTCGACGACCAGGGCCACGCCCGACGCCTGCGCCCGGGCGCCGTGCGCGGTGGCGACCTGGGCCAGCAGGTCCTCGACGTCCACGGGCTCGCGGTGCAGGGCCAGTTCACCGGCGTCGGCGGCGGCGAGGTCCCGCAGGTCGTCGATCAGGTGCTGGAGTTGCAGGGCCTCCTCCAGCAGCGAACTCGTCAAGGCGCCGTCGGCGGTGACGACGCCGTCCTCGACGGCCTCCAGCCAGCCGCGGATGTTGCTGAGCGGGGTGCGCAGCTCGTGCGCGATGTCGCCGACCATCGCCCGGCGCATCTCCTCCAGCTGTTCGCGGCGCTGCGCCATGGCGTTGAAGGCGGCGGCGAGTCCGGCGATCTCGTCGCGACCGGTCGCGGTCACCCGGGCGGAGAGGTCCCCGTCGGTCATCCGCCGGGCGGCGCGGGTGAGCGCGTTCAGCGGCCGGGAGAGCCGCAGGCCGACGATCGTGGTGATCGCCACGGTGACCGCCAGCACCAGCGCGGCGACCTCGGCGACCCGCCCGCGGTGCGGGGCGGACAGCACGGGGGCCTGGTCCGCCGCGCCGGCGGGCGCGCCGACGAACAGCAGCACGGGCGGCGCCACGTACCGGACGAGCTGCTGCCGGCGGGAGTTGGCGAGGCAGGCGGAGATCACCTGCTCCTGCTCCCGGTCGCGGGCCGGGGCCCACTGCAACCCCAGGGACAGCGTCACGGGCCGGATCTGCTGGCGCTCCAGGCAGGCGTTGACGAGCGCGGTGAGGTCGGCGAGGGCGGCGCTCTCGGTGCGGGTCGGGGCGTCCAGCACCAGCGGGGGCGCGCAGCGCACGCCGAGCGGCCGGCCGCCGGGGACGCTCACCACGGGGCGGCCGGCGGCGTCGTCGGTGACGGTCGCCTCGACGCCCAGTTCCGACCGCAGGCAGCCGGCCCGGTTCCGCGCGGCCTCCTCCATGGCCGCGCGCTCGGCGGTCGTCAGCCGGAACGGGCCCACGGCACGGGCGTCGATCCGGTCGGCCGGGGCGTCGGGCAGCATGGCGAGGTCGACGGAGAGCGGGTCGACCGTGGTGGTGGGCGTCCGGGGCAGCACCGTCCGGTCGGCGGCGCCCGGGGGCGGTGCCGACGGCGTGGCGGCCGGGGGCGGTGACCCGGGGGCGGTGGCGGGGGTCCCGGAGGTGGCGGCCGGTGACCCGGGTGCGGTGGCCGCGGAGTCGACGACCGGCTCGAAGCGCGGAGTCGTCAGCAGGATGCGCTGCCCGGTGTCGGCGGCGAGCCGCCGCACGGTGCTCTCCGCACCCGTCCAGTCGGGGTGGGTCGCGGCGTAGCCGAGCAGTTCGTGGTAGATCCGGGCCTGGTCCGCGAGGACCTGGCGCTGCTCCTGCCTGATCGCGCCCGTCGTGGTGCGGGCGGTCAGCCAGGCCGTCGCGGCGATCGAACAGAGCGAGACCAGGGCGGAGAGGGCGAGCAGCCGGATCAGCAGGCTGCGGCGCGGCGGGGCGTCACGACGCACCGCGCGGCCCCTCCGCGAGCTTGTAGCCGATGCCGTAGACCGTCAGCAGGCGGGTGGGGCGGCGCGGTTGGGGCTCGATCTTGCGGCGCAGGTTCATCACGTGGGTGTCGACGGTCCGGGTGGTGATGTACCGGTCGATGCCGTGCAGGTGCTCCAGCAGCTGGGCCCGGGTGAAGACCCGGCCGGGCTGGGCGGCCAGCACCTGGAGCAGCCGGAACTCGCCGGGCGTGCAGCTGACGGGCCGTCCGTCGGCGGTGACCTCGTGGCGCAGGGGGTCGACGGTGAGGGCCCCGGCGGTCAGTACGGCCGGGGGCGCGGCGGCGGGCGGCGCGGTCGGCGGCAGGGTGGGCGCGGCCGGCGGCGCGGGAGCACCCGGGGTCAGCGGCCGGGACCCGCGGCGCAGCAGGGCCCGGACCCGGGCCACGAGCTCGCGCGGGCTGTACGGCTTGGTGAGGTAGTCGTCGGCGCCGAGGTCGAGGCCGAGCAGCAGGTCCTCCTCGGCGGTGCGGGCCGTCAGCATCAGCACCGGCAGGGCGGATTCGGCACGCAGGGCACGGCAGACGTCGAGCCCGTCCATGACGGGCATCATCACGTCGAGGACCAGGAGGTCCGCCGGGCCGCGCCGGGCCTGCTCCAGCGCGGCCCGGCCGTCGTGGACGACGACCACGCGATGCCCTTCCCGCTCCAGGTACAGGCGGGCCAGGTCGGCCTGCTTGGGATCGTCCTCGGCGACCACGACATGTGCGCACATGAGGATGATCGTAAGTCGCCCTCCGGAAGCACCCCTACCGGTTCCCGACAGCCTCTCGACAAGTTCCTGACATCGACGGACCAGGGTGGACGGAGTCCGCCGGGGGAAGCCCCCCGGCCCCGCCTCCGAAAGGCTCCCGTGTGATGCCCTCCCGCCGCCTGGTGTCCCTCGCCGCCCACGTCATCGGGACCGCCCTGCTGCTGTCCACCGTCCCCGCCGCCGCGGCCACGGCCGCCGAGCACAGGCCCGCCCCGGCCGCGCCCACCGTCGAGGCGGCCGAGGTGATGCCGCACCTCCAGGCCCTGCAGCGGATCGCGGACCGCAACGGCGGCAACCGCGCGCACGGCACCAAGGGGTACGCGGAGTCGGTGGCGTACGTGAAGCACGCGCTGGACCGGGCCGGCTTCCAGACGCAGCTGCGCCGCTTCTCCCACGACGGCAAGGACGGCTACAACCTGATCGCCGACTGGCAGGGCGGCGACCCCGACCACGTGCTGCTCACCGGCGCCCACCTGGACAGCGTCCCGATGGGCCCGGGGATCAACGACAACGGCTCCGGCTCGGCGGCCGTCCTGACCACCGCCCTCCAGGTGGCCAAGGCCAAGCTGAAGCCCGAGCGGCACCTGCGCTTCGCCTGGTGGGGGGCGGAGGAGCTGGGGATGGTCGGCTCGGCGGACTACGTCAAGAACCTGTCCGCCGGCGACCGCAAGGCCATCGACCTGTACCTCAACCTCGACCAGGCGGGCAGCAAGAACCTCCAGCAGTACCTCCTGGTGAAGGACGCGAAGAACAACGAGACCGCGGCCTTCCAGGCCTTCGAGAAGTGGTTCACCGACCGGGGCCTGGCCACCTTCGACATCCCGCTGGACAGCTCCGACAGCCAGCCGTTCGGGGACGCGGGCATCCCGTCGTCCGGCTTCAGCAGCGGCGTCTCGGACTGCCTCCACAGCGCGTGCGACAACCTCGCCAACGTCGACCCCGCGACGCAGGCGACCAGCACCAACGCCATGATCGGCGTGGTGTGGCAGTTCGCCACCGCCAAGCCCGCAGCCGCCAAGCCCGCCGCCCCCGCCGTTCCGGCCACCACCGCCCCGGCCACCGTCCCCGCCGCCCCCCGGTCCTGACCGCCCGTCCCCAGGAGCCACAGATGCGCACACCGCCGAGTCGCCACCGCCGCAAGGCCGTCACCCTGGTGGCCGCCGCCACCGCCCTCGGAGTCGCCCTGACCGCCGCCCCCGCGGGAGCGACCGGGATCGGGGACCCGTACTTCCCCGAGGACGGCAACGTCGGCTACGACGTGGCGAACTACGACGTCCGGATCGCCTACGACCCGGCTCACCCCGACCAGTTGAACGGCGACACGACCGTCACCGCCCGGGCCCTGCAGTCGCTCGACCGCCTCTCCCTGGACCTCAAGGGCTTCCAGGTCGCCTCCGTCACCGTGAACGGCACCCCGGCCAAGTCGTTCTCCCGCTCCGGCACGCACAAGCTGGACATCGTGCCCGCCCGCCGGGTGGCCGGCGGCGCCACCTTCGCGGTGCGGGTGGTGTACGCGGGCAAGCCCGACCCCGAGGGCTGGCACCAACTGGTGTCCGGCGGCGTCAACGCGATGGGCGAGCCGCACTCGGCGACCTCCTGGTTCCCGTCCAACGACCACCCGTCCGACAAGGCCACCTTCTCGCTCGCCGCGACCGTCCCCGACGGCTGGACCGCCATCGGCAACGGCCGGCCCGGCCAGACCACCAGCAAGGACGGCTCGACGACCTTCCGCTGGCGCGAGGACAAGCCGATGGCGACCTACCTCAGCACCGTCGCCATCGACAAGTTCACCGTCCACCGCTCGGCGCTGCCCGACGGGACGCCGGTCATCACCGCCTACGGCCCGGACGTGCCGATCGACGACATGGCCAAGGCGACCGAGGCCCAGCAGCCCGAGATCATCGCCTTCCTGGCCTCCAAGTTCGGCCCCTACCCGTTCTCCTCCGCGGGCGCCATCGTCCGCAGCTGGACCAAGGAGACGGGCACCGGCGCGCCGGACCTGGAGACCCAGAGCCGGCCCACCTACACCAACTACTTCTGGGACTCCGCGGCGGTCCACGAGATCACCCACCAGTGGTTCGGCGACAGCGTCTCGTTCACCGACTGGCGCGACGGCTGCATCGCCGAATGCGTCGCCCAGTACGCCAACCAGCTGTGGGACGAGCACCAGGGCAGCAACCTCGACACCGGCTTCTACACCCCCACCGTCGAGGAGAACCGGAACAAGCCGGAGTTCTGGTCCACCAAGCTGTACGACCCCGGGCAGGGCCAGGAACTCGCCTCGGCCCTCTACTTCAAGGGCTCCCTGATGATGCACGCCCTGCGGCGCACCGTCGGCGACGACGCGTTCTTCGCCACCCTCAAGCGCTGGACCGCGGACCACGCCTACGGCAACGCCTCCTTCCCCCAGTTCGAGGCCCTCGCCGCCAAGGTCTCGGGCAAGGACCTCAAGGGCTTCTTCGACGCCTGGGCCCACGGCACCACACTCCCCGCGAAGGAGTACCTCTACCCCGGCACCCTGGCCCCCCTCGCCCCGGCGGGCAGCCAGTAACACCCCCCCCCAGCCCCCTCCCCCGCACCGACGCCAGCCCTCCTGACGCTCCATCAGGAGGGCTGGTGCACGCCCGGATTGAGCTCCTCCAGGATGGCGTCGGAGACAGTCCGCGGCAGCGGGCGCTGCGGAGCCGGGGTGCCGCCGTGCGTCGATCTGAAGTCGCCGACGGGGGCCGGGAAGTGGCCCATCTCGTGGAACAGGCCCGAGAGGTCCGTGTCCTGCGGCGGCAGCGGCGGCAGCTCATGGGGCAGGTCCCCCACCGGGACGAGCTCGATCTCCGACGGGCCGCCCCCTGGCGTACCGTCCCCCGTCGTACCGCCCCCCGTCGTACCGCCGCGCGGTGGGCGCGGGCCCTCCAGCCTGCCGTTCAGCCAGCCCTCGATGTGATCGCCCGGCGAGATGGAGAACTTGTTCCCGGGATTCATCGCCCCGTGCCGCCACCCCCACGCCCCGGCGAACGCGCCGTTGGCCGCGCCGGAGACGTAGTCACCCGACAGCCCGAACACCGCGTCCTGCGCCGCGCCTTCGGCCATCCCGGTCAGCGCCCCGTAGCCGGTGTTCCAGACCAACCCGGCCGCGCCCTTGGCGAACGCGCCGGCCTCCTTGCCGGTCAGCGACGTGAAGCCCTTCCCGAGCCCCTTTCCCAGGCCCTTGCCCAGACCCTTGCCGAGCCACCCGGCACCGACACCGACCGCGCCGCCCACCGCCCCGTTGATGGCGGCCGTGCCCAGCTCACCGCCGTCGATCGACGTGCGGTGGCCCTGGCCCAGCTCGATCACCTGGGCCAGCAGGTCGAAGCCCACCTGGGCCAGCACCGACTCGGCGACCCGGGTCACCGCGCTGATCAGCGCCTTGCGCAGGAAGGCCCACACCAGGGCCCTGGTGAAGGCGATCTCCACGGGCGCCGCCTCGGCCCCGCCGAAGAGGAACATCACGGCGTCGATGGCCAGTTGAACCGCCAGGACCACCAGCGCACCGATGATCTCGATGCGCAGGGTCTCGATCTGGTTCGCCAGGTTGTGCAGCGCGTCGGCGGCGGAGTCGCAGCACTGGGCGATGAGCGGCAGCGCGGCGTCGTCGGCGACGGCGAGCCTGGCCAGATAGGCGTCGAACGCGTCCTTGCTGGCGCCGCTCAGGCCCTGGTCGAGCTGGGACTTGGCGTCCGCCAGGTCCAGGACGCAGGCACGGATCGACTTCGCCGCCTCGGCCCAGGCATCCGCCTCGGCCCGCAGCGCGCTCTCGTTCCCGGTGGGCCACTTGTTGCCCACCAGGATCATCAGCAGGTTCTGCAACCCGTCCGGCAGCGAGGCATTGGGGGCGTCGACCGCCATCACGCGCCGCCGCTACCGGGCCCCGGGAACGTCCAGGCGAGTTCCGTGGCGTGCTCGTCGGCCCTCTCGAACGTGCTGCGCGTGGCGCCGAGGGCGTCGGCCAGCTTGCGCAGGGTGTCCGGCAGCGCCTGCACCGCCTTCAGCAGATCGTCCCGCGGCTGGGCGAAGACCTGGTCGAAGCCCTGCCCGAGCGCCGGATCATCCCCCCAAGGCGCCGCACCGAACAAGGCTGCCGAACTGAGCGCCGTCCAGGCGGCAGCCATGCCCTCGGCCGCCTTGCCCGCATCCGCCCCGGCCTTGCCGACCAGCGCGAAGTCGACCACCAGCGTCCCGTCCAGAGCCGGCAGCGTCGGCACCGCCGGCCCGCCGTACGGCGGCACCCCGGTAGGCGCATTGCGGTAACCACCAGTGGGACCAGGCACATCAGGCAACGGAGGAGTCGGCACCCACCCACCTCACCCGATCCCACCCCCAGCCCCACCCCCTCTTGACGACATCCCAACGATCACCGCCCCACTCCTGACGCCCCCCTGACACCCCCGGACCCCGCGTCGCCCACGCTCCGTTTCGAGAGCCACCCCATCCGACACATCGGATGGGGCGGCTCTCGAAACGGACCTACTGCCGAACGAACGCGGCGAACGGCACGCCACCGTCGTCCGCATCGGTCAGTTGCAACCACTCCTCACCTTGGTCCTTGCCGTACTGAAAGAACCCCTCGCACCTCAGATCACCATCGACGGAGACCAATTGGGCGACCGCGCCAGGTCCGGCGTCGGAAAGCGTCCCGTACTTCCAGGTGCCGGTGAACTTCACCACGGTCGAGGACTTCCTTCCACGACACATGGCCGGGAGCAGGCTCACCTCGCCAAGCTTGCCGCCCTCCAAGAACTGAATCGAAGCGACGGGCGCCTTCCAGGACCCGATGACAGCCGGGACAGGATCCTTCGCCACCGTGCACGAAGCCGCCAGCGGCAGAGCCGATGCCACACAGACAGCCAGAACAGGCAGCCTCCCACGTCCACGCACCCGGCTCGGCCTCTGCATCCCGATCACTCCCACCCCGTTCCATATCACCAGGAATCGAATCCACCGCGACATCTCAGTCCTTCTTCATGACGAACCCCTGACTGACCAGCACCCACAGGTCCTTCCCGTTCTCCTCGGCCGTCAGCCAGAACCGACAACTACCGCTCCCGTCCTTCCGGGTCGCGTCCACGTAGACCCCCGGCCCCACGTCATCGAGAACCGACTTCTTCCAGCGCCCCTCGATCTCCGTCGGCTGTTCCCGGTACACCGAGGCAGCGCTGCACACGCGGGCCGGCACTTGTGCCGATCCGATCTGCCCTTCCGGAAGAAGCTCGACAGCCGCCGCTCCTCCGGCCCACCGTCCGACCGGATCAGGCACCTCAGGCGCGGAAGGTCGGACCGTCATCCACACGGCCCAGCCCAACCCGAGGACACCCAGCAACCCGCCGACCACACTCCACAGGACAATTCGCCGCCCCTTCACGCACCCTCCATCAAAGGATCTGGCGGCGAGGCCGTCCCGAAGACCGCCCCACCGCCTCAGAAGTCACGCGCCACCACCTGCGACAGTCCGAACAGGTCAGCGCAGGATCGCCTTGACGGCCATGCCGAGGACAGCCACCCCAGGAACCACAATGAAGAACCAGCCGACAATCAACGCGATCACCGGGATCGACTTCTTCTCAGCGCCCTCCACGAAGAAGTCGCGGATTCCACGAAAATTTGCGACCAAGGCTAATCCCAGGACAACCGGTATCAGCATTCCAAGGACAACCATCAAAGCTCCCGACCTCACAGGACAAGGACCGCATACGGTAGCACCGCCCAGCCAGAACTGACAATCCATCAGTTCATTCTGGATCCCGGCCACCCTGCCCTGCAACGAAAGCCTTCCCCGTCCATTTATTATCCTCCACGCAACAGCTCCACGAGCTAACCCCTCAACAGCTGAGCGCCCCATCCGGCAACCGGATGGGGCGCTCATGGCACAGACCTACTGGCTATCCACAGCCGACGGACTACTGTCGGGCGAACGACTCTTGACCAGCGTCCACGCCAGTCATCGTCAGCCAGTCCCCGTCCTGCCGCTACTGAAAGAACATCCCGCACTCACGCCTGGAGGTCGGACCCGGTTGAGAACCACTCCCCAGCAAATAGGGAAAGGATTCCAATTGTCCAAAAACCCCCATACGGCGAAGGAGTAGAGCGTTCGCCGTACGTCACCTCAAAATCCAAGGCCTGAGATGCAGCGTGACTCCTGGAGCAGGCCGGTGGAGCATTAGGGCTTGCCCGCCAGAACGTAAACCATGACCCCTCCGGAACTAGTGTAGTCCACCGTGATCTTCTGGCTCGGGCTCTTCATGTCCTCATCCTTGGCGGGCGCCATGATGCCTTTCACTTCGTGTGTAGGGTCGATCGACCAGCCGGTGAGTTCAAGGTCGGTCGTCGTGAACTCGATGACGCCGGGGTCCAGCTGTGACTCGCTGATCCCGAGGCTGGACAGGAAGGCCGTGAGGCCGTCCTTCCCGACCCTGAAGGCCACCCACAGCTCTCCGCCACCGCCGGACTGGCGGTATCCGTGAGAAACATCGGTCGCCCCCTTGGGGACCAGCGTCCCGTACTGGTGCTGCAACTCGGTGCTCGGAGCTTTCGACAGTGTCACTGACGACTCACGAGACGAGGCAGCAGGTGCCGAAGCAGCGGAACCGGCAGGCGTGGCCGTCATCGCGGCTCCAGCGCCACCCGACCCGCTGCCGCAGGCGGCGACGGCCAGCAGCGAAGCTCCGACCAGGCCCGCTCGGATCAGCTTCACAGCAACTCTCATTCAGGCACCCCTTGCATCATGGCCGAACCGAACACATCGAAGTCCCTGGCCAGTCCAACCGTATTGAGATGCGCGATCTCCGGCTGGGTTATTTCGATGTGAAACTTGTGCAGCCGGTCTCGGGCCTCACTGGGTGTTCCCCAGTCGTACCGTTTCCGGATCTCCAGCTTGTACTCCGGGCCGCCTGCCTTCTGGTTCACACCCGACACCCTCCACTGGAAGTTGTTCAAGGCGTAGAACCATCCGATACTCGTATCCCCATCATTCTCATCCGCACGGGTTTGCTGCCAGCCGGAGTCGAACTTCCCCTTCCCCGCGGCGTTACCAGTCAGATACTTATTGACACTTTTCTTGAAGTTAGGGATCTCGTTGATCATGCTGTCGGGATGGAGCTCGACCGGTGTGCCGCTCGCATCCAAGTAGTGCTGCAGCAGCTTGGATGCCACGTTGAATGAGTTGGCACCCTTCATGCCGTTCACGTTCAGCCCGGAAACGACCTGGTAAAGCCAGTTCTTGACCTTCAGATCATGCGGACCGGGTGCGTGCTTGTTGAACACCCTGTCCTCCGTGTCCGAGTAGTCGTCGCCGCTGTCCGAGATGAGCCCCTTCATCTGCATCCGATACTTCAGGACGTTCAGCTGGTTCTTGGTCGGACGGTTGTCCTCCCAACTGCTTCCGTCCGAGCAGACTGCCGGACCGGTGACCCCGTTCCCTCCGCAGTTGCGCGCAGCGTCCTCCTGCTCCTTCCGCTCCTGCAGCACCGCGGCCCTGACATCCGGATCATAGAGTCCGGACGGATCCGACCTGTTGACCGGGTTGTTGTGGCTGTAGGAGTAGGCGTTCCACTGCTGCGGGTCGTTGGGCAGGAGCAGCGGGTCCGGGCTGAGGAAGCGGCCGGTGCTGGGCTGGTATTGGCGTGCGCCGAGGTTGGTGAAGCCGGTGGCGTCGTCCTTGAGGCCTCCCACGTAGCCCTTGTCGCCGGCCCAGGCGGTGGTGCTGGAGGTGGTGCCGCGGGGGGCGCCGAAGGGGTCGGTGGGGCGGCGGGTCTCGACGAGGCTGTCGCGGCCGATGGACAGGGTGTTGGTGCCGTGGTGGTCGGCGAACTGGTACGTGAGCTTGGTCGGGCTCTCGCGGACCAGGGTGATGCCGCCGGGGATGCTGTAGTAGCGGGTACCGGTGCTGGTCTTGGTACCGGTGTCGTAGGTGAGTTCGTCGCCGCCGCCGAGGTTGACGGTGACCTTGCCGGGGTTGCGGCGGATCAGCTGGTTGCCGTCGGCGTCGTAGACGTACGTCGTGACGGCCGAACCCTGGGCGAGTGAGGCGAGCTTGCCCTCGACGTCCCAGGTCAGCGTGGAGGCATTGGCCGAGCCAGCGGCGTTCCAGGTCGAGGTGCCCCACTTGGAATTCCAACCGGGCGCGTAGACGATGAACTTGCCGTCGTCCTGGACGGTCGCGAAGTAGCCGCTGGCGTTACCCGCCCAGGTCTGCGAGGACCAGAGCGCGACGCGCTGGGAGTCGTAGACGACGAAGTTGCCGTCGTCCTGCATGGTGGCCCAGGCTCCCGGGTGGTTCTGGGTGTTGGTGGACCAGAGGACCTGACCGGTGCGCAGCGAGCTGAGCACCAGGTTGCCGTCGTCCTGCATGGCGAGTCGGACGCTGTTGGAGCGCACGCTCTCACCGGACTTGAGGACGGACCCGGCGTTGAGGATCTTGATGCCGTTGGGGTTGTTGATCTTCGTGGTGTTGCCGGCCGCGTCGTACTCGTCGGTGCCCTGGGGGGCGGTGGCCGAGCCGTAGGTGTACGTGCCGCCGGCGAGTGCGTGCGGGCCGCCGGTGCCGCCGCCCGTGCCGGCCGCGGTGGTCGGCGTGTTGCGGGTGCCGGGGGTCGGGAAGGTCTGGTCGACCTTCACGTCCTTGGACTGGTCACCGGCCGGGTTGTGGTCGACGAGCTTGGTGCGGTTGCCGGTCAGGTCGTAGGTGTAGTCCTGCCAGTAGGCGGCGTTGCCGCCCACCGTCGTCTTCGAAGGCGCCGAAGCCCCGCTGGTGGGAGTGGAGTTGGCGCACGCCCCCTGGCCTGCCAGGGACGGGGTGGGCTGGTCGAGCCGCCCGGTGTCGCTCCACGCGGTGGTGAGCCGGCCCAGGTAGTCGTAGGAGAAGCACTGCAGGTCGGTGGCGGCCGGGGTGTTGTTCGGGATGCTCCGGATCGCCGTGATCCGGCCGGCCTGGTTGTAGGCGTAGGTCGTGTTCTGGACCGTGCCGTCGGTGGAGGTCTGCTTGTCGACGTACTGCGTCAGCGGACGCCCGGTGGACACGTCGTAGGTGTTGGTGGCGACGATCTGCCAGCCGAACGGGTTGACGGTGGAGCGGATGTTGCGCCCGTAGGCGTCCCAGTCGGACTGACGGAGGTAGGTGTCGTCGGCCCCGCCCATGTCGTGCAGCAGGCCGTAGATCTCGTAGTTGTAGCCGATCGACTCGTAGGCGAGGTTGCCGACGGCGGCCCGGTACTCGGTGGTCACGGCGCCGGTGATCGGGTCGTAGACGGTCTCGTACTCGTAGGTCGCCTGCCCGGTCTTGCCGATCTCGCTGCCGGGGATCGACACGGTGGACTTGGTCGGCCGGTATGCCGGGTCCAGCTCTGTGACGGCCTTGGTGTAGGCCGCTCCGCCGGCGCCCCCGACGTACCGGGTGGAGCTGGCGGCCTGGCCCTTGGCGACGGTGTCGTAGGTGTAGCCGGTGAGCTGGTTGGCCGGGTTGACCGTGCCGTTGTAGGTGCCGGTCTTGCGGCCGAGCAGGTCGTAGGTGAGCGCCATCGACTGACCGCGCGCGTCCGTGGTGGTGGCCAGGCGGCCCGCACTGTCGTAGGTGCGGATCGAGACGCCGGTGTCCGGGTCGTCGGCCTTCACCTGACGGCCGCGCTGGTCGTAGCCGTAGCTCCAGCTGTTCCCGGCGGCGTCGACTCGCGTCGCGGGCTGGCCGCTCGGGGTGTAGGTGTACGTGGTGACGTCGGCGTCGGCCTGCTTGCCGGTAGCGGACGGCGTCCTGTACTGCCACAGCTGGCTGGTGCGGCCGCGGGCGTCGGAAAGGGTGCTGGTCGCGGTGGCACCGGCCGGCGGCGACACGTCGACCCGGTCGGCGCCCGGGTAGGCGGTGGTCGTGGTGTTCTGCAGCACGCCGAGGGCGATGAACTGCGTGCTCACCGGTCGGCCCATGCCGTCGAAGGCGGTGGAGGTCTGGCCGGGGACCTCGGCGGGGATCGCGTTGAATCGGACCGTGTTCGGACCGGCGGTGTCGTCGTAGTGGGTGTTGAAGGTCCGGTTGGTGCGGCCCTGCGAGTCGTAGAAGGTGTCCGTCAGCAGTCGGCCGTGGTAGGCGGAGATGGCCGGGTTGGTCTGGGTCTGGATGGTCCGGGCCAGGCCGTCCACGATCTGGGTGGAGACCGCGTAGCTCTCGTTGGAGCGCAGCGTCCGGCTGGTGACGGTGGACGGCCGGGCTGTGCCGTCCACCGTGTAGTCGAAGGTGAAGTTGGCTCTCGCGCTGGTCGCCCGGCCCGGGGTCCAGACCGCCTTGAGTCGACCGAGGGAGTCGTACGACTGGGTGACGGTACGGGCGTTGGGGTCGGTGGTGGTGATCGGCAGCACACGGGCCGGGTTCAGCGTGGTGGTGGTGTTGCGCTTGGCTCCGGCGTCGGACGCTCCCGCCGGGGCCGGGGTGCCGGTCACGGTCCGGTTGGGCAGCTCGCCCGGGTTCGCCGAGCCGTAAGTCGTGGTCACGGTGGCGCCGTTCGGATTGGCGCTGTCGGTGGCCGTCACGTCGGTGGCGCTGGTGGCGCGGCCGTAGACGTCGTAGGCGGAGGTGCCGGTGGTCACGAACTGAGCTGCGCCGGAACCGTCGTAGCGGTCCAGCACCTGCGCACCGGTCGGTTCCCCCTTGGCGCCCGCAGAGCCGAACGCCGCACCGTCGTACAGGGTGCGGGCGCCGGAGACGGTGTTCGCTGCGGTCGGCGTCGCCGTGCAGGCGTTCGCGCCGGAGACGGTCAGCGCCTCGGACACCAGCCCGGTCATGCTCGGATTCGCGCCGGTGGCGTAGGAGTTGCGGACACAGACGTCGAGTGTGCCGTCGGCGGTGCTGAGGCTGGTCTTGATCCGGTTGCCGTTCGCCGGGTCACTGGCGGTCACCGTCGAGGTGGCCCGGGTTCCGGTGGTGGTCCGGCTGGTCGAGGTGCTGGTCGAGGTGGTGGCCGCGTACCGGGCGACGAGGTCCGGCAGACCGGGCCGCTTGTGGGTCGCGGTGGTCACCGGGCCACTGCTGGTGTTCACGGTGGACGCCTCGGGTGCGGCCGCGTCGGCATCGACGTAGACGTCGCTCTCCAGCACCCGGCCGGACAGCCAGTCGTCGTCGCGGCGGGCGCCGCTCGTCGGCCCGGACACCGTCGCCGACCGGGCCGATCCGTCCGCCTTCAGGTCACCGTCCATTCCCTGGTGGTAGCTGGTCGACGTCTTGGACTTCGCGCCGTCCTTGCCCGAGCCAGTCACGGCGGTCACCTTGGCGTAGCCGCGGAACTGGTCCCAGGTGCGGGACTTGTCGTCCACCAGGGCGCCGTCGTTGCGGTGCCAGGCGGCCGGCCCGTACTCGTAGGCGGTGACCTTGGTGACCGAGCCGGCGACGAGGTTGGAGTTCGGGTCGACGGTCACCGAGGCGACCGGGTAGCGCAGGAACCAGTCGTCCACCATCGCGGCCACACCCGTGTCGTACCACTTCACGTTGTAGCAGCTCATGGTGTTGCCGTCCGCCGAGGACGGCATCTTGCCCGTGGTGCGCATGCACGATTCGCGGTTGTAGTCCACCGCGATCGTGCCGCCGGTCTCAAGGGTGATCACCTCGATCCGCGGCCGATAGTAGCGGGGGCGGGCCGGGACGAGGCCGTCCACCCGGTTGGGCAGCATCAGGTCCGCGAAGGTGACCTCCGGCAAGGCCTGGTCGGTCTGCCCGTTGAAGGTGTCCTTGCCGATCCGCTTGACCGCCTGGAGCCACGGGATCTGCGTGTTCTCATCGGAGTTGGCCGGTTTCTTGAACGTGTGCGTGAGCTCGTAGCGGTCCACCGGGCGGTACGAGCCGCCGGAGCGGATCGAGGTGGTGACGGCGTTCAGCCACCTGGTCGACCAGTAGGTCGGCCCGTAGCTGGAGCAGGTGCCCTGCTCGGCGCACTGCTTGTCGAGCGGCACGTCCGGCCAGTTGGCCGCGTTGGCCGAGGTCCGCTGCGCGGGGTCGCAGGCCGCCGCGCCCGAGACGCAGCGCTCGTCCGTCTCGAAGTCGATCTTCGCGGCGGGCTGGTGCGCGCCGTTCGCACCGAGCTGGTCGGAGAGCAGCTGCCCGTAGCCGATCGAGGCGAGCGTGCCGCCGCGGGTGTACGAGGAGTTCACACCACTGCCGCGGTTCTGGCCGCCACCGCGGGCGTACCAGTTGGCCTCCGGCGCGTAGGTGTAGGTGGTCAGGTTGTTGTGGGCGTCGACGACGTAGTCGAGGTTCCAGCGCCATGCCGTCTGGCACCAGGAGCCCTTGCCCTTGGCCGCGTCGTAGCACGGGTCACCCGCGTTCGGCGAGTACACCGGCACCGTCCAGGCCGACTTGCTCTCCGGGCCGGTGCTGGTCGGCGCACCGGACGCGGAGGGCAGGTGGTTGAGGCCGAAGTAGTAGACCGTGCCGGAGCTGTCGGTGACCTTGAGGTACGACCCGTTCCAGGTGCCGTTGTCGGCGCCGGTGAGGAACTCGACCTTGGTCCCGTCGTCGTTCCTCAACCGCCAGGTGCACGTGGACTGCTCGGACTTGGCGTCACCGGACGCGCAGGGGTCGTTGGGCACGAGTTCGCCCGAGTGGCCGCCCAACGACAGGGTCAGGTTCGCCCCGCCCCAGCACTGGTCGCCGGATCCGGCAATCCCGGCCTTGTCGCACGCCTTGTAGGAGCGCTCGACGAAGCCCGAGCTGAAGTCCCAGCCGTCACCGATCCAGGACGCCTGGGAGTTGGTCGACGAGGTCCTCCCGTCGACCGCCGCCGAGTCGTATCCCAGTGCCACCTGGGGCGCCGTGCCGCCGAGCGACGGCGGGGACTGGACCGGGTAGCTGTACGTGAACGAGCCCGACGAGCTGCCGGCCGTCCACGCCTGGCTCGGGGAGAGCGAGGTCGCGCTGTAGGTGCCGAGGCCGCTGGACGGGGTACCCTCGGCCGCCAGCACCATCCGCGCCGGGGCTGCGGGCACAGGGCCGGAGGACGGCGCCTGGTCCCCGGACTTCGACTCGGCTCGCTGTCCCTTCGTCAGAGCGGCTTCGACGGCGGGCAGGTCGATGTCGGCGACGAGCTTCTTCGCCTCCGCGTCGTAGTGCGAGGGCACCGGCGTGCGCGCCAGGCAGCCGGCCACCTCGGGCGTGGTCAGCGAACACGCGGGCAGCGACACCAGCTGTGCCCGCTCGGCGAAGCCACCACCGAATCCGGCACCGGACAGGTCCAGACCCAGCCGCACCTTCGTCGCGTCCGTCTGCTCGGCGCGCTCCAGCGTGACCAGGGCTCCCTGCACACCGGCGGCACCGGTGGCCTTCGCGTCGGCGACACTCACCTTGACCGGCGGGTTGGCCGGACCGGCGTCCGCGCCCGGCGCAGCACCCGAGGCCTTCGACGCGGTATCCGGCGCGACGGGCGCCAGCCACACCGGCAGTTCACCGGCCCGCTTCGAGGCGCCGGCCGCCGGCTCCCACACCTCGGCGCCGTCCGGACCCTTGCGAACGGCCTTCGCACCGGGCGCCGGCGCGGGATCCAGCAGGGCGACGGCCGAGCCCGAGGCACTCTTCGGAGCGCCCTTCGGCGGCACCCAGTCCGGTGAGCCCTTCTTCGCCGACACCGACTTCGGCTGCTCTGGTGAGCCCGGTACGGAAGCCGTCTTCGGCAGCGGAGTACCCGGCGGCGACCAGATCTTGTCCTTGTCCGCCACCGGCGCAGCCAACGCCGGGACGACAGGTGACACAAGAGCACTCAGCACGGTCAAAGCGCTCACAAAAGCGACACGAGAGCTTCGACGCCGCCCTGGTGGCGGCGCTCCCCTCCCCGCCGACCACGGCAAACGGACACGACGAACAGACACCGTTACCCCCCATAGGTAGCCACGCCTCAGCTAGGGCGTGGACAGACGACTGTGGCGGACAGTAGGGGGTAATGCGGCCCCGGGTCGAGGAGTCGACCGATCAAGACGTGTGGTGATTCATGTCACAGGGGAACCAAAGCGGTTCGCCCACCCCCAAACCAGACAGTCGAACACCTAAATGAGTTGACCATCAGTTTGCCATTGCGCGATCTTGCTGGCGCCCCCTGCCCGCGCCTTTACCCATCGGCCAGGGGGCGGACCCGATTGTCGTACCGAGGGGGGAACCTCACCACATGCCCGCTGCTCCGCCCGGCGCCCGCTCCTGCACACGCCTTCGTCCACGGACCCCGTCCGCGCGCGCATCCGCCGCGGCCGTGGGCCTCGTCCTGGCCCTGACCTCGGTGGCACCCGTCGCGTTCGCCGCCCCGGTGCCCACCACGCCCACCACCACACCCGGAACGCTTCCCCCGGACGTGCTGACGGCCATGGCCGCCGCAGACGCCAGGCAGACCAAGGAGAAGCCTCCGGCTGCGGCCGCCGACCGGGCGATCGCCCAGGCCAAGTCCACCGGCAAGCCCGTCCCCGTACCCGAACTGACGGACGAGTACAGCGAAACGGTCGCCACTCCCGCGGGCCACCTCTCCCGTTCCCAGCACGCCGACCAGCAACGCGTCAGGCGGCAGGACGGCGTCTGGGCCGCGCTGGACGCCAAGCTCGTCGCCGACCCGGCGGGCGGCTACCGCCCTCGGACCGCCTCCTCCGGAGTCCACCTGTCCGGTGGCGGCAGCGGCCCCCTCGGCACGCTGACCAGCCCGGACGGCGAGAAGCTCGTCATCGACTCGCCGTTCCCGCTGACCAAGCCGGCCCTCGACGACGACGGCGACGGCCTGGTCTACCCCGACGTCGCCCCCGGCATCGACCTGAAGGCCACCGCCGACAAGTTCGGCGGCCTCAGCACCGTCCTGATCGTCAAGACCGCCGAAGCCGCCAACAACCCGCAGCTGAAGAAGATCCGCTTCGGTACCACCGGTCAGGGCGTCACCGTCAAGGACGACGGGTCCAACAACCTCACCGCCACCGGCAAGGACGGCAAGGTCCGCTGGCACGCCCCAGCCCCTCGGATGTGGGACAGCTCAGGCGGCGCGGCCGGCACCGTCCCCGCAGCCACTGCCGGCAAGGCCGCCGCGGCCGCGCAGGCCGCCCCGGCCGACGGCGACGGCGCGGCCCAGGCCGGTGTTCCCGCCAAGTCGGACAAGCCCAGTAGCGCGGACGGGCCCGGCACGGGCGCCAGGGTCGCGACCATGCCCACCACGGCCTCCGGCGACGCCGTCGAGCTGACCACCGACGCCTCGGTGCTCGGCAAGGGTCAGGGCCCCTGGTTCATCGATCCCGGGTGGATCTACGACTCCCGCAGCGGCAACGCCTGGACCTGGACCCAGCAGGCGTACCCGAAGACGCCCCGCTACGGGCAGACCACCGCCTCCGACGGCCAGTACGCCCGTCCCGGCGTCGGGTACCAGGGATACCAGGTCGACAAGGGAATCGAGCGGTCCTACTTCCAGATCGACACCCGCGGATTCGGCGGCACGGTCATCAACAAGGCCACCATGTCGGTCTGGGAGTACGAGTCCTCGGACTTCTCCTGCACCAACACCTATCCGGTGGACCTCTACTTCACCGGGCCGATCGACAACCAGACCACCTGGAACAACCCGCCCGCCGTGGTGGGCGGCCGACTCGGCCGCGCCGACGTCGCCGGCTCCGGCGGCAGCGGCTGCTACGACAACCGCGAGTTCCAGTACGACGTCACCTCCGTCTACCGGGAACGCGCCGCCACCCACGACAACCTGACCTTCGGCGTGTTCGCCGGCGACGAGTCCAACAAGATGGCCTTCAAGCGCCTGACGTACAACCCGGTGGTGGTCGTCGAGTACGACCGCGCACCGGACACCCCGACCAACACCTACGTCTGGCCGCCGCCGGGCACGGCGTCGCCGTGGGCCGAGAACCAGGGCTGCGACGGTTCCTCGGTCGGCTGGCTCGGCGCGGGCAGCAACTTCAACGGCGCGGTGTCCCTGAACGCCACCGTGCACAGCCCGGTCCAGAACTCGCTCTACTCGTGGTCGAAGATCTGGGACTACAACCTCCCGGGCGCGCCCGAGGTCGACTCCGGGAAATCGGGTCTGGTCGGCAACGGAGGCAACGCCGCCTTCCAGGTGCGCTCCGACGTGATCAAGGACGGGCACGTCTACGGCTGGGGCTCCTTCGCCACCGACGACTTCACCTCGTCGGGATACGCCCCCGCATGCCGCTTCGGGGTCGACCTGACTCCCCCGAGCCTGTCCGTCCCCGACGTCTACACCGCTCTTCCCGAGAGCTCGCTCGCCGACCACTTCCCGCCGTCCGGCAACGGACAGGTGACCAGGAAGAAGGCCTGGGAGTGGGGCATCGTCCCCTTCACCGCCGCCGACACCGCCCCCAACGGCGGCACGCCGTCGGGTGTCACGTGCGCCCGGTGGTCCTGGGACCCGCAGCTCTCCGGCGCCCAGTGGCAGTGCGGATCCGCCCTCCCGCAGGGCGGCGTCAGCGTCCTGCCGGGCCGCTGGGGCACCAACATCGTGTACCTCCAGGTGATGGACAACGCCCGCAACGTCTCGCCGGTGGCCCAGTACGCGTTCTACGTCCCGTGGAACCCGGACGGCCCGCCGCCGGTCTTCGGCGACGTCACCGGTGACGGTGCGCCCGACATCGTCACCCCCGACCAGTCGGGCGACCTGCGCGCCTACGCCGTGGCCGGCAACCCGCTCGCCAAGAGCCCTGCCGTCTCCCTCGTCGCCAAGCGCGACGACTCACCCACCGGACGGGGCTGGGCCGACATCCAGTTCGCCCACCGCGGCACGCTGACCGGCGGCAACAACATCGACGACATCGTCGCCCACGCCCCCGGTGACAAGGACCTCTACCTCTACGGGAATCCGGGCAACACCGGCTACTACGGCCGGGTCGACGCGAGGTCGGTCCTCCCGAAGCCGAAGTGCGTCACGACGGCCAGCGAGGACTGCTCCTGGCTCACCGCCACCGGATACAACGCCACCGACTGGTCCAACACCCTCCGCGTGGCCGCACTCGGCGACCCGGCGAACACGGACCTCGACTACAAGCTGCAGTTCAAGAACAAGAGCGGCCTGCTCACCGTCGAGAGCACCGCCAACGGCGCCGACGCCGCCCTCTGGTACTACCCCGCGACCAGGCTCCAGACCCTCGGCAAGCCCGTCCGGCTCGCCGCCTCCGGGTGGAAGGACAAGGAGCTCATCGCCCCCGGCGACTGGGCCAAGCAGGGCCACCCAGGCCTGTGGGCCCGGAACCTGGAGGCAGCCGCAGACGGCGGCAAGGGCACTCTGCTCGCCTACACCTTCACCACCGGGACAGTGGTGTCCACCGACCGCAACGGCAGGCCCGTACTGGACAGCAGCGGGAACACCGCCACCGTCCCGACGCTGACCCAGATCTCCAGCCCGGTCACGATCGGCTCCGTCTCCCCGGACACCTGGCCGACGCTCGGCTCGGACGGGGACCTCACCGGCAACGGCGCGGCCGGTCTCTGGGGCAAGCGCGGCAACGGCCAGATCGACATCTGGTGGGGCGCGCCCACCAACCCCGGCAGCCCCAACGCCGCCTTCACCTGGCAGGCCGGACCGACCCAGGCCGCGGACACCTCCGTGAACCCGCTCTGGTGGGCACTCGACGGCACCTCCGCCGTCGACAGCAACGCCGCCAACGCGCTCTACCCGAGCACGTTCGCCCGCACCACCGACCACAACGGCGCCGCGGGCAAGGCGACCGTCCTCGACGGCAACACCCTCTACCGCAGCACCAACCAGGCCAACATCGACACCGGCCAGAGCTACACCGTCGCCGCCTGGGTCAAGGTCAACAACACCAACGGTTACCAGACCGCCGTCTCCCTGACCGGCAACGAGCGCAGTCCGTTCTACCTGCAGTACTCGGCGACGTACGGCAAGTGGGCCTTCAACCTGCCCTCGTCGGACCAGCTCCGCCCCACCACGTACTACGCGGCCGTCGACTCCGAGCAACCCCAGATCGGCGTCTGGACCCACCTCGCCGGGACGTTCAACTCGGACACCCAGACCGCGACGCTGTACGTCAACGGCCGAGCGGCCGGAAGCGCGAAGGTCCCTGCGGGCTGGAAGGCCAACGGCAGTCTGAACATCGGCGGGGAGACCACCGCCCGGTACCCCGGGCCTGACGGCCGCGTGAACGGCGCGGTCAGCGACGTCCGGATCTACCCGTACGCGTTCACCGACCAGCAGGCCAACTCGCTCGCCACGGCCGGCTCCAGCGTCCAGATCCAGAGCGCCTACAACCCCGGCAGGTGCATCGACAGTTGGGGCGGTTCCGTCGGCACGGCGGTCGCCTTCTACAACTGCTACAACGGCAACGCCCAGCACTTCACCCTGACCACCGACAACAAGTTCAAGGTCTCCGGCACCGACCGGTGCATCACCACCAACGACAAGCCGGCCGGCAACGGCACCAAGGTGTCCTTCCAGACCTGCGCCGCCGATGACGCGCAGACCTGGGTCCGTCGCTACGACGGCACGCTCTACAACCCGATCTCCGACAAGTGCCTCGAACTGCCCGGTTGGGCCGACGCGAACGGCACCGCGCTCGGGGTCTGGTCCTGCACCGCCAATGCCAACCAGCGTTGGCTGGTGCGCGCCCAGGCGTCCTGACCGCCGGGCCCACGGTCTGAACTGACCCGGGCACCGAACCTCTCCGGCCTCCCCGAGTCCTGCTCGGGGAGGCCGGAGCCGTGTCGGCGCCGGCGGCCGGACCCGAGGGGGCCCGCTATACACCTGTGTGTATACATGGCCTGTATAGTCCCGGAGCATGTCACTCGGACAGCTGTTCCTCGGCCTGCTGGAGACCCAGCCCCGCCACGGATACGACATCAAACGCCTCCATGACGAGCACTTCGGGCGCGACCGCGGCCTGCACTACGGGCAGGTGTACGCGACGCTCTCCCGGCTGCTGAAGAACGGGCTGGTGGTGGTCGACGGCGTCGAGGCCGGCGACGGCCCGGAGCGCAAGCGGTACGCGATCACCGACGCCGGGGTCACCGACCTCGCCAACTGGCTCGCGCACCCGGAGAGCCCGCAGCCGTACCTGCAGAGCACGCTCTACCAGAAGGTCGTGCTCGCCCTCCTGACCGGCCGCTCCGGCGCCGACGTCCTGGACGCGCAGCGGGCCGAACACCTCAAGGAGATGCGGGAGCTGACCCGCCGCAAGCTCACCGGTGACCTCACCGACCAGCTGATCTGCGACCACGCCCTGTTCCACCTGGAAGCCGACCTGCGCTGGCTGGAGCTCACCGCCGCCCGCCTGGACGAACTCGCCGCCCGCATCACGGAGTCCCAGCGTTGACCATGTCCGAACCCCTGCTCGCCGCCCACGACCTGCACAAGAACTTCGGGCTCACCCCGGCGCTCGGTGGGGCCTCGCTCACCGTCGCAGCCGGCGAACTCGTCGCCGTGATGGGCCCGTCGGGCTCCGGCAAGTCCACCCTGCTGCACTGCCTCGCCGGGATCACCCGACCCGACAGCGGTCGCCTCCGCTACCGGGATCGCGACCTCACCGCCTGTTCCGACGCCGAGCTGAGCGCCCTGCGGCGCACCGAGTTCGGCTTCCTGTTCCAGTTCGGCCAGCTCGTCCCGGAACTCTCCTGCCTGGAGAACGTCGCGCTCCCGCTGCGCCTCAACGGACTGCGCCGCCGGGCCGCCGAGGCCCGGGCCCGCGAATGGTTGGAGCGCCTGGAGGTCGACGACGTGGCCGCCAAGCGCCCCGGCGAGGTCTCCGGCGGCCAGGGGCAGCGGGTCGGCGCCGCCCGGGCCCTGATCACCGGGCCCAAGGCGGTCTTCGCCGACGAGCCGACCGGCGCGCTCGACTCCCTCAACGGCGAGCGGGTGATGAAGCTGCTCACCCAGGCCGCCCGGGAGAGCGGGGCCGCCGTCGTCCTGGTCACCCACGAGGTCAGGGTCGCCGCCTACGCCGACCGCGAGATCGTCGTCCGCGACGGCCGCACCCGCGACCTGGCGGGCGCGATATGAGCAGCACCGGCGTGAGCGGCCCCGGCGTGAGCAGCCCCGACACCAGTAGCCCCAGCGTGAGCAGCCCCGCCACGAGCGACCCCGCCGCCGACCGGGTGCGCTCGCCGTTCCTGGACCAGCTCGGCCTCGGCGTGCGCCTGGCCCTCACCAACGGACGGGACGGCTGGGGGCGCCTGCTGCTCACCGCCTGCGGCGTCGGCCTGGGGGTGGCACTGCTGCTGTTCACCGCCTCCTTCCCCGGCATCGTCCAGCACCGCAACGAGCGCCTGTACGTGCAGAACGACACCTTCCGCGACGAGGACCTGCCCACCCCCGGCGACCGGACGGTCCTCATCGCCACCGCCGACACCACCTTCCGGGGCACCGCGATCCGCGGACGGGTCGTCCAGCCCGAGGGCCCGGACGCGGCGCTCCCGCCCGGAGTGGCCGCGTACCCGCCGCCGGGGCGGATGGTCGTCTCGCCCGCCCTGGCCGAGCTCCTGAAGGACCCGGCCAACCAGCTGCTGCGCGACCGCCTCCCCTACCCGGTGGTCGGCGGCATCGGCCCGGACGGCCTGCTCGGCCCCGGCCAGGCCGGCTACCTGCTCGGCAGCGACCGGCTCTCGCGGGACGCCGGAGCCGCCCGCATCACCTCGTACGGCCACTTCTCGCCGCCCAAGCCGATGGACCCCCGGCTGATCCTGCTCAACGCGGTCGGCCTGACCGTGATGCTCGCCCCGGTCGGCGTCTTCCTCGCCGCCGCCGCCCGCTTCGGCGGCGAACGGCGCGACCGCAGGCTCGCCGCGCTGCGCCTGGTCGGCGCGGACCGCCGGATGACCGCCCGGCTCGCCGCCGGGGAGTCCCTGGTCGGCGCGGTGCTGGGCCTGGTCGCGGGCGCGGCGCTGTTCCTGCTCGGCCGGCGGCTGACCGGCCACCTGCGGCTCGCGGGCTTCAGCTTCTACCCCGAGGACATCGCGCCGCACCCCGCCATCGCCGCCGCGATCGCCGTGGTCGTGCCGCTCCTCGGCGTCGGCGTGACCCTGCTCGCGATGCGCCGGGTCACCGTCGACCCGCTCGGCGTGGTCCGCCGCTCCGGCCCCGGCCGGCGCCGGATCGGATGGCGGCTGGCGCTGCCGCTGGCCGGCCTCGCCCTGACGGCGCTCGCGCTGGCACTGCCCACGCAGTACAACCCGTCCGGGATGGGGCGCACCGCCGTCTTCAACTCCGTTCAGGACACCCGTGGTTCGCTTCTGGTCGCGTTCGGCGTGCTGCTGATACTGGTGGGCGTCTGCACCCTGCTGCCCTGGCTGGTGGAGGCCGCCACCCGGCGCTCCGGCGGCGGCGTGTCCTGGCAACTCGCCATCCGAAGGCTCCAGTTGAGCTCGGGCCCCGCCTCGGCCGCGGTCAGCGGCGTGGTCGTCGCCGTCGCCGGGGCGATCGCCCTGCAGACGCTCTTCCTCGGTGTCAGCGCGAGCTACGAGGACCGCCCCGGCCCCCGCGCCGCGGTCGGGCCGTACCAGCAGTCGGTGTCCTTCCCCGGCGGCGGCCCGCAGGCCGACCGGCTCGCCGACTCGCTGGCGCGCTCTCCCGGGGTGCGGGCCACCGCCGCCTACACCGAGTTCGCCCTGGAGACCCCCACCGCCAAGCTCTGGGACCTGCCCGCCGTCCGGATCGCCGACTGCGCCGTGCTGCGCGGCTTCGCGACCCTGCCCGACTGCAAGGACGGTGACGCCTTCGCCGTCCAGGGCCGGACCACCCGACCGGACGCCGGCACGGACGTCGGCACGAGCGGCGGCACGAGCGCGGGCACGGACGTCGGCACGAACGCCGGCACGAACACCGGTCCGAACACCGGCGCGGACGCCGCCGCCACGGCCAAGCCCGGCACGACCGTCCACGCCGCCTTCTTCCGCGGTGACGGCGAGCCGCCGTCCTGGCCGCTGCCCGCCGTGACGGCCACCGTCGAGCCCGTCGAAGGCGCCGACCCCAACGGGCGGATCGGCTCCGGCCTGCTGCTCCTCACCCCGGGCGCCGTCCCGGCCGCCGCACTGCGCGGCCAGCCCGCGACCGTCCTGGTCGCGATGGCCCCCGGGCTGCCGGACCCGAAGGAGCAACTCGCGACCGACGTCATGGCGATCGACCCGCAGGGCCTCGCCGGGTCCCCGCTCGACCGCGCCGTCGACCCGACCTACCTCGCCGTCAAACGCCTGCTCACCGCCGGCTCCGCCGTCACCCTGCTGCTGGTCGCCCTCAGCCTGCTGGTCGGCCAGCTGGAGCGCTTCCGGGAGCAGCGCCGCATCCTCGGCGTGCTGAACGCCGTCGGCACCCGCCGCCGGATCCTGGGCCTGTCGGTGCTGTGGCAGACCCTCGTCCCGATGGCCCTGGGCATGCTGCTGGCCGCCGTCGGCGGCCTGCTGATGGGAGCCGTCCTCCAGTACACGGCGGGCCTGCCCTTCGCCCTCGACTGGGGCTCCATGCTGGCCATGTCCGCGATCGCCGCCGGCGCCGTCCTCCTCACGACCGCGCTCGGCCTGCCGCAGCTCCTGCGCCTGATGCGGCCGGCCGAACTGCGCTACGAGTAGCACCGGCCGCCGGGGGCCGTCCCGCCGAGCGACGGCGACGGCCCCCGGTGCCGGTGCCGGTCACAGGTCGTCGAGGGGTTCGTCCAGGACGCCCTCGCGGGCAATGATGTAGCCGAGGTGGCCGCGGCTGCGGCTGCCGAGGAGTTCGCTGGCCTTCTGGATGTGGCTGGAGACCGTACGGGTGCTCATGCCGAGGCGGGAGGCGATGGCCTCGTCGGTGTAGCCGTTGACCATCAGGCGCAGGACGTTCTGGCGGGTGCGGTCGGTGAGCAGCTGGGGGCGGTGCCGGCCCTCCAGGTAGGTGACCGGCTCGGCGCGTTCCCACATCAACTCGTAGATCTTGAGCAGGTACTCGACCAGCGGTGGGAACTGGATGAGCATCGCGGCGGCCTCGCGGTCGGCCGCGGCCGGGACGAAGGCCGTGGAGCGGTCGCAGATGATCACCCGGTCGAACACCTCGTTCAGGGTGCGTATCCGGGCGCCCTGGGCCGTGACCTGCTCGATGTAGGCGAGCGTCGGGCCGTGCGAGCGCACGGTGTGCTGGTAGAGGGTGCGCTGGCGCACGCCGCGCCCGGCGAGGGCGAGGTCGCGCGGGAGGGCGTCCGCGAGGTGCTCGGGACTGCGGCCGCCGCCGGGCTGGGCGGTGCGCAGTTCCTCGGTGCAGGCGGCGACGGCCTTCTCCAGCGCGGGGTTGATCTCCTCGCCCGTCAGGAGGCGGACCGGCAGCTGGGCCCGGCGCATGACGTCCTGGTAGGCGCGGTCGGCGGCGGTGAAGGCGGTGCGCAGCTCGGCGAGCCGCTCCTGGTGGCCCAGCACGGCGAGTTCGAGCGGCCGGGTCAGGCCGGTGGCCGCGATGTCGGGCGGGACGGGGGTCAGCCGCTCGCCGGAGCCGGGTACGGAGCGCAGCAGGCCCATCGCGAGCAGGCACTCGGGGGCGTCTCCGGTGGCGCAGCCCTCGGCCAGCGCCACCCGGTAGAACTCGATCCCCCGGTCACAGAGCTGCGGTGTCCCCATTCCCGCGCTGTTGTCCTGGGATAGGCACATCTGGGCATCCTTCCGGCTTCGGCATTGCGGTTTCACGAATGCCCGTACCGGCCACCGCAAGGCATCTGAAATGGCAGGATGGAAATCACCTGTCGTTCGGAAGCCGTCCCCCCGGGCTCTGACTGCCGTGAGTGTACGCCCAAGTGGCGCGGAAATCAGCGGTCGACGGCGAAGCCGAGCGCGCCCGGAGGCGGGGGAGCCGACCGCGGCAGTGGCGGACCCGAGCGCACCCGGCCGCGGTGACAGGCGGACGGCCGCCGTCTCGTGACTGTCGCCCCGTCAGGGCGGCCGGGGCGGACGGCCGACGGACGAACGGCCGACAGACGGAGGGCACCCCTTGTTGCGAGCTGATCCCGGCCCGGCGGTCCCGCCCGTGGACCTGGCCGAGCTGGTGGACCAGCGGCTGGTACGGCAGTTGGCGGAGGCCGCCGCCGAGCAGGTCGGCTCCGGCGCGATCCGGCTGCTGGGCGACGGCGGGCTGTTCCAGACGCTCGCCAAGCAGCTGATCGAGCACGCCCTGGAGCTCGAACTCCAGGAGCACCTGCGTGGGGCCGAACCCGGCGCCAACGTCCGCAACGGCGCCCGGGCCAGACGGCTGCTCACCGAGGTCGGCCCGGTCGAGGTGCGGGTGCCCCGGGACCGCCAGGGCAGCTTCACCCCCCGGGCCGTCCGCCCCCGGGCCCGCCGGCTGCCCGGCCTCGACCGACTGGTCATCTCGCTCACCGCGCGCGGCCTCAGCTCCGGCGAGCTGGTGGCGCACCTGGCCGAGGTGTACGGCGTGGAACTCAGCCGGGAGACCGTCTCCGCCATCACCGACCAGGTGCTCGACGAGCTCGACGAGCGGCGCCGGTGCCCGCTCGACCCCGTCTACCCGGTGGTCTTCCTCGACGCGGTGCGCAGCGGCCGCTCGGGCGGCCCGCTGGTGCACCTGGCGCTCGGGATCTCCGCCGACGGCGGGCGCGAGGTCCTGGGCCTGTGGCCGGCCACGGACGGGGAGCACTGGCCGCAGGTGCTGGCCGAGCTCACCGAGCGCGGGGTGCGCGAGGTCTGGGTGCTGGTCGGCGACACCGGCGGGGGCCTGGCCGAGGCGGTGGCGGCGCGGTGGCCGCGCACCCTGGTGCACGGCTCGATGGCGCACCTGCTGCCCGCCGCGCTGCGGCACGCGCCCGGCGAGGACTGGGGTGCGCTCGCACGGACGCTGCGCGAGATCTGTGCCGCGCCCACCGAGCGGGCGGCGATGGCGCGGCTGTCCCGGGCCGAGCGGGAGTGGGGTCCGGGCCACCGCGAGGTGTTCCGGGTGTGGCGGTCGGCCTGGCCGCTGCTCGCCGCCGGCTTCCGCTTCGGCCCCGAGGCGCGGCGTCTGCTCGCGGGCGGGGGCGCGCTGGAGCGGCTGCACGCCCGGCTGCGCCGGATCGAGCAGGCCTCGGGCCGGGTGCAGGACGAGCGGGCCGCGCTCAAGCGCGCCTACCTGGCGACGATCGCCCTGGAGTCACCCGCCTCTGCGGGGCGGACGTGGACCGGTGACTGGCCCGCCGTCCGCGAGGAACTGCGCCGGGGCTCCCACTTCTGACGATCCGTTAACCCTTTTTCTGACGCTCCGCAACCCTCGCCCCCGCGGCAGCTCCGGCGGCTTCCGGGGGCCGGGGCCGCCCTCGCCGACGCGCCGGGCGGGCGGGCGGTTGACCGAAACCCTCGCCAGTGACCTGTTCCCACCACTGATCTGACAGTGCCAGGCACTCTTTGGATCAGATCTGTCTGTTTTTGACATGATCTGTTCGAGCTTCCGGTTCCCGCAATGCGTGTTCCCGATCATGGCCAGAGCTTCCACCCCCGTTTGAGCCTCGGCAGGATGAATTTCCGAGCGAAGAGGGCCGACCGCCCCCTCGGGAAAAGGAATTAACGATGAAGAATCTTGCCGTTCGCATTCACCATATGCTCGGGATTCTCGCCGTTCTGCTGGTCGCCGGACTGGGCGTCCAGAGCAGCGCCGACCCGTACTCGCCCCTGGCCGCCGCCACCCCCGTCTCGGCGCCCAACGCCGACTCCGGCTGGGGTCCGTGAGCCGCGCTCCGGCGTAATTCCCCCCTCCCCGAAATTTCTCCGAACAAAGAGGAAACCGACGATGGCGAACCCGTTCGAGGACCCCGACGCCAGCTACCTCGTCCTGGTGAACGACGAGGGCCAGCACTCGCTGTGGCCGGTCTTCAGCCCGGTGCCCGACGGCTGGCAGCAGGTCTTCGGCGCCGCCGGCCGGCAGGACTGCCTCGACTACGTCGAACAGCACTGGCAGGACCTGCGGCCGAAGAGCCTGCTCGCCCAGCAGTCCGGCCACTGACCGCGACAGCCCAGCGCTGAAGCCGCACCACCAGAACAGCCGGAACTGCCAGAACCGCGCCACCACGCCACCACGCCACCACCAGAACCGCGCCACCACGCCACCGCACCGCCGCTCCATCGACCGCCCGGGCCGACCGCCCCGAAGGTCGCCGAGCAAGCCGTTCCCGCCACCGCGGGGGCCAGCCGCACGAGGGAGAGAGTCACATGTCCGGGGTCCAGCAGACGCACAGAGCCGACCGGCGGCCGACCCTGACCGCGCTGGTCGACGCCCAGACGTCCCGCACCCCGCAGGCCCCCGCCCTGTACGCCGAGGGCACCACCCTCACGTACGCCGAGCTGGACGCCCGCGCCAACCGGCTGGCCCGGGTGCTCACGGCCCGCGGCCTGGGCACCGAGGACATCGTCGCGCTCGCCCTGCCGAAGTCCCCCGAGGCCGTCGCCGCGATCCTCGCCGTGGCCAAGACCGGCGCCGCCTGGCTGCCTGCCGACCCGGCCTACCCCGCCGAGCGGCTGCGCCACATGCTGACCGACTCCCGCGCCGCCCTGGTGCTCACCACCGCCGAGGCCGCCGCCCAGCTGCCCGAGACCGGCGCCCCCCGGCTGCTGCTCGACTCCCCCGGGCACCTCGCCGAGCTGGCCACCCGGCCCGGCACCCCCTTCACCGCCGCCGAGCGGGTACGGCCGCTGAGCGCCGGGAACACCGCGTACGTGATCTACACCTCCGGCTCCACCGGAGTGCCCAAGGGCGTGGCCGTCACCCACACCGGGCTGCCCAGCATGATCGACACGCAGGTCGCCGCCACCGGGGTCGGCCCCGGCAGCCGGGTGCTCCAGGCCGCCTCGCTCAGCTTCGACGTCTCCGTCTCCGACCTGGCCGTGGCGCTCTCCACCGGCGCCGCCCTGGTGCTCCCCCGCGAGCAGAGCCAGCTGGTCGGCGAGCCGCTGGCCGCGCTGATCGAGCAGTACGGCGTCACCCACGCCGACATCGCCACCGCGATGGCGGCCACCCTGCCGGACGTGCCACTGCCCTCCCTGCGCACCCTGATCGGCGGCGGCGAGGCCATCCCGCGCGAACTGGCCGCCCGCTGCGGCCGCGACCGCCTGATGCTCAACAGCTACGGGCCGACCGAGACCACCGTCATCGTCACCATGAGCGAGCCGCTCACCGGCGAGGAGCAGCCCCCGATCGGCCACCCCTGCCAGGACGTGCGCATCCACGTACTGGACGAGCGGCTGCGCCCGGTCGAGCCGGGCACCGTGGGCGAGCTGTACGTCTCCGGCCCGCACCTGGCCCGGGGCTACCTCGGGCGCCCCGGCCTGACCGCCGAGCGCTTCGTCTCCTGCCCCTTCGGCGAGCCCGGCGACCGGATGTACCGCACCGGCGACCTCGGCAGCCACCGGCCGGACGGACAGCTGGACTTCGTCGGCCGGGCCGACGACCAGGTGAAGATCCGCGGCTTCCGGGTGGAGCTCGGCGAGGTCGAGCAGGCCCTCTCCGCCCACCCCGAGGTGCGCCAGGCCGTGGTGCTGGTCCGCGAGGACCGCCCGGGCGAGCGCCGCCTGGTCGGCTACACCGTCGGCGCCGCCGACCCGGCCGAGCTGCGCGCGTACTGCGCCGAGCGGCTGCCCGACCACATGGTGCCCACCGTCGTGGTGCTCGACCGGCTGCCGCTCACGCCCAACGGCAAGGTGGACAAGCGCGCCCTGCCCGCGCCGGTCTTCGCCGCCGCCGAGGAGGGCGGCCGGGCCCCCGCCGGGGAGCTGGAGCACGCCCTCGCCCGCCTCTTCGCCGAGGTGCTGGGCCTGCCCGCGGTGGGCGTCACGGACTCCTTCTTCGAGCTCGGCGGGGACTCCATCGTGGCCATCCGGCTCGTCTCCCGGGCCCGGCACGCCGGGCTGCAGCTCACCCCCCGCGAGGTGTTCCTCTCGCCGACCGTCGAGGCACTGGCCCGGATCGCCCGACCGCTGGAGGGGCCGGTCGTCGCCGAACCCGCCGGGGCCGGCCTCGGCGAGGTGCCGCCGACGCCCATCGTGCACTGGCTGGCCGCGCAGCACGGCGCCGTCGAGAGCTTCTACCAGTCCACCCTGCTCACCCTCCCCGCCGGGAGCGGGCCCGAGCACGTGGCCACGGCCCTCCAGGCGCTGCTCGACCACCACGACGTCTTCCGCGCCCGCACCTCCCCGCTCGCCGAGCGCCCCTGGACGCTGCACGTCCCCGCCCCCGGCGCCGTCCCCGCCGAGGCCGCGCTGCGGCACGTCGCGGGCCCGGCCACCGAGGAGGCGCTGCGCGCCGAGACCGAGGCCGCCCGCGAGCGCCTCTCGCCCGAGGACGGCCGGATGCTCCAGGCCGTCCGGTTCGAGGCCGGGCCGGGCCTGCCCCCGCAGCTCCTGCTCGTGATCCACCACCTGGCGGTGGACGGCGTCACCTGGCGCATCGTCGAGGAGGACCTGCTCGCCGCGCTCGCCGCCGTCCGCGAGGGCCGGGCCGTGGCGCTGGCGCCGGTGCCCACCTCCTTCCGCCGCTGGGCCCAGCGGCTCACCGCCGAGGCCGGGACCGACCGCCGGGCCGCCGAACTCCCGCTCTGGGAGGCCGCCCTGGCCACCCCGGACCCGCTGCTCGGCGCGCGCCCGCTCGACCCGGCCCGGGACACCTACGCCACCGAGGGCGTCCTGCGGCTCGTGCTGCCCGCCGAGACCACCCAGGCGCTGCTGACCCGGGTCACGGCCGCCTACCACGCGCAGGTCAACGACGTGCTGCTCACCGCGCTGGCGCTCGCCCTCGGCCACTGGCGCGGCGAGGCGACCACCGGTCCGGACGGCGCCGTACTGGTGACCGCGGAGGGCCACGGCCGCGAGGAGATCGTCGACGGTGTCGACCTGCACCGCACCGCCGGCTGGTTCACCTCCCTCTACCCCGTCCGGCTCGCCCCCGGGGCGCTGCCCTGGTCCGAGGTCACCGCGGCCGGCCCCGGGCTCGGCCGGGCCCTCGGCCGGGTCAAGGAGCAGCTGCGCGCCGTCCCGGACAACGGCATCGGCTACGGCCTGCTGCGCCACCTCAACCCGGCCACCGCCGCCGTGCTGGAGGGGTACGCCGACCCGCAGGTCGAGTTCAACTACCTGGGCCGCTTCGCGCCGGAGGGCGTCACCGCCGAGGACGTGCTCGCCGGCACCGAGGCGATGAGCGAGGGTGCCGCGACCGGCCTCGCGCTCGGCCGGGTGCTCGGCCTGGACGCCACCACCGTCGACACCCCGCAGGGCCCGCTGCTGGTCGCCCAGTGGTCCTACGCCACCGGGCTGCTCGCCGAGGAGCGCGTGGCCGCGCTCGCCGAGGCGTGGTTCACCGCGCTGCGCGCGCTCGCCGAGCACGCCGACCGGCCGGACGCGGGCGGACACACCCCCTCCGACTTCCCGCTCGTCACGCTCGGCCAGTCCGAGGTGGACCGGCTCGCCGAACACCACGCCCCCGCCCGCCTGGTGGACGTCTGGCCCACCTCGCCGCTCCAGCAGGGCATGGCCTTCCACGCGGCGTACGACGCCGACGGCGCCGACGTCTACACCTCCGTCTGCACCTTCGACCTCACCGGCCCGGTGGACGCCGACCGGCTGCGCGCCGCCGCCGAGGCGCTGCTGCTGCGCCACCCGAACCTCAAGGCGGGCTTCCACCAGCGCCCCGACGGCCCGCCCGTGCAGGCCGTGCCGGACGGCATCGAACTGCCCTTCACCGTCCTCGACCTGACGGCGCACGCCGACCCGCAGGCCGAGGCCGCGCGGATCGCCGCCGCCGAGTACGGCCGCCGCTTCGACCTCGCCCGGCCGCCGCTGCTGCGCTACACCCTGCTCACCCTCGCCCCCGGGCGCCACCAGCTGATCGCCGCCGCGCACCACATCCTGCTCGACGGCTGGTCCACCCCGCTGTTCGCCGAGGAGCTGTGGGGCCTGTACTTCCAGCAGCCGATGCCCCCGGCCGCCCCCTACCGCGAGTACCTGCGCTGGCTCACCCGGCGCGACGGCGCCGCCGCCCGCGCCGCCTGGGCCCAGGCCCTGGCGGGCGCCGACGAGCCCACCCTGCTGGCCCCCGGCCGCTCCGCCGCCGCCCCGCAGCTGCCGCTGCGCCTGCACACCGGCCTCACCCCGGCGGCCACCGAGGCGCTGGCCCGCACCGCCCGCCGCTACGGCGTCACCCTCAACACCCTCGTCCAGGCCGCCTGGGGCGTGCTGCTGGCCCGGCTCACCGGGCGCGAGGACGTGCTCTTCGGCACCACCGTCTCCGGCCGGCCGCACGACCTGCCGGGCGTGGAGCGGATGGTGGGCCTGCTCATCAACACCGTGCCGGTGCGCGTCACCCTCGACCCGGCCGAGAGCTGGGGGCAGCTGCTGCTGCGCCTCCAGCACGAGCAGTCCGCGCTGCTGGACCACCAGCACCTCAGCCTCACCGAGATCCAGCAACTCGCCGGAATGGGAAGCCTGTTCGACACCGTCACGGTGTACGGCAACTACCCGGACCCGTCCGCCCTGGACGAGGCCGACCCGAGCGGCGCCACCCACGTCACCCTGGTCGAGGACGTCGACAGCGCGCACTACCCGCTGCTGCTGGCCCTCACCCCGGGCGACGGCCTCCAACTGCGCCTGGACCACCGGCCCGACGCCTTCACCCCCGCCGAGGCGCGCACCCTGCTGGACCGCTTCCTCGCCCTGCTCGACCGGATCGTCGCCGACCCGGCCGAACTCGTCGGCACCGTCCCGGTGTTGACCGAGGAAGAGCGCGAACGGCTGCTGACCGGCGGGACCGGCGCCACCGCGCCGCTGCCGGAGGCCGCGCTGCCCGAGCTGTTCGAGGCGCGGGCCGCCGCGGCGCCCGACGCGGTCGCGCTCACGGCCGGCGACGTCGAGCTGACCTACGCCGAACTCAACGCACGGGCCAACGGGTTGGCGGTGCGGCTGGTCGAGGCCGGGGTCCGCCCGGAGACCCCCGTCGCACTGCTGATGGAGCGCTCGGCCGCCCTGGTGGTGGCGATCCTGGCCGTGCTCAAGGCCGGCGGCGCCTTCGTGCCGCTGGACGGCGCGCAGCCGGCCGAGCGCCTGCGGGCCGTCCTCGCGGACTCCGGGGCCCGGCTGGCTCTGGCCGACACCGCCCACCGGGCGCACCCCGCGCTGGCCGGGCTGGACGTGCTCGACCCCTCGGACGTACTCGACCCCGAGGGTTACGAGACCGCCGGGAACCTCGGACTCCCCTTGAGAGCCGACCAGTTGGCGTACGTGATGCACACCTCCGGCTCGACCGGCGTGCCCAAGGGCATCGGCGTCACCCACCGGTCCGTGGTCGACCTCGCGCTCGGCGGGGCGTTCGCGGGCGGCGGCCACGAGCGCGTCCTGCTGCACTCCCCCGTCGCCTTCGACGCCTCCACCTACGAGCTCTGGGTGCCGCTGCTCTCGGGCGGCCGCGTGGTGGTCGCCCCGGCCGGGCGGCTCGGCGTCGCCGAGCTGGCGACCGCGATCGGCCGGGGGCGGGTCGGCGCCGCCTGGATGACGGTCGGGCTCTTCAACGTGCTGGCCGCCGAGGCCCCGGAGACCTTCGCCGGGCTGCGCGAGGTGTGGACGGGCGGGGACATCGTCTCGCCGGCCGCCATCCGGCGGGTGCTGGAGCACTGCCCCGGCCTGCGGGTGGTGAACGGCTACGGGCCGACGGAGACGACCACCTTCGCGACCCGCCACCCGATGGCCGCCGCCGCCGAGGTGCCGGCCGCCGTACCGATCGGGCGGCCACTGCCCAACACCCGGGTGTACGCGCTGGACGCCGGACTGCGCCCGGTCCCCGTCGGCGTCGCCGGTGAGCTGTACGTCGCGGGCGCCGGGCTGGCCCGGGGCTACGTCGGCCGCGCCGGCCTGACCGCCGAGCGCTTCGTGGCCTGCCCCTTCGGCGAGCCCGGCGGCCGGATGTACCGCACCGGCGACGTGGTGCGCTGGACCACCACGGGCGAACTGGAGTTCGTCGGCCGCGCCGACGACCAGGTCAAGCTGCGCGGCTTCCGGATCGAACTCGGCGAGGTGGAGGCCGCGTTCACCGCCCACCCGGCCGTCGGCCAGGCCGTCGCCATGGTCCGCCAGGACCAGCCGGGCGACAAGCGCCTGGTCGCCTACGTCACGGGCCCCGTCCGGCCCGACGAACTGCGCGCCTTCGCCACCGACCGCCTGCCCGGCTACATGGTGCCCGCCGCGATCGTCGCCCTCGACGCGCTGCCCGTCACCCCCAACGGCAAGGTCGACCGCCGCGCCCTGCCCGCCCCCGACTACAGCGGCGCCGCCGCCGGCCGGGCCCCGCGCACCGGCACCGAGCAGGCGCTCTGCACGCTCTTCGCCGAGGTCCTCGGACTGGCCTCGGTCGGCATCGACGACAGCTTCTTCGACCTGGGCGGCCACTCGCTGCTCGCCACCAAGCTGGTCAGCCGCGTCCGCACCGCCCTCGGCACGGAGCTGCCGATCCGCGCGCTCTTCGACCACCCGACGGTGGCCGCCCTGGCCGCCGCCCTGCCCGCCTCCGGCGCGGCCCGCCCGTCCCTGCGGCCCGCCACCCGACCGGAGCGCGTCCCGCTGTCCTCCGCGCAGCAACGCCTGTGGTTCATCGAGCAGTTCGAGGGCCCGAGCGCGCTCTACAACACCCCCGTCGCCCTCCGGCTGACCGGCACCCTCGACCGCCCCGCGCTGGAAGGCGCGCTGCGGGACGTGGTGGCCCGGCACGAAGTGCTGCGCACCGTCTTCCCGACCACCGACGGCCAACCGCACCAACTGGTCGCCGAGGCCCCCGAGTCGATCCTTCGGACCATACCCGTGGCCACCGAGGAGGCGCTCCGGGCCGCCCTGGCCGAGGCCGGCGGGGAGGTCTTCGACCTCGCCCACGACCTGCCCGTCCGCGCCACGCTGTTCTCCCTCCCGCACGACGAACACGTCCTGCTCGTCCTCATGCACCACATCGCCACCGACGGCTGGTCCGTCGCCCCGCTCCTGCACGACCTCGCCACCGCCTACGAAGCCCGCCTCGCCGGCACCGAGCCGCAGTGGGAGCCGCTGCCGGTGCAGTACGCCGACTACGCCCTCTGGCAACACGAACTCCTCGGCACCCCGCAACAACCCACCACCCTGCTCACCGAACAACTCGCCCACTGGCAGCAGGTGCTGTCCGGCCTCCCCGAGGAACTGGCGCTCCCCTACGACCGGCCGCGCCCGACCGCTCCCAGCCACCGGGGCGGCTCCGCCGAGTTCGAGGTCGACGCCGAACTGCACACCGCCCTGGCCGAGTTGGCAGGCACGCAGAACGCCAGCCTCTTCATGGCCCTGCAAGCCGCCGTCGCCACCCTCTACACCCGCCTCGGCGCGGGCACCGACCTCCCGCTCGGCACCCCCGTCGCCGGACGCACCGACGAAGCCCTCGACGACCTGGTCGGCTTCTTCGTCAACACCCTGCTGCTGCGCACCGACACGTCCGGCGACCCCACCTTCCGCGAGTTGCTGGACCGCGTCCGCCGCACCGACCTCGACGCCTACGACCACCAGGACATCCCCTTCGAGCGCCTGGTCGAACACCTCAACCCCCCGCGCACCACCCGCCATCCCCTCTTCCAGTCGCTCGTCGCCCTGGAGAGCGGCCCGGCGGTGCCCGCCGCCTTCGGCGACCTGGCCTGCGCGGACCACCCCTTCGAGCTGGACGTGGCCAAGTTCGACCTGTCCTTCCGCTTCACCGAACAGGGCTCCCAGGCGGGCCTGTCGGTGGCGGTCGAGTACGCGGCCGACCTCTTCGACCACGCCACCACCACCGCCCTCGCCGAGCGGCTGCTGCGCGTCCTGCGTGCCGCCGCGGCCGACCCCGACATCCCGCTCGGCAGCATCGAGATCCTCGACCCCGCCGAACGCGAGCACCTGCTCACCGGCTGGAACGGACCGACGACACCGGTGCCCGAGGCCACCCTGCCGCAGCTGTTCGAGGCCCAGGCCGCCGCCACCCCCGACGCCCCCGCCCTGATCACCGGCACCGAACAGCTCAGCTACGCCGAACTCGACTCCCGGGCGGAACACTTGGCCGCCCACCTCGCCGAGTCGGGCGTCGGCGCCGACAGCCCGGTGGTCCTCCTGATGGACCGCTCCGCCGACCTGGTGACGGCGATCCTGGCGGTGGCCAAGGCCGGCGGCACCTACGTCCCGCTGGACGACCGGCACCCGGCCGAGCGGCTGCGGCAGATCACCGCCGAGACGCGGGCGGCGCTCGTCCTGGTCGATCCCGCGCACCAGGGCCACCCGCTGGCCGCCGACGCCCCCTGCCCCGTCCTGCCGCTCACCGAGGGCTGGTTCGACGGCCCGCGCAGGCGGCGCACCCAGCCCGCCGGGCTCCACCCGGAGCAGCTCGCGTACGTGATGTTCACCTCCGGATCCACCGGGGTGCCCAAGGGCATCGCCATCACCCACCGGGACGTGGTGCAGCTCGCGACGGACCCGTGCTGGCACCACCCCGACGGACTGCGGGTGCTCTTCCACGCGCCGCACGCCTTCGACGCCTCGACCTACGAACTGTGGGCGCCGCTGCTCTCCGGCGGCCAGGTGGTCGTCGCACCGCAGGGCGACCTGGACGCCTCCGCCATCCGCGAGCTGGTCCGGGCCCACGGGCTCACCCACGTGCACGTCACCGCCGGGCTGTTCCGCGTCATCGCGGAGGAGGACCCGGGCATCTTCACCGGTGTGCGCGAGGTGCTGACCGGTGGGGACGTCGTCTCCGCCCCGGCCGTCCGCCGGGTGCTGGAGGCCGTCCCGGGCATCGCGGTGCGGGCACTGTACGGGCCGACCGAGACAACACTGTGCGCGACCCAGTTCCCGATGCCGACAGCCTCGGCGGTCCCGAACGTGGTGCCGATCGGCCGCCCGCTGGCCAACACCCGGACGTACGTCCTCGACACCGCCTTGCAGCCCGTACCCGCCGGCGTGGCAGGCGAGCTCTACATCGCCGGCGCCGGACTCGCCCGCGGCTACACCGGCCGCCCCTCCCTCACCGCCGAACGCTTCGTCGCCTGCCCCTACGGCCCGCCCGGTGAGCGGATGTACCGCACCGGCGACCTCGCCCGCTGGACCACCGACGGCGTCCTGGAATTCCTCGGCCGCGCCGACGACCAGGTCAAGATCCGCGGCTTCCGCATCGAACTCGGCGAAGTCGAAACCGCGTTCACCGCCCACCCCGCCGTCGGCCAAGCCCTCGCCCACGTCCGCGAAGACCAACCCGGCGACAAACGCCTCGTCGTCTACACCACCCTCACCACCACCGCCTCCACCGGCAACGTCACCGGCAACGTCACCCCCGGCGAACTGCGCGCCGCCGTCACCGACACCCTCCCCAGCTACATGCTCCCCGCCGCCGTCGTCATCCTCGACACCCTCCCCGTCACCGCCAACGGCAAAATCGACCGCCGCGCCCTCCCCGCCCCCGACTACACCGGCACCACCGAAGGCCGCGCCCCCCGCAACACCACCGAACAAACCCTCTGCACACTCTTCGCCGACGTCCTCGGACTCACCACCGTCACCATCGACGACCGCTTCTTCGACCTCGGCGGCCATTCGCTGCTCGCCACCAGGCTGGTCAGCCGCATCCGCACCGCCCTCGGGACGGAGCTGCCGATCCGCACCCTGTTCGACGCTCCCACGGTCGCCGCCCTGGCCGCCGTCCTGCCCGGGCGCGAGCAGACAGCCGCGCCGAAGAAGGCCCGCCCGGCCCTGCGGCCGATGCGCCGCCCGGGCGGCCCGGCCTGACCTGCCGCCCACCTCGCGGCCCCGTCCACCACAGGATGCGCGCCCGCCGCCGGCCCGGCCGGCGGCGCGGCCCGCCGCGTCCCGCGACCGCCGAACCCCACCAGCCCTACCAGCCCCAGCAGCCACAGCAGCCGTAAGTCGCCAGTCGGAGGCAGACCTTGATCCCGTTGTCGTTCGCCCAGCAGCGGCTCTGGTTCATCGAGCAGTTCGAGGGCCCGAGCGCCCTCTACAACACGCCGTTCGCCCTCCGGCTGACCGGCGAGCTCGACGCCGCCGCCCTCGAAGGCGCGCTGTGGGACGTGGTGGCCCGGCACGAGGTGCTGCGCACCGTCTTCCCGACCACCGACGGCCAGCCCCACCAGCACATCCTCGACCAGGGGCGCCCGCCGCTGCACCGGGTGCCGGTGGCCGACGAGGCCGAACTGTCCGAGCGGCTGCGCGAGGACGCCGGGCAGGTCTTCGACCTCGCCGCCGACCTCCCCGTCCGCGCCTGGCTGTACGCCCTCCCCTCGCCGGGCGAGCACGTCCTGCTGCTGCTGACGCACCACATCGCCAGCGACGGCTGGTCCGTCGCCCCGCTCTTCCGCGACCTCGCCACCGCGTACGAGGCCCGGCTCGCCGGCACCGAGCCGCAGTGGGAGCCGCTGCCGGTGCAGTACGCCGACTACACCCTCTGGCAGCGCGAGCTGCTCGGCGAGGAGGACGACCCCGAGAGCGTCGTCTCCCTTCAACTCGCCTACTGGCAGCAGGCGTTGTCCGGCCTCCCGGAGGAGCTGGCACTCCCGTACGACCGGCCGCGCCCGGCCGCGCCCACCCGCCGGGGCGGCGCCGCCGAGTTGGAACTCGACGTCGAACTGCACACCGCCCTGGCCGAGTTGGCCGGCACGCAGAACGCCAGCCTCTTCATGGCCCTGCAAGCCGCCGTCGCCACCCTCTACACCCGCCTCGGTACGGGCACCGACCTGCCGATCGGCACCGTCGTCGCCGGACGCACCGACGAAGCCCTCGACGACCTGGTCGGCTTCTTCGTCAACACCCTGCTGCTGCGCACCGACACGTCCGGCGACCCGAGCTTCCGCGAGTTGCTGGACCGCGTCCGCCGCACCGACCTCGACGCCTACGACCACCAGGACATCCCCTTCGAGCGCCTGGTCGAACACCTCAACCCCACCCGCACCGCCGGCCACCCCCTCTTCCAGTCGCTCGTCACCCTGAACACCGAGCGGGCCGGCGACCTCGCCTTCGGCCCGGCCTCGGCCCGGCCGGTCGAGGCCGGCGAGGCCCAGGCCCAGTTCGACCTGAACTTCAACTTCGTCGAGCACCTCACGGAGGACGGCGACTGCCTCGGTGTCCGCGGCGCCGTCGACTACGCGGCCGACCTCTTCGACCACGCCACCGCCACCGCCCTCGCCGAGCGGCTGCTGCGCGTCCTGCGCGCCGTCGCGGCCGACCCGGACACCCCGATCGGCAGCATCGAGATCCTCGACCCCGCCGAACGCGAGCACCTGCTCACCGGCTGGAACGGACCGACCGCACCGGTGCCCGACACCAGCCTGCCCCGGCTGTTCGAGGCCCAGGCCGCCGCCACCCCCGACGCCCCCGCCCTGATCACCGACGCCGAACAGCTCAGCTACGCCGAACTGAACGGCCGCGCCAACCGCCTCGCCGCCCTGCTGCTGGCGCGCGGCCTGACCACCGAACAGCCGGTGGCGGTGCTGATGGAGCGCTCCGCCGGGCTGCTCACGGCCGTCCTCGCGATCGCCAAGGCGGGCGGCACGTACGTCCCGCTGGACGACCGCTACCCGCTGGACCGGCTCCAGCACATCCTCACCGACACCCGCACCGGCCTGCTGCTCACCGACCCGGCCCACCACGGGCATCCGGTCCTCGCCACCGGCGGCTTCGCCACCGTCGAGGTCACCGACGCCCTGCTCGCCACGGCCCCCGAGGCGGGCGACCCGGCCGTGCCCGTGCACCCCGGCCAGCTGGTCTACGTGATGTACACCTCGGGCTCGACCGGCCTGCCCAAGGGCGTCGCCGTCACCCACCGCAACGTGGTGGACCTGCTGGGCAACCAGCACTTCCGCGCGGGCCACCACCAGCGTGTCCTGCTGCACTCGCCCACCGCCTTCGACGCCTCCACCACCGAGATCTGGGCGCCGCTCGTCACCGGCGGGGCGATCGTGCTGGCCGAGCCCGGCGAGCTGGACATCCGGCGCCTCGCCGAGACCATCACCACCCACCGGGTGACCCTGGTCCAGGCGCCCTCGGGCCTGCTGCGGCTGATGGCCGAGGAGACGCCGGAGGCCTTCCGGGCCGTCCGGCAGGTGTGGACCGGCGGCGACGTCGTCCCGCCCGAGGCCGTCCGCCGGCTCTTCCAGGCGTGCCCGGACACCTCCGTCGTCGCGGTCTACGCGCCCACCGAGACGACGGCCATCAAGACCACCTTCACCATGACCCCCGCCTCGGCGGTCCCGAACGTGGTGCCGATCGGCCGCCCGCTGGCCAACACCCGGACGTACGTCCTCGACACCGCACTACAGCCCGTACCCGCCGGCGTGGCAGGCGAGCTCTACATCGCCGGCGCCGGACTCGCCCGCGGCTACACCGGCCGCCCCTCCCTCACCGCCGAACGCTTCGTCGCCTGCCCCTACGGCCCGCCCGGTGAACGGATGTACCGCACCGGCGACCTCGCCCGCTGGACCACCGACGGCGTCCTGGAATTCCTCGGCCGCGCCGACGACCAGGTCAAGATCCGCGGCTTCCGCATCGAACTCGGCGAAGTCGAAACCGCGTTCACCGCCCACCCCGCCGTCGGCCAAGCCCTCGCCCACGTCCGCGAAGACCAACCCGGCGACAAACGCCTCGTCGTCTACACCACCCTCACCACCACCGCCTCCACCGGCAACGTCACCGGCAACGTCACCCCCGGCGAACTGCGCGCCGCCGTCACCGACACCCTCCCCAGCTACATGCTCCCCGCCGCCGTCGTCATCCTCCACACCCTCCCCGTCACCGCCAACGGCAAAATCGACCGCCGCGCCCTCCCCGCCCCCGACTACACCAGCACCACCGAAGGCCGCGCCCCCCGCAACACCACCGAACAAACCCTCTGCACACTCTTCGCCGACGTCCTCGGACTCACCACCGTCACCATCGACGACCGCTTCTTCGACCTCGGCGGCCACTCCCTCCTCGCCACCAAACTGGTCAGCCGCATCCGCACCGCCCTCAGCACCGAACTTCCCATCCGTGCCCTGTTCGACGCCCCGACCGTCGCCGCCCTGGCCGCCGTCCTGCCCGCCTCCGGCACGGCCCGTCCGGCCCTGCGGCCCATCGACCGGCCCGAGCGCATCCCGCTCTCCCCGGCACAGCAACGCCTGTGGTTCATCGACCAGTTCGAGGGCCCCAACGCGCTCTACAACACCCCGTGCGCGGTGCGCCTGACCGGCCGGGTCGACGCCCCCGCCCTCCAGGCGGCGCTGACGGACGTCCTCGACCGCCACGAGGTGCTACGCACCGTCTACCCGACCACCGACGGCCAGCCGCACCAGCTGATCGTCGAGCGTCCCGAACTCCCGCTGCACACCGTGTCGGTGGCCACCGAGGAAGCGCTCCAGGACGCCCTGGCCGAGGCCGGCGGGGAGGTCTTCGACCTCGCCCACGACCTGCCCGTCCGCGCCACGCTGTTCTCCCTCCCGCACGACGAACACGTCCTGCTCGTCCTCATGCACCACATCGCCACCGACGGCTGGTCCGTCGCCCCGCTCCTACGGGACCTCGCCACCGCCTACGAAGCCCGCCTCGCCGGCACCGCACCGCAGTGGGAGCCGCTGCCGGTGCAGTACGCCGACTACGCCCTCTGGCAACACGAACTCCTCGGCACCCCGCAACAACCCACCACCCTGCTCACCGAACAACTCGCCCACTGGCAGCAGGTGCTGTCCGGCCTCCCCGAGGAACTGGCGCTCCCCTACGACCGCCCCCGCCCGACCGCGCCGACCCGTCGGGGTGCGGCGGTGGAACTGCACCTGGACGGCGAACTCCACGGCGCCCTGGTCGAGTTGGCGCAGCAGAGCCGAGCCAGCGTGTTCATGGTGATGCAGGCGGCACTCGCCACCACGCTGGGCCGCCTGGGCGCGGGCACCGACCTGCCGATCGGCACCGTCGTCGCCGGGCGCACCGACGAAGCGCTCGACGACCTGGTCGGCTTCTTCGTCAACACCCTGGTGCTGCGCACCGACACGTCCGGCGACCCGAGCTTCCGGGAGCTGCTGGAGCGCGTCCGGATCGGCACCCTGGACGCCTTCGGGCACCAGGACGTGCCCTTCGAGCGCCTGGTCGAGCTGCTCAACCCGGCGCGCTCGACGGCCCGGCACCCGCTCTGCCAGGTGATGCTGACCTCCGGCGGCGACGCCGGAACGATCCGCCTCGGCGGCCTGCCGGGCCGGGTCGAGGCGCTGGATTCGGACCTCGCCAAGTTCGACCTGACCTTCGCCTTCAGCGAGGCCTTCGACCGCGACGGCGCCCCCGCCGGACTGGAGCTGACGGTCGAGTACGCCGTCGACCTGTTCGACCGGGCCACGGCGGCGGCGACGGCCGCGCGGTTCGAGCGCGCCCTGCGCGCGGTGCTGGCCGACCCTGACCAGCGGGTGGGCCAGGTGGAGATCCTGGCGCCGGAGGAGCGCCGGCAGCTGATCACGGCCTGGAACGACACCGACCACTCCGTCGCCCCCGCCACCTTCCCGGCGCTCTTCCAGGCCCAGGCCGCCGCCCGCCCCGACGCCGTCGCGCTCGCCTTCGGCGCCGAGCAGCTCACCTACGCCGAGCTGAACGGACGCGCCAACCGCCTCGCCCGGCTGCTCACCGCACACGGCGCGGGCCCCGAGCGGTTCGTCGCGATCGCCCTGGAGCGCTCGATCGAGCTCATCGTCGCCCAGCTCGCCGTCCTCAAGGCCGGCGCGGCCTTCCTCCCGCTCGACCCGCGCTACCCGGCCGACCGCATCGCCTACATGCTCGCCGACGCCGCCCCCGTCCTGGTCCTCACCACCGGCACGGTGGCCGCCGGCCTGCCGGCCGACAGCGCCGTCCCGCGCCTGCTGGTCGAGGAGCTCGACACCTCCGGCCACCCGGCACACGACCTCACCGACGCCGAAACCGGCACCGAAACCGGCACCGAACCCGACGCCGAAACCGGCACCGCCACCACCCCCGACGCCGCCGCGTACGTCATCTACACCTCCGGCTCCACCGGCCGCCCCAAGGGCGTCGTCGTCCCCCACACCGGCCTCGCCGCCCTGGTCGAGAGCCAGCGCCGGAGCCTGGCCGTGACCCCGGACAGCCGCTACCTGCTGTTCGCCTCCCCCTCCTTCGACTCCGCCGTCGCCGAGCTCAGCCTGGCCCTGCTCACCGGCGCCCGCGCCGTCCTCGCCGACGCCGACCAGCTGCTGCCCGGCCCCGCCCTGGTCGAACTGATCGCCGAGCAGGGCGTCACCCACGTCACCCTGCCGCCGACCGCCCTGGCCGTCCTGCCCCCCGACGCGCTCGCGCACGTCGAGACCCTGGCCGTCGCCGGGGAGGCCTGCCCGCCCGACCTCGTCGAGCACTGGTCCGCCCGCCTGCGGATGGTCAACGCCTACGGGCCGACGGAGTCCACCGTCTGCGCCAGCATGACCACCCCGCTGTCCGGCCGGATCGCACCGCCGCTGGGCCGGCCCATCCTGAACACCCGGCTGCACGTCCTGGACGCCGCCCTGCAGCCCGTCCCCGCCGGGGTCGTCGGCGAGCTCTACCTCGCGGGCGCCGGCCTGGCCAGGGGCTACCTCAACCGGCCCGGCCTGACCGCCGAGCGCTTCGTCGCCAACCCGTACGGCGCCCCCGGCAGCCGGATGTACCGCACCGGTGACCTCGCCCGCCGCCGGGCCGACGGCTCCCTGGAGTACCTCGGCCGCACCGACCACCAGGTCAAGGTCCGCGGGTTCCGCATCGAACCCGGCGAGATCGAGGCCGCCCTCGTCCGCCACCCCTCCCTCGCCCAGGCCTTCGTCCTGGTCCGCGAGGACCGCCCCGGCGACCGGCGCCTGGTCGGCTACGCCGTGGCCCGGCCCGGGCAGACGGTCGACCAGGCCCTCCTGCGGGCCCACGTCGGCGCGACCCTGCCCGACTACATGGTGCCCTCCGCCGTCGTGGCCCTGGACGCCCTCCCCCTCACCGCCAACGGCAAGGTCGACCGCCGCGCCCTCCCCGCCCCCGACGCCGCCTGGCCCGGCGCCGGGCGGGCGCCCGGCACGCCGCAGGAGGAGGTGCTCTGCGGGCTGTTCGCCGACGTGCTCGGGCTCGAACGGGTCGGTGTGGACGACAACTTCTTCGAGCTGGGCGGGCACTCGCTGCTGGCCGCCCGGCTGGTCGCGGGGCTGCGGGAGCTGGTCGGCGCGGGCGAGGGGATCGGGGTCCGCACCGTGTTCGAGGCGCCGACCGTCGCCGGGCTCGCCGAGCGGCTCGCCCGGGGGCCGGGCGCCGAGAGCTTCCCCGTCCTGCTGCCGATCCGCACCCGGGGCTCGCGCCCGCCGCTGTTCTGCGTCCACCCGGCCGCGGGCATCAGCTGGGTGTACACGGGGCTGCTGCGCCACCTCGACGCCGAGCAGCCGATCTACGGCCTCCAGGCCCCGGGCCTGGCCGATCCGGGCCACCGCCCCTCCTCCGTCGCGGAGTTGGCGCGCGACTACCTCGCGCAGATCCGCGCCGTCCGCCCCGAGGGCCCGTACGCCCTGCTCGGCTGGTCCTTCGGCGGGGCCGTCGCCCACGCGATCGCCGCACTGCTGCGCGACCAGGGCGAGGAGGTCCGGCTGCTGGCCCTGCTGGACGCCTATCCGGGCGCCGGCGAGGCCGGGCCCGAGCAGTGGCGGGACGACCCGGAGCAACTGGCAGTGATCCTCGACTCGCTCGGCCACCCGGCCGGGGAGATCGGCGCCTGGCCCGAGGACGAGGACGGCTACGCCGAGCTGGTCCGGCACGGCGAGGGCCCGCTCGCGGGCCTCAGCGGCGCCGCGGTGGCCCGGGTGGTCGCGGTCTTCCAGGCCAACGCCGAGCTGGCGCACGCGCTCCCGCTGCCCGGCTACGACGGCGACGCGGTGGTCTTCACCGCCGCCAAGGACCGCCCGGCCGACGCCCCCGACCCGGACGGCTGGCGCCCCCACGTGGGCGGCCGGATCGACGTCCACGAGGTGCCGAGCACCCACGGCGCCATGACGGGCCCCGAGGCGCTCGCCGTCATCGGCCCGGTGCTCGCCGCCCGCCTGACCGACCGACCGGCCACCTGACCGCCTGACCGACCGGCCGCCGACCGGCCTCCTGACCCGCCGGCTTTCGCATCCCTTCCGACCGCAGGCCACCGACCTGCACCCACCGCGCGGGCCGCACCCGGCCCGCCCACCGAGAAACGGACACCACCATGACCACTGCCGCCATCCCCGACACCTGGCGCGGCGTCACCCCGTCGCCGATCACGTCGACCGACGCCTACAACGGCTTCATCGCCGCCAACGTGATCTTCGCGCTGGACCGGATCGGCGTGCTGGAGAAGCTCGGGCGCGGCGAGCCGCTCTCGGCCGTCGAGGCCACCGCCCAGGGCGGTGACACCGCCCGGACCGAGGCCGTCCTGCGCGCCGCCGCCGACTGCGGCTACGTCAAGGCCGACGGCGGCACCTACGTGCCCACCGAGGTGGGCCTCGAAGTCGCCGCCGCGCGCGGCTACTTCACCTGGGCCGTCGGCGGGTACCACGACGTGTTCGGCCGCGCCGGGCACCTGAGCGCGGGGACGCACCGCTACAGCGAGGACGTCCTGCGCGACGAGGCGATGGTCGCCCTCGGCTCCGCCCAGTGCGACCAGTCGCTGTTCGCCGCGCAGCTGACCGACGTGCTCTCCGGCATCGACTTCCGCACCATCGCCGACCTGGGCAGCGGCACCTCCGCCCGGGTGCGCCGGGTGGTCGGGCAGCGCGAGGGCACCCGGGGCCTGGGCATCGACATCAGCCGCCCGGCCACCGACATCGCCCGCCGCGACATCGTCACGGCCGGGATGCAGGACCGCGTCACCGCCGTCCGGGCCGACGTCCTGGGCCTGCTCGGCACCCAGATCGACAACGACGCCGAGGCCGCCGAGGTGGCCGAGGTCGACACCGTGATGAGCTTCTTCCTGCTGCACGACCTGCTGGCCGACCCGGCCACCCGCTCCTCGATCTTCACCCGGATGCGGGAGGCCTTCCCGAAGGCCCGCACCTTCGTGCTCGGCGACACCATGCTGCGCGGCCCGGGCGAGTCCCAGAGCGCCCTGCCGGTCTTCTCGGTCGGCTTCGAGCTGGCGCACGCGATGATGGGCGTGCCGCTGCACACCAAGGAGACGTACGAGGAACTGTTCACCGACGCCGGACTGCGGATCGACCGCGTCGAGGCGCTGGCCACCCCGCACTCCTGGCTCTACGTCCTCCAGGCCGACTGATGGCCGCCGCCGCCAGACACCTGCTGGCGCAGAACGAGCACCCGGGCCCGCCGCTGCCGTCCGTCGTGGCCGCCCTGGCCGCGGCCGCCGGCGACCTGCACCGGTACCCGGACTTCCGCCCGCAGCGGATCGAGGGGATCATCGCCGACTGGCAGCGCGTCCCGGCCCCTCAGGTCGTGGTCGGCCACGGCTCGGCGGGCGTGGCGCTGGACCTCTTCCACGCCGTCGTCGGGCCCGGCGACAACGTGGTGCACTCGGCGCCCTGCTTCGACGCGTACCCGCTGTTCTGCGAGATCGCCCGGGCCGAGGCCCGGGCCGTCCCGCTCGACCCCGACGCCCGGCACGACCTGGCCGCGATGGCCGATCGGCTGGACGAACGCACCCGGATCGTCGTGCTGTGCAACCCGCACAACCCGACCGGCACGGTCTACTCCTGGGCGGAGCTGACGGACTTCTTCCGCCTGGTCCCGGCCACGGCGCTGATCCTGCTGGACGAGGCGTACGTCGACTTCGCCCGGGACTGGGCGGCCCCGGCGGTGCCGGACCGGATCGCCGAGTGGCCGAACCTGGTGGTGCTGCGCACCCTCTCCAAGTCGCACGGCATCGCCGCCCTGCGGATCGGCTACGCGCTCGCGGAGGAGTCCGTGGCCCAGCGGGTGCGGGACCACCAGGTCCCGTACGCGGTGAACCGGCTCCAGGAGGCGGGCCTGCTGGCCGCCGTCTCGGCCCAGGACGAGGTGGACCGGCGGATCGCCGAGATCGCCGCCGAGCGGGAGCGCCTGCGGGCCGAACTGCTGCGGCTGGGCTGGACGGTGGCGCCCAGCCTGACCAACTTCCTCTGGGTCGTCGCGCCGGGCGACCAGCTCCCCCTGCGGGCGGAGCTGGAGCGCCGAGGGGTGGCCGTCCGCTACTACCCCGGCCAGGGCATCCGGATCGCCGTCGGTGAGAAGGACGCCAACGACGCGGTGATCGAGGGCTTCACCGCCACCGCGCCCGCCGCTCCCTGACCGCACCCCGCGCCCGCGCATCCCGGCCGTCTCCGCACGTCCCAGCACGTCCCCGCACGTCCCCGCGCACGGCGCGTGAGGGCGCACCGTCCGCGCCCCACGCGCCGAGCAGCCCAGCACCCTCAGCAACCCAGCACGCCCGGCACGCCCAGCACCCGAAGCGCCGTCGGCGCAGCGAAGGAACCGCGATGCACCCGCTGTTGGCCCGCCCGGAGTTCCGGCGCTACCTCGCCGGGCAGACCCTGTCCGTCCTCGGCGACAGCGCCCTCTCCATCGCCCTCGGCATCTGGGCCAAGGTGCTGACCGGCAGCAACTCCGCTGCCGGGCTGGTGCTGTTCTGCTTCGCCGCGCCGCTGCTGCTCCTGCCGCTGGGCGGCCTGCTCGCCGACCGGGTCCGGCGCAGACCGCTGCTGGTCGGCGTCAACCTGGTGGTGGCAGTGGGGTTGACGCCCCTGCTGCTCGTCGACGGTCCGGACCGGGTCTGGATCATCTACTGCACGGCCTCGCTCTGCGGTCTCGCCGGGGCCGTGCTGGCCCCGGCGCAGAGCGCCCTGCTGCGGACGATCCTGACGGATCGTCAGGACTTCGGCGCGGCAGCCGGGTTCACCCAGAGCGCCCGGGCCGGCACCACGCTGGTCGCGCCGCTGCTCGGCTCGGGCCTCTACAGCTGGCTGGGCGGGCACGCCGTGGCGCTGGCCGACCTCGGCGTGCTGCTGCTGGCGGCCCTGGCCTTCCTCGGCCTGCGGGCGGACGAGCCCAGGCCGGAGCCCTCGGGCCTCCGGTGGCGCACCGAGGTGCTGGCGGGCTTCGCCCACCTGCGCGGTGCGACCGGGCTGCGCCCGCTGGTGGCGGCCACCGCCGTCACGGGCTTCGTGCTGAGCCTGCTCCAGCCGGTGCTGTTCGCGCTGACCCAGCACGGGCTGCACCGCCCGCCGCAGTTCCTCGGCGTGCTGGAGACGACCGAGGCGGTCGGGGCGCTGGGCGGCTCGGTGGTCGGCGGTCTGCTGATCGGCCGGCTCGGACCGCGCCGGACGGTCATGGCGGGGTCGGTGGTGTTCGGCCTCGGCACGGTCCTGCTGCTCGCGCCGTCCCTCCCCGTGGTGGCGGCCGGCCTGGTGATCGCCGGGGCGGGCATCCCGGCCGCCATGGTCGGCCTCGCCACGGCCGCCCAGGCGGCCACGCCGCCCCAGCTGATGGGCCGCGCCCAGGCGGCCGTCAACCTCTCACTCACCGCCCCGCAGGCCCTCGCGGTCGGCGTCGGCTCCGGACTGGTGGCCGCCCTGGACTTCCGGGTCGTGCTGGCCGTGATGGTGCTCGGCGCCCTGCTCGCGGCCGCCCACCTGCTCGGCAAGCCCGAGGCCCCGACCGGGCCCGAGGCCCCCGCCGGCACCGAGACCTCCGCCGAGACCTCCGCCGAGCCCGCGGCCCCCGAAGAGCCCGAGAGCCCCACCGAGCCTCCGGCCGGCGCCGAGAGCCCCACCGAGCCCGGGAGCGCCCCGGGCCTCCAGCGCACCTGATCGCCCGATCACCCTCGACACCTCCTCTCCTCCTCACCAGAAAGCTCCTCAGATGACCGACCGCTCCTCGCCCACCGCCGCCCCGCTCCCCGTCGAACTGGACCACGTCGAGTTCTACCTGTCCGACCTCACCGCCGAGACCGCCCGGCTGACCAGCGAGTACGGCTTCGAGCTGCTCGTCCCGCCCACCGAGCGCGGCGAGGCCGCCGAGCGCTGCCTCTCGGCGCTGGTCGGGCAGGGCACCATCCGGCTGCTGCTCACCCAGCCGCTGGCCGGCGGCCACCCGGCCACCGACTACCTGGCCCGGCACGGCGACGGCGTGGGCGCACTGGCCCTGCGGGTGCCGGACGCCGCCGACGCCTACCGGACGCTGACCGGCCGGGGCGCCGACGGCCTGCGCCCGCCGCAGGCCGCGCACGGCTGCGTCACGGCGGTGGTCGGCGCCTTCGGCGACGTGGTGCACACCCTGATCGAGCGCGGCCCCGAGGCCCCCGCCGACCGGATCCCCGGCCTGCCGGACGCCGCCCCGGTCACCGACACCGGCACGACGGGGCTGCGCTCCGTCGACCACTTCGCGGTCTGCGTCCCCTCCGGCGAGCTGCGCGAGACCGTCCGCCGGTACTGCGAGGTCTTCGGCTTCCGGATGATCTTCGAGGAGCGGATCGAGGTCGGCGCGCTCGGCATGGACTCGGCGGTCGTGCAGAGCGCCGACCACAGCGTCACGCTCACCCTGATCGAGCCGCTCAGCCCGGACGCGGGCGGCCAGATCGCCTCCTTCCTCGCCGACCACGGCGGCGCCGGGGTGCAGCACGTGGCCTTCTCCTCCGCCGACGCCGTGCACTCCGTCTCCGCGATGGCGGAGCGCGGCGTGCCGTTCCTGCGCACCCCGGGCGCGTACTTCGACGCGCTGCCCGCCCGTCTGACGCCACTGCGGCACTCGCTCGACCAGCTGCGCGCCCTGCACCTGCTGGTCGACCAGGACCACGACGGCCAGCTGTTCCAGATCTTCACCCGCTCCCAGCACCCGCGCGGCACCTTCTTCTTCGAGGTGATCGAGCGCATCCGGGCCCGCACCTTCGGCAGCAACAACGTCCGCGCCCTCTACGAGGCCGTCGAACTCCAGCGCAGCGCCAGCGAAGTGGCCGGATGAGCGCGCCGGCCCTGACCGGGCACCAGCCCTCCCCCGCCCCGTCGCCCTCCTCCCCGTCACCCTCCCCCCAGCCGCTCTCCGTCGCCGAGTACGCGGAGCCCGCCCGGGCCGTCCTCGCGCCCGAGGTCTGGGACTGGCTGGAGGGCGGCGCGGAGCGCGAGAGGACCCTCGCCGGCAACCGGGCGGCCTTCGACCAGCTGGCCCTGGTGCCCCGAGTGCTGGCCGACGTCTCCGCCTGCGACACCGCCACCACCCTGGTGCGCAGCCGCGCGACCCTGCCGGTGGCGGTGGCGCCCGTCGCGTACCACCGGCTGTTCCACCCCGAGGGCGAGCTGGCCTCGGCCCGGGCGGCGGCCGCGGCGGGGGTGCCGTTCACCGTCGGCACGCTCAGCAGCGTCGGCTTCGAGGAGCTGGCCGCGACGGGAGCCACGCTCTGGTTCCAGCTGTACTGGCTACGCGACCGGGGGCGGCTGCTCGACCTGGTCGCGGCGGCCGAGGCGGCAGGCAGCGAATGCCTGGTCGTCACCGCCGACGTGCCATTCATGGGCCGCCGCCTGCGCGACGCCAAGAACGCCTTCGCGCTGCCCGCGGACGTCCGCGCGGTCCTGCTCGAAGACGGCGCCGCCGGGCGGGCCCACCAGGCGACCACCGCCGTCTCGGCCGTGGCCGCGCACACCGCCGAGCTGCTCTCCCCCGCCGTCACCTGGGCGGATCTCGCCTGGCTGCGCGAGCACACCAGCCTGCCGCTGATGGTCAAGGGGGTGCTCGACCCGGCGGACGCGGTGCGGGCCGCCGAACTCGGCGCCGAAGCCGTGGTGGTGTCCAACCACGGCGGCCGCCAGCTCGACCGGGCCGTCCCCTCGATCACCGCGCTGCCCGCCGTCGCCGAGGCGCTGGCCGGCCGCGCCTGCCAGGTGCTGCTGGACAGCGGGGTGCGCGGCGGATCGGACGTGCTCACCGCCCTCGCCCTCGGGGCGTCCGGGGTGTTGCTCGGACGCCCGATGATCTGGGGCCTGGCGGCCCGGGGCGAGGCCGGCTGCGCCCACGTGCTCGACCTGCTGGCCGCGGAGCTGCGGCACGCGCTCGGCCTCGCGGGCTGCGCCGACCTGAGCGCGGCCGCCGCGCTGCGCACCACCCCCATGCCCTGCCCCACCTGGAGTGCACCGTGACCACCACCGCCCCACCCCGCGGCCTGCTGCGGGCCGACCTGCACCCCTCCCTCGCCGACCCGGCGATGACCTCGATGAACCTGCTCAACGAGATCTCCATCCGCTACCCGGAGGCGGTCTCCTTCGCCGCGGGCCGCCCGGCGGAGCAGTTCTTCGAACTCGACGCCGTCCACCGCCACCTGGACCGCTACGTCGCCCACCTGCGCGCCGAGCGCGGGCTCTCCGAGGAGGCGGCCCGGCGACAGGTGCTCCAGTACGGGCGGACCAAGGGGATCATCCACGAGCTGATCGCCACCCACCTCGCGGTGGACGAGGGCATCGAGGTGCCCGCCGAGTCGATCGTGGTGACGGTGGGCTGCCAGGAGGCGATGTTCCTGGTGCTGCGGGCGCTGCGCCGCGGCCCCGAGGACGTGGTGCTCGCCGTCTCGCCCACGTACGTGGGGCTGACCGGCGCGGCGCTGCTCGCCGACCTGGCGGTGCGGCCGGTGGCCGACGGCCCGGACGGCGTGGACCTCGCCGACCTGCGCCGCCAACTGGCCGCCGCCCGGGCCGAGGGGCTGCGCCCGCGCGCCCTCTACCTGGTACCGGACGTCGCCAACCCGAGCGGGGCCAGCCTGCCGTTGGAGCTGCGGCGGGAACTGCTCGCCCTGGCCGCCGAGGAGGACTTCCTCCTGCTGGAGGACAACCCGTACTGCGTCTTCGCCGGCGAGGAGCGGCTGCCCTCGCTCAAGGCCCTGGACACCGAACGGCGGGTCGTCCACCTCGGCTCCTTCGCCAAGACGGCCCTCCCGGGCGCCCGGGTCGGGTACGTGGTGGCGGACCAGCCGGTGGCGGACGGCGCGGGCGGCACCGACCTGCTGGCCGACCTGCTCGGCATGATCAAGAGCATGACCACGGTGAACACCTCACCGATCGCCCAGGCCGTGATCGGCGGGGCGCTGCTCGAACACGGCTACAGCCTGCGGGCCGCCAACACCGAGGTCGCCGCGCTCTACCGGCGCAACCTCGCGCTCGTCCTGGCAGGCCTGGCCCGGCGCTTCCCGCCCGGCAGCGGGGTGAGCTGGAACGAGCCGCGCGGCGGGTTCTTCTTGGTGGTCACCGTGCCGTTCGTGGTGGACGACGCGCTGCTCGAACTCTCGGCCTCGGAGTACGGGGTGATCTGGACCCCGATGTCGCACTTCTACCCGGACGCGGGCGGGGAGCGGCAACTGCGGCTCTCCGTCAGCCAGGTCGACCCGGACACCGTCGACCGCGGGCTGGACGGACTGGCCGCCCTGATCTCCGCACGGTCCTGATCACCGTACGGTTTCGATCGCCGTACGGTCCTGACCTCGGAGGGGGCGCCCGCTCCGGCGCCCCCTCCTTGCCGGGCCCCGCGTCAGGGGCAGCGGTTCGGGCCCGGGTCGGCGATGCCGACGCTCCCGGGCGCCCGGTCCGCCGGCGTGGCGTCCTCGGACAGCATCTTGATCCGGACCTGCCGCACATACCGGTCCACCAAGTGGCGCAGCACGCTGACCGTGGCGGCGACGTCCGGCGCCGGAATGCCGTCCAGCGCATTGGCCAGACCGGCGATGTTGGCCTGTTTCAGACGGTTGAGCATCGCCCGCCCCTCGGCCGTGAGCGCCACCTGGCGGGCCCGGCGGTCCAGCGCGTCCGGAGTGCGTTCCACCAGTTGCTGGGTCTGCAGCCGGTCGATCTGCCGGGTGACGTGGGAGGGCTTGACCATCAGCCGGGCGGCCAGGTCGCCCACGCGGCTGACCTCCTCGGCCTCGGCGAGCGCGCGCAGCAGGTAGACGTCCGAGCGCGCCGCCGTGATGCCGGCCCGCGCCGTCTGGCGCTCGTGCTCCTGCGAGCGGGTCAGCAGGTAGGCCAGCGAGGCCAGCACCTCCTCCAGTTCGGAGGTGGCGGTCGGATTGTCTGTTGCGTCCGGCATGGGGGAACTGTAGCGACCCCGTTCGGGGAGTGGCTCCCCTCTCGACCACTGACCGGTTTCCAGACAGATTCGTTCGCCACCGGATGGGCCCTTTCGCCACCACTGACCGCGAGTTAGCGTGACGGTGAGTTAGTTGCTTAGGGCATGCAACGGTCCCGGGCGCTACCCCACGGCACCGCAGGCCCATCCGCTCGGCGCCACCGGCAAATCCGCTCCGCGAAGGGAGCCCATGATGGCCACCGCCGCTCACAACCCCCGGTTCACCCACCCCGCCGCCCGTGGCGGCTGCCCGTTCGACCCGCCGCCGGCCTACCAGCAGGCCCAGCAGGACGAACCGATCAGCCGGATCACCCTCTGGGACGGCGCCCCCAGCTGGCTGGTCACCCGCCACGACGACATCAAGGCCGTGCTCAGCGACGCCCGCTTCAGCTCGGACGCCGCCCGGCCCGGCTTCCCGTTCATCAGCGCCGGAGCCCGGCAGCTGAGCACCGGCCAGCGGACCTTCATCCGGATGGACGACCCGGAGCACGCCCACCTGCGCCGGATGCTCACCAGCGAATTCATGATCAAGAAGGTCGAGGCACTGCGCCCCGAGGTCCAGCGCATCGCCGACGAACTGCTCGACGAGCTGACCGCCGGCCGCAACTCCGGCGACCTGGTCCACGAGTTCGCGCTGCCGCTGCCGTCCCTGGTCATCTGCCTGCTGCTCGGCGTCCCCTACCAGGACCACGACTTCTTCCAGGAGTGCAGCCGGGTCCTGCTGCGCCGCGACTCCTCGGCCGAAGAGGTGCAGATCGCCCAGAAGAACCTGGTCGACTACCTGGTCAAGCTCACCGACTCCAAGCGCACCGAGCCCGACGACGGCATCCTCAGCCGCCTGGTCGCCCGCGGCGAACTGAGCACCGAGGAGATCGGCGCCATGGGCCGGCTGCTGCTGGTCGCCGGACACGAGACCACGGCGAACATGACCGCGCTCTCCATCCTGGCCCTGCTGCAGAACCCCACCCAGCTCGCCCACCTGCGCGAGCACCCGGAGTCGGTCGCCGGCGCCGTCGAGGAACTGCTGCGCTACCTCACCATCGCGCACTCCGGCCTGACCCGGGTCGCCACCGAGGACGTCACCGTCGGCGGCGTCCGGATCCGAGCGGGCGAGGGCGTGATCTGCATGATCAGCACCGCGAACCGGGACGAGCAGAAGTTCCCCGACGGCGACGAGCTCGACCTCTCCCGCGACGCGCGCCTCCACCTGGCCTTCGGCTTCGGCGTCCACCAGTGCCTCGGACAGCCCCTGGCCCGGCTGGAACTGCAGATCGCGCTGAACTCCATCCTGCAGCGACTGCCCGAACTGCGCCTGGCCGTACCGTTCGAGGAGATCCGCTTCCGGGGCGACATGCTCATCTACGGCGTCCACGAGCTCCCCCTCGCCTGGTAGCGGCCCCCCGCGTCCGAACCGATCCTCCGAAAGGAAAGCCATGCTCATCCACATCGACCAGGAAAAGTGCTGCGGCGCCGGCCACTGTGTACTGGCCGCCCCCGAGGTCTTCGACCAGCGCGAGGAGGACGGCATCGTCATCCTCCTCGACGCCGCACCCCCCGCCGACCTCCACCAGGCCGTCCAGGACGCCGCCGCGGTCTGCCCGGCCGCGGCCATCCGCCTCGAACACCTGTAATCACCCCCACTCCCCAACCCGCCGCCGGGCGAAGACCCTGACCGCGCGTCGGGTCCGGCCGAACCGACCGGTCCCGACCGAGGCCGAACCTCGACATCCACGCCGTGGAACAATGGACGGACCTCGCGAGGGGAGGCGGCGAGCATCGAAGGAGCGGCGGGTTGGCAGGGCTGGTGACCGACTGGATCCGGGTTCCGGTGGGCGAGGACGCTTCGAGGTGGACCACCCGCGGTGGCTGCCGCCGGGTTCTCCTCGTCGTCCACAACGTGACCTCCGCGACCCGTCTCCTGGACGTCGTTCCGCTGTTCCGCGACGACCTCAGGATCCAGCTGCTGGCCGCCTGTACGGGATCGTCCCCCTTCAGCGCAGGAGTCGCCGAGCTGCTGAGCTCCCTCGGGGTTCCGGTACTTCCGTGGGAGCAGGCCAAGCAGACACCCGTCGACCTCGCCCTGTCAGCCAGCTTCGGCGGTGAACTCTCCGTTTTCCAGGGGAAGTTGGTCGTCCTCTCGCACGGAGCCGGATACAATAAAAGGCTTGCAACACCGAACACCGAACACCGAACACCGAACACCGAACACCGAACACCGAACACCGAACACCGAACACCGAACACCGAACACCGAACACCGAACACCGAACAC